>NZ_JBVJND010000008.1:0-337642 GCF_055583825.1 Streptomyces sp. NPDC104367 | reverse complement strand
CAACGCCGACCCGAGATCCTCGACGGCTTCATAGCCGAGACCGAACTCGGGCTGGAGCCCCCGTAGCCCTGTCACCCCACCCTTTCAACCTCAGCGGCAAGGTCAGCCCCGAGTCGTTCTTCGCCATCGTGCCCGGCCTGGAGACCCAGGAGAAACAACTGATCGCCAGCCTGAGCAAGGCCCGCCGCGACCAGGCCGACCGCGACCAGCGGCGCAAGAGCCCCGAGCAGATCCGCGCCGAGTGGGAAGACGCCACCACAGCCGGTAAACGCGCCATCCTTGCTCAGTACTTGCAGGCTGTCATGGTGCATCCGGCACGGCGCATGGGACGGGGCTTCGACCACGAGGCGATCGTGCCCGTATGGAAGCCCCTGCCGCAGTAGCGGCCGCCGCACAGCAGTGAGCCCCGATGGCCATCACGGTCACCGGGGCTCAGCCCTATTCAAGCTCGATATCTCGCTGTCCCAGTATCGCGCGGGTCTTACGCCACTGTTCGGGCGTTATCTTCGGGGCCCGCGCCACATGCTCAGAAAGCCACTGTTCACGGGTCAGACGCTGAGCGCGGGACGACTCATCTTCACTCCCTCCCTCATGGTCCCCCTCTGAGCGGGCTTGCAGACGTTTTCTGCGCGCCTGCACGACGGAACACCCGACCGGAACAGACGCTGCAGCGGATGTACGGGTTTTGCGCGTGGTGCTGTTGCCGAAATCGGCGGGCATGAAGTGGCCTCCAGAGCCTCAAATCGGGAAGTAGGTAGCGGGTGTTCATGGTTTTTCTCCTTTGCGCTTGTTGGGCGCTATAATCCATGCGCCCCGATCAGGCGCAGCTAACTTTCCTTCGATTATACGAATTGCCGTCGACGCGGGCCTATGAGTTTTCCGTAAGCACGACTCGATAGAGTTGGCCAGGCGGCGATAAATCCGTGCCGGAATCGGCCGGAATGAAGCCTGAACCGTCACGAGCAGCAATAACTAGATGACCATCCCGCCAACGGCCGCCGACAGACCATCAGTTCATGGAGTCCGGCAACCGCCCAGGGAGTACGCCCGCAAGTCCACGCAGACCGCACCGGCGCACCAAACCAACATCCAGGAGCCCGCCCAACACCACTGCGCACCGACCTTCCGGCGCACAGGGAGAAGGCTCGGAGCAGCGCGCGACCGGATCGGCGTAACTTTTCTCTACTTACTCAAGGGCGCGCCTTCGGCGCGCCGCGCGGCCTGTGCCGCCCGGCCCGGCGTGCGGCCTTCGGCCGGTCCGGTCCGGCGGCAGCCGCGTGACGACCGCAAGCAGCCCCGAGTGTGCGAACGTCACTCCGGCCAGATCGGTCGAACTCTCCTTCTCTTTCCTTAAAGGCGGCGACCGTGGCGAGTCCGGTCACCGGGCTGGGGCCGACGGCCTCCGAGGCTTGAGGCAGCCACCATGGGGCGAGCCTCCAAGAACAGGGGGCCGATCGGGCTATCGCGGGCAGGTCCCAAGAGACTGCCCGATCCGCCGGGCAGCGTAAGGCCCCCTGTTCTCTCGCCCCATGGCAGCTCCCGCCCCAAGCCTCTCCGGCCGGCGGCGTGGCCACAGCGCGCCATTACCCGAGCCAGGACCAAGCACCCCGGAAAACGGGAGAGCCCCGCCCGTTGCGCCACGGGGGAGGACGCACGGGCGGGGCGGCCGACCCGCTGAACGTTGTTACTCGCCGTCGCTCAGCGGGTCGGGTCATTCGTCCCGGGTGACGCGGGCGTGGTCGGTCGCGACACGGCGGAAGAGGTCATGGCCCGTACGGCCGGTATGACGCAGGCACCAGTCCTGGGCCGTTTCCTGTTCCTCTTGGGGGCCGGATGTCTCGTCGCACCCGGACGCCACGCAGAACGCTTCGAAGATGACCCCGCCGTCCGGTACATGCCGGATCGTGTGGGGCACGTAGCGCAGAACGACGCGGCTCATGCGGATGCCTCAACGGGCCGTGCGAGGTCGTCTTCGTCCTCGTCATCGATCACGTCGGGGTCATCCCAGGCGGGATCGGGCAGGCGTGCGCCCCGGCTCTCCGCGACGCGGTGCACGTCGGCGAGAGCCTCGGTCAGCTGAACGGCCAGCAAGTGGAGTTCGCCCTGAGTCCACTTGCGCCCGTCAAGGATTCCCCTGGCTTCCTTGACGAGGTCGGCGGCCAGGCCGAGTTGCACCGCCTCCATGTTGTCCGCGAGGCGCGAGAGATAGCTTCCGGCGCCGTCCCCTGCGAGGTAGCAAGGCTTGCCTTCCGGACCCGCCCACGGCAGGAGTCGCACTACGTTGATGTGTCCGCTCACGCCGACGCCTCCACACCGTGGTTCAGGCGCGCGGACTCGTGGTACCTCGGAGAAGAGAGCCGGAGCCGCAACGGCGACTCGGCGAAGCGGGCGATACCTTGGCTCATGTCGACCTGCTCTTTCAGGTTGTCCATGCCCCCGGGCCGTTCGCGCGGTCGCGGGGGTCTCGTCTCTCACCACACTTCCGCCCCTGGCGGTGCGTTCCTACTGCGTTCCGCGACCGTTAGGCACGGAGCACGTCTACCGTGTGAAGCGTGCCTAACGTCCCTGGGGGTACCAGTGAATGAGGCTCTACGCCGTGCGATGCTCCAAGCCCGCATGACAGACCGTCAGTTGGCGGAGAAGTGCGACGTCGATATCAAGACCGTCGGCCGATGGATCACCGAGACCGGGCGGGTTCCCCGTGCCCGTCACAGGTGGGCCGTCTGCGAAGCACTCGGGGAGGACGAGGCGGTGTTGTGGCCAGCAGCAGCGAAGAAGGCCATCAAGGTCGGTCCGGACCGTGAAGTCGTGTCCGTCTATCCGTACCGGTCCGGTTGCCCGGCCTCTCTGTGGCGGTCGCTGATCACCAAGGCCGAACGAGAGCTGACCTTCGCCGGGTACACCAACTACTTCCTGTGGCTGGAACAGGCCCGGTTCGGCACCGCGCTGCGGCGGAAGGCCGCACAGGGGTGCCGAGTCCGGTTTCTGATCGGTGACCCCGACAGCGATCTCACGCGGTCGCGTGAGCAGGATGAAGACGTGGCGCTCACTCTCTCTACCCGTATTCGCGTGACGCTCGCCGAGCTTGAGAAGATCAGAAGCCAGCAGGGCATCGAGGCGAGGTACAGCGACGGACACGCCCACCTGTCCGTGTTCCGCTTCGATGACGACATGATCGTCACGCCGTTGCTGACGCATCGGGTCGGACACGATGCCCCCACACTGCATCTGCGTCGTCACCAGGACGACGGCATGTTTGATCGCTTCGCGTCGCACGTCGACGAACTGTGGAACCGGGGCACTCCGGTATGGGAAAGGGAAGCCGATGGCTAGGCGCGATTACGAGGACGATCCCGACGCCCCGGGCGCGAACAGCCTGGTTCCCGCCGCCTCCACGGTCGTTGTCGACGACTCCGGGCGCATCCTCCTCCAGCGTCGTCGTGACAACGGCATGTGGGCCCTGCCCGGCGGTGCCATGAACATCGGAGAGTCGCTGCCTGACTGTGCCGTCCGCGAGACCCGCGAAGAGACCGGTTACGAGGTCGAGATCGTCGGCATCGTCGGCACGTACACCAACCCCCGCCACGTCTTCGCCTACGACGACGGCGAGGTACGGCAGGAGTTCTCCATCTGCTTCCTGGCGCGGCCCGTGGCCGGGCAACTGGCGGTGTCCGAGGAGTCCACGGATGTTCGCTGGTTCCAGCCCGAAGAGGTCGACACGCTTCCGATGGTCTCCAGCATCCGCAAGCGCGTGAACGACTGGCGCGACGGGAACATGCCCGCAGCCCGGTAGCCGGAAGAGGCGGTAACCCGGCACCCCCTCCTGACCTGCACTGATTGGGATCCTTTAGAGCACACTTTCGCAAGTAGCTTGCGAGCTGGTGTCCAACGCCGTACGGCACACCAAGGGGCCGGCCGCGCTGCGGGTGCGATGGGCGCCGCCCGGCACCTTGCGGATCGGGGCGTGGGACGCCGATCCCGAACCGCCGCGGGCGCCGGTGCCGTTGGAGCGGATCGGGGAACTGGACGAGGCGGGGCGCGGGCTGATGCTCGTACGGACGTGCTCGGATCTGTGGGGGTGGCAGCCGCTGTCCCGGTTCGGGAACCGGGGGAAGTTCGTGTGGTGCGAGCTGGCCGCGGCCTAGCCTCAGGTCTCCTCCAGCACCGCCCGGATGACGTGGCGGGCCGTGCCGGCCATCGCCGGGTTCGTGTCGCGGTAGTACGGGAGGGCGATCAGTGCCTGGGAAAGGGTCCGGGCGCGGCCCCGGGTCCAGGCCGGGTCGCCCACCCCCGCACAGCCGAAGTCGATCACCGCGGCCAGTCTGCCGTCGTCGTCGAGCAGCAGGTTGCCCGGCATCAGATCGGCGTGCAGCCACACCGGCGGCCCGTACGGGTCCGGGGTCAGCAACGCCTCCTCCCATACTGCGGTGACGGCGTCGCAGTCGACGTTCTCCCCCGGGATCAGGCGTAGTTGCCCGATCGCCGCCCGGGTCGCCGCGTCGAGCGCGGTGAGCGGGCCGCCCCGGTACGCCGACGGCGGCGGCTGTAGTGTCACGCTCCGCATCGCCGTCACGAAGGCGGCCAAGTCCTCTGCCAGTCCCGCCGGTTCGGTCAGCGCACCCGCCTCGGGGAGCTTCCCCGGCAGCCACCGGTACACCGACCACGGCCACGGATATCCCGGCGCGGGCTCCCCGGCCCCCAGCACCTCGGGGATGCGCACCGGCAGAAGGGGCGCGAGGCGGGGCAGCCACTCCCGCTCCCGTGACACGTCCCCGGCGCCGCCCCGTACCAGCGGCAGCCTGACGACCATGTCGTCGCCGAGCCGGTACATGGCGTTGACCGTGCCCCCGGACGGCCAGCGCCGCACCGCGAGCCCCGCCCAGCGGGGGAACCGACCGGCGACCAGGCGCCGTACGAGGTCGTCGTCCACATCGCTCACGTCGTCCACGTCGTCCACGCTCATGGCCGTCGATACGACCATCGTCCGCCCGTGGTCGTCAAAGGCTTTACGCGGGCCGGGTACAGCCTGCTGTACCGCGAGTCGGGGTGTGCGCGGCAATGATCCGCGGGGGCCGCGCTGGTGTGCTGGAGGTGTCGGGGGCGCGCCTCCCGGACCACCCCGCCCCGCCTCCCGAAGGGAACACCCGTGACCCTCACCGACCTCACCCCGCAGTCGCCGCAGCCCCCGCAGCGCACGGCGCCGCTGCGGGACGGCATCCGACGGCGTCCGCTGATCTGGTTCTTCTCGCTGGCCATGACGCTGAGCTGGCTGGCCTGGACGCCGTACGTGCTGTCCGGGAACGGGCTGGGGATCTGGCGCTTCACCTTTCCCGGCGGGGCCCTCGGGAGCCAGTTGCTCGGGGTGCTGCCGGGGGCCTACCTCGGGCCGATCGGGTCGGCGCTCTTCGTCACCGGGATGACGGAGGGGCGGGCCGGGCTGCGCGCGTGGCGGGGGCGGATGACCGGGCTCCGGGTGCGGTGGCGGTGGTTCGCGCTGGTCGCGGTGTCCGTGCCGGCCGCGCTGACCGTCGCCTCCGCCGCGCTCACCGACCAGGACCCCGTGCTGCCGCCCGCCGCCGTGCTCGCCGCGTACGTCCCCGGGCTGGTCCTCCAGATGGTCACCACCGGACTCGCGGAGGAGCCGGGCTGGCGCGAGTTCGCGATGCCGCACATGCAGCGGCGGTACGGCGCCCTGGTCGCGACCCTCGTCGTCGGGGTGCTGTGGGGCGCCTGGCACCTGCCGCTGTTCCTCACGGAGTGGGGCGGCGGACCCCGGGTGAGCCCGCTGCGGCCGGCCGAGTTCATGGTCACCACGCTCGCCTTCAGTTTCGTGATGACGTGGGTCTTCAACCGGTCCGGCGAGAGCATGCCGCTGGTCATGCTGCTGCACACCAGCGTCAACAACTACTTCTCGGTGGCCTGGTCCGACATGTTCCCGCACGGCGGCGCGCAGGACACCACCCGCGCCTTCCTGCTCGCCTCCGTGCTGGCGGCGGCCGTGCTGCTGGTCGTGACCCGGGGACGGCTGGGGCTCCCGGCGGGCCGGCGGTGAGACCCCGTCGGCCGGGCGATGAGACCCCGTCGGCCGGGTGGCGGGATCCGCGCCGGACGGTGAAGGTGGGCCGGGGGGACCTTCCCGCGGGGACCTTTCCGCGGGCACCTTTCCGTGCGCAGGGAGTGCTGGACATGCCCGAGATCACTGCTCCGTACGCGACCGGCACCCCGTGCTGGGTCGACCTGATGGCGAAGGACCAGCAGGCGGCGCTGGACTTCTACCGTGACCTGTTCGGCTGGCAGGGCGAGGTCGGCTCGCCGGAGTTCGGCGGGTACGCCGTCTGCACGCTCCACGGCAGGCCGGTGGCCGGGATCGGCCCGGCGATGGCGCCGGAGGGCCAGCCGGAGCCGCCCACCGTGTGGACCACCTACCTCGCCTCGACCGACGCGCAGGCCACCCAGGACCAGATCGTCTCGGCGGGCGGCACCCTGCTCGCCCCGGCGATGGACGTCGGCTCCCTCGGCCGGATGCTGATCGCCGCCGACCCGCAGGGCGCGGTGTTCGGGGTGTGGCAGCCGGTCGACTTCCACGGCGCCGGGCTGGTCAACGAGTCGGGCGCGCTGATCTGGAACGAACTGAACACCAGCGACGTACCCGCCGCCACCGGCTTCTACGGCGAGTCCTTCGGCATCGAGATCCAGCCGATGGAGGGCGCCGAGGACAGCTACTGGTCGCTCACCGTCGGCGGGCGGGGCGTCGGCGGCGTGGCCCAGGTCGGCGAGGACCGGCCCGGCACCCCGGCGCACTGGCTGACCTACTTCGCGGTGGACGACGTCGACTCCACCGTGGACGCGCTGGTCAAGCGGAACGGCACCGTGTTCGCACCGCCGTTCGACATGATGGCCGGCCGCATGTCCGTGGTCGCCGACCCCCAGGGCGCGGTCTTCGCGATCATCAAGCCGAAGCCGATGGGGTAGGGCGCACCGGCGCAGAGCACGCGGAGCGCGCCCGCACCCGCACCCGCACCCGCACCCGCACCCGCACCCGAGAACGCCGACGCGGCGCGCGCAGAACGCGCCCGCGCCCGAGAGGCCGGCTCCTGAGCAGCCCCCTCTCCCCTCATGTCGACGCACCCCGGCTGCCGCGCCGCTCGTGGACCGACCACGGCGGCGGCGAGAGCACCGAGGTGGCCTACCGGGTCGAGCCGTGCGGCGACGGCGTGCGGCGACGGGACCCGGTTCACCCACCGCCCGCACCGGGTTCACCGGCGTGGGCGGTTTCCGCATGGCCCGGGTGCCCGGCCGGGCGCGGCGGACGATGCCGGCCGACCGCCGGGCCGCCAGCCACCCCTTGACGACCGCCAGGCTGCCAGCCACCCCGCGACGCCCCTTGACCGGCCTCGCCACCCTTGACGCCCTCTGACCAGCCTCACCACCCTTGACGCCCTCTGACCAGCCTCACCACCCTTGACGCCCCTTGACCGGCCTCGCCGCCCTCGGTCGGCCGCGGTCAGCCGGTTCGGCGCGGGTCACGATTGGGTCTCAGCAGCTGCCACCCCCTTGCCGCACCCCCGTGTAATCGATTCCAATCCTCGTTACGCGCAAGCGTGTAATCGATTCCACGGGTTCCATGAGTTCCACGAGGAGGTGGAGCGGCGATGGCGAGCATCAAGGACGTCGCCGCCGAGGCGGGGGTCTCCGTCGCCACGGTGTCGCGGGTCCTGAACGACCATCCGTCGGTCAGTGACGAGGCCCGCGCCCGGGTGCTGGCCGCCGTCGAGGCGCTGGGCTACCGCCCGAACGCCGTCGCCCGCTCCCTGCGGACCGACCAGACCCGCACCCTCGGCCTGGTCATCAGCGACGTGATGAACCCCTACTTCACCGAGCTGGCCCGCTCCGTCGAGGAGGAGGCCCGCGCGCACGGCTACAGCGTCATCATCGGCAACGCCGACGAGCGGCCGGAGCTCCAGGACCACCACGT
This sequence comes from Streptomyces sp. NPDC104367, assembly GCF_055583825.1. NCBI lineage: Bacteria > Bacillati > Actinomycetota > Actinomycetes > Kitasatosporales > Streptomycetaceae > Streptomyces > Streptomyces sp. NPDC104367. The sequence continues at coordinate 329,667 of NZ_JBVJND010000008.1, read as the reverse complement.
CCGGACGCTGCTGGACCGCCGTATCGACGGGCTGCTCGTCTCCCCCACCGACGGCGGCTCGCCGCTGATGCTGGCGGCGGCGCGCGGCGGGACGCCGATGGTGTTCGTCGACCGGTGGATCCCGGGCGTGGACGTGCCCGTGGTGCGGGCCGACGGACAGGCCGCCGTACGGGACCTCGTCGCGCATCTGCACCGGCTCGGGCACCGGCGGCTCGCCATCATCGCGGGACCGGCGGCCACCACGACCGGACGGGAGCGCGTGGAGGCCTTCCGGGAGGCGCTCGCCGCGTACGGCCTCGGGCTGCCCGACGCCTACATCGGCCAGGGCGACTTCCAGGCCGAGAGCGGGCGGCGGGTCACCGAGGGCTTCCTCGACCTGCCCGAGCCGCCCGAGGTCGTCTTCGCCGCCGACAACCTGATGGCGCTCGGCGCGCTGGACGCGGTCCGGGCGCGCGGGCTGCGGGTGCCGCACGACATGGCGCTGGCGGCCTTCGACGACATCCCGTGGTTCGTGCACACCGACCCGCCGGTCACGGCCATCGCCCAGCCGACGGGCGAGCTGGGGCGCGCCGCCGTGCGCGCGCTGATCGACCGCATCGAGGGACGGCCGCCCCGGTCCGTCACCCTCCCCGCCCGGCTCGTCGCACGCCGCTCGTGCGGCGAGCCGGTCCCCCCAGTGCGAAGGAGCACGTCGTGAGCGACCCGGACGAGTTGCTGCGTATCGAGGGCATACGGAAGTCCTTCCCCGGTGTGGTCGCGCTCGACGGCGTCGACTTCGATCTGCGCCGGGGCGAGGTGCACGTGCTCCTCGGTGAGAACGGCGCCGGGAAGAGCACGCTGATCAAGATGCTCTCCGGCGCCCACACCCCCGACGAGGGACGCATCCTGGCCGCCGGCGAGGAGGTGCGCATCCACGGTGCGCAGGACTCCGAACGCCTCGGTATCGCCACCATCTACCAGGAGTTCAACCTCGTACCCGACCTCACGGTCGCCGAGAACATCTTCCTGGGACGGCAGCCGCGCCGCTTCGGGATGATCGACCGCAAGCGGATGGAGGCCGACGCCGAGGTGCTCCTCGCGCGCGTGGGCGTCGACGTGTCGCCACGCGCGCGTGTCCGCGAACTCGGCATCGCCCGGCTCCAGATGGTCGAGATCGCCAAGGCGCTCAGCCTGGACGCGCGCGTGCTGATCATGGACGAGCCGACCGCGGTGCTCACCTCGGAGGAGGTGGAGAAGCTCTTCGTGATCGTGCGCCAGCTGCGCGCGGACGGGGTCGGGATCGTCTTCATCACCCACCACCTGGACGAGATCGCCGCCCTGGGCGACCGGGTGACCGTCATCCGGGACGGCAGGAGCGTCGGGCAGGTGCCCGCCACCACCCCCGAGGACGAGCTGGTGCGGCTCATGGTCGGGCGGTCCATCGAGCAGCAGTACCCGAGGGAGCGGGCCGAGGCCGGTGCCGCGCTGCTCTCCGTGCGGGGACTGACCCGGGACGGCGTCTTCCACGACGTGAGCTTCGAGGTGCGCGCGGGCGAGGTCGTCGGGATCGCCGGGCTCGTGGGCGCCGGCCGTACGGAGGTCGTGCGCGCCGTGTTCGGCGCGGATTCCTACGACGAGGGGGCCGTGGAGGTCTCCGGCACCGCCCTGCGCCGGTACGACGTCAACGCGGCCATGACGGCCGGGATCGGGCTCGTCCCGGAGGACCGCAAGGGGCAGGGGCTGGTGCTCGACGCCTCCGTCGAGGAGAACCTCGGGCTGGTGACCCTGCGCAGGGCGACCCGGGCCGGGATCGTCGACCTGAAGGGCCAGCACGTGGCCGCCGGGAGGATCGCCGGGCAGCTGGGCGTGCGCATGGCGGGTCTCGGGCAGCAGGTGCGCACCCTGTCGGGCGGCAACCAGCAGAAGGTCGTCATCGGCAAGTGGCTGCTCGCCGACACCAAGGTGCTGATCCTCGACGAGCCGACCCGCGGCATCGACGTCGGCGCGAAGGTCGAGATCTACCAGCTGATCAACGAGCTGACGGCCGCCGGAGCCGCGGTGCTGATGGTCTCCAGCGACCTGCCCGAGGTGCTCGGGATGAGCGACCGGGTGCTGGTGATGGCCCAGGGCCGGATCGCGGGCGAACTCTCCGCCGACGAGGCAACCCAGGATTCCGTGATGGCGCTCGCCGTCAGCAACCCCACTACCGACAAGGAGGCCGGACGTGGCCACTGACACGCTCAGGAACAGCAGCACGGGCGCCGGTGGCGTGCGCCGGCTGCTCCTCGACAACGGCGCGCTCACCGCGCTGATCGTCCTCGTCATCGCCATGTCGGCGCTGTCGGGCGACTTCCTCACCGCCGACAACCTGCTCAACGTCGGCGTCCAGGCCGCCGTGACCGCCATCCTCGCCTTCGGCGCGACCTTCGTGATCGTCGCGGCCGGCATCGACCTCTCGGTCGGCTCGGTCGCGGCCCTCTCGGCCACCGTGCTGGCCTGGAGCGCGACCTCGCACGGGGTGCCGGTCGTCCTCGCGGTCGTCCTGGCCGTCGCCACCGGCCTCGCGGCCGGTCTCGTCAACGGCTTCCTCATCGCCTACGGCAAACTCCCGCCGTTCATCGCGACGCTCGCCATGCTGTCGGTGGGCCGCGGCCTCGCGCTGGTCATCTCCGACGGCTCTCCGATCGCCTTCCCCGACTCGGTCTCCCACCTCGGCGACACGCTCGGCGGCTGGCTGCCGGTGCCGGTCCTCGTCATGGTCCTCATGGGCCTGATCGCGGCCTTCGTGCTCGGCCGCACCTACATCGGGCGCTCGATGTACGCGATCGGCGGCAACGAGGAGGCCGCCCGGCTGTCCGGGCTGCGGGTGAACAAGCAGAAGCTCGCCATCTACGCCCTGTCCGGGCTGTTCGCGGCCGTCGCCGGCATCGTGCTCGCCGCCCGGCTGTCCTCCGCCCAGCCGCAGGCCGCCAACGGCTACGAACTCGACGCCATCGCGGCCGTCGTGATCGGCGGCGCCTCGCTGGCCGGCGGCACCGGCAAGGCCTCCGGCACGCTGATCGGCGCGCTGATCCTCGCCGTGCTGCGCAACGGCCTCAACCTGCTGAACGTGTCCGCGTTCTGGCAGCAGGTCGTCATCGGTGTCGTCATCGCGCTCGCCGTGCTCCTGGACACCGTGCGCCGCAAGGCCGGGGCGACCCCGGTGGCCGCCGGGACCGGCGGGAACAAGGGCAGGCAGGCCGGGACCTACGCGCTCGCCGCCGTCGTCACCGTGGCGCTGGTCGCCGCGACCTCGCTCCTGCACACCGGCTCCTCCTCGGCCGCCCCGAAGATGGGTCTGTCGCTGTCCACCCTCAACAACCCGTTCTTCGTGCAGATCCGCTCCGGCGCCCAGGCCGAGGCGAAGAAGCTGGGCGTGGACCTGACCGTGACCGACGCCCAGAACGACGCCTCCCAGCAGGCCAACCAGCTCCAGAACTTCACGAGTTCGGGCCTCGACGCGATCATCGTCAACCCGGTCGACTCGGACGCGTCGAGCAACTCCGTGCAGTCCGCGGGCAAGGCCGGCATCCCGGTCATCGCCGTCGACCGCGGCGTCAACAACGCGAAGACCGACGCCCTGGTCGCCTCCGACAACGTCGCCGGCGGCGAGCTGGCGGCGAAGACGATCGCCGAACGGCTCGGCGGCCACGGCAAGATCGTGATCCTCCAGGGCCAGGCCGGCACCTCCGCGGCCCGCGAGCGCGCGCAGGGCTTCGCGAGCGGCCTCAAGGCCTACCCGGGCATCCAGGTGGTGGCCCAGCAGCCCGCCGACTTCGACCGCACCAAGGGCCTCGACGTGATGTCGAACCTGCTCCAGGCGCACCCGGACGTCCAGGGCGTCATCGCCGCCAACGACGAGATGGCCCTCGGCGCGATCAAGGCGCTCGGCTCCAAGGCCGGCACGTCGGTCCCGGTGGTCGGCTTCGACGGCACCCCGGACGGCCTGACGGCGGTCAAGAAGGGCACGCTGTACGCGTCGGTCGCCCAGCAGCCCTCCCAGCTCGGGAAGATCGCCGTGGACAACGCGCTGAAGGCGGTCGAGGGCAAGAAGGTCGAGTCGACGGTCAAGGTCCCGGTGAAGGTGGTCACCAAGGACAACGTGGCCGGGTTCACGGGCTGATCCGTCAGGGAGGCGGCCGGGCCGTCGCAGCACGCCCCGGCCGCCCCGATCCATGCGCATAGGGAGTCATGTGATGTACGACTACGACCTGCTGGTCGTGGGATCGGCCAACGCCGACCTGGTGATCGGTGTCGAGCGGCGTCCGGCCGCCGGGGAGACGGTGCTCGGCGGGGACCTCGCCACGCACCCCGGCGGCAAGGGCGCCAACCAGGCGGTCGCGGCCGGGCGGCTCGGTGCCCGCACCGCCCTGCTGGCCCGGGTCGGCGACGACGCGCACGGCAGGCTGCTGCTGGACTCGCAGCGCGCGGCCGGGGTGGACACGGTGGGCGTGCTGGTGGGCGGGGCGCCGACGGGCGTCGCGCTGATCACCGTGGACCCCTCGGGCGACAACAGCATCGTGGTCTCGCCGGGCGCGAACGGCCGGCTCACGCCCGCGGACGTACAGGCCGCGGGCAGCCTCTTCCACGCCTCCCGGGTGGTCTCCGCACAGCTGGAGATCCCGCTGGAGACGGTCGTGGAGACGGTGCGGAGCCTGGCCCCGGGCAGCCGGTTCGTCCTCAACCCGTCCCCGCCGCGGCCGCTTCCGGAGGAGGTCCTCGCGGCCTGCGACCCGCTGATCGTCAACGAGCACGAGGCGAAGGTGATCCTCGGCGAGGCGTGCACCGGCGGCGAACCGGCCGACTGGGCGCGCCTGCTGCTGGCGAAGGGCCCGAAGTCGGTGGTGGTGACCCTGGGCGCGGAGGGCGCGCTGGTCGCCGACGGCGAGGGCACCCGGTCGGTGCCGTCCGTGAAGGTGGACGCGGTGGACACCACGGGCGCCGGGGACGCGTTCACGGCGGCCCTCGCGGTACGGCTCGGGGCGGGCGCGCCGCTCGCCGAGGCGGCGGCGTACGCGGCCCGGGTCGGGGCGGCGGCGGTCACGAAGCGGGGCGCGCAGGAGTCGTACCCGACGGCGGCGGAGGTCGAGGCGCTGTGAAGCGGGCGGGGATCCTGAACCGCCGGCTCTCCGGGGCGCTCGCCGGGCTGGGGCACGGGCACGGGGTGCTGGTCTGCGACGCCGGGATGCCGATCCCGAAGGGGCCGCGGGTGGTGGACCTCGCCTTCCGGGCCGGGGTGCCGTCCTTCGCCGAGGTGCTGGAGGGGCTGCTGGCCGAGCTGGTCGTGGAGGGTGCGACGGCCGCGACCGAGGTCCGCGAGGCCAATCCGGCCGCCGCCGCGCTGCTGGACGGGCACTTTCCCGGCCTGGCGCTGGTGCCGCACGAGCGGCTGAAGGCCCTGTCGGCGGACGCCCGCCTGATCGTCCGTACGGGCGAGGCCCGGCCGTACGCGAACGTGCTGCTGCGGTGCGGGGTGTTCTTCTAGGGGGCCTCCGGAGCCGGCGGGCCGGAAGGACCCGGCGGGCCGGAAGGACCCGGCGGGCCGGAAGGACCCGGCGGGCCGGACGATTCGAGGGGCCCGGTCCGTCGACCGGGCCCCTCGGCCTTCCCCTCCGTATCAGAACCCCCGCGATCCCCCCGGATCCCCCTCCGAAAGTTCTGATACCGGGTGAGACCGGCGAGGTGGGGGCAGGGTTGTACGGCGGTCCAAGATTTTCCGCGGCAAGGACAGGTGGCCCATGGGATCCATAGGATCGGCCGACGCGTGAGCGTCCCGAGGGCACCTGCCCCACCCCGGATCGGACGGGGTGGGGCAGGTTCTCAGGGGTTACCGGGGTCAGCGGACCGTGACGGCGACGGTCTTGGACACGGTCTTGCCGTCCTTGACCCGCAGGACCTCGCGGCCCTTGTCGTCGAACGTGCTCACCAGCTTGAAGCCGCCGGCGTCGTTGAGCTTCGCGGACGCGGGCAGCGACACCCACGTGCCGCCGTCCTTCAGCTGGAGGGTCACCTTGCTGCCCGCCTCGATGCCGGTGGCGTGACCGGTGAAGGTGACGGAGTCGCCGAGCTTCACCGCCGTGGCACCGGCCGCGACGAGCGCGGCGGAGGCCACGGCAACGGCGGCGATACGTGTGTTCACCAACCGACAGGTGAACCACAGCAAATTGGCAGGACGTCATTTCCTGAACAGGAGAAGACAAGGAACGCCTGTGTGAAGAGGCCCTCACAGGGGATTTCCCGAGGGGTTGCCACCCCGGGGCCGTCGGCCGAACCGGCACCGGAGAAACGGGATTTGTCCCTCCGGCTGCCCGACGGGCCCGTGATCGGCACAATGGCAGGCGTGTCGGACTTCAGCGAACTCCAGTTGGCCGACGGGACGGTAGTGCGGTTCGAGCTCACCCCGGGGGAACGGTCGGCCGCCCCCGCTGAGCCGTCCGGCGACCTCCCGGACGGCATGGGGGCCACCGTGCCGGTGTCCCGGGGCGGGCGGCCCCTCGCCGCCCACGCCGTAGAGACGCTGCGCAGCACACTGCGTCCGCTCGGGCCGTTCCTCCAGGAGGTGCACGACGCGGTGTCCGACTCCCAACGGCCTCCCCAGGAGGTCAGCGTCACCTTCGGCGTGCAGGTCGGGCAGGACCTCAGACTCGGCATCGTCGGAGGCAACGGCCAGGCGCACCTGACCGTCTCGGCCACCTGGCGGCCCGGCACCGGCGCCACGGACTGACCCATGGGCTGGTTCTCCAAGCCCGACCGCTCGGCCTCGGCCGACCCGCGGCACTGCGTGGTCTCGGTGCTGGACCCCTCCCGGCCCACCAGCGTGGGCGCCGGGGTGATGCTCACCCGGGACCACCTGCTGACCTGCGCCCACGTCGTCAACGACGCGCTGGGCCGCGGACCGTTCGACGCGCGCCGGCCGGCCGACCACACCGTGCGGGTCGCCGTGCACGGCGTCACCACCACGGTCACCTACGCCGCCCGGGTCGCCCACTGGGTGCCCCCGCGCCGTCGGGACGGCACCCCCGGTGCGCCGCGGAACGAGGACCACGAATGGCTCGGCGATCTGGCCGTCCTGCAACTGGAGGAGGTCCCGAGCCGGGCCGTGGCGCTGCCGCAGTGGCTGCCGATGACCGTCGGCCAGTCGCTGCGCGCCTGGCACAGCAGCGGGTTCAGCCACTCCTTCGCCGACGTACGCGTCAAGACCTGCGACGAGGCGGTCGGTTACGTCGACGGCGACGCCACCGGCATGGCCATCGGCCCCTCCTACAGCGGCGGCCCGCTGTGGTCGGTCGGCAGCAACGCGGTGGTGGGCATCGTCGCCGGGCACGTCATGCCGCCCCACGACCCCGTCGACGGCCGGCCCCTGCCGCACAGCACCCAGCACATCGCGCGGCGCAGCTGGGGCATCCCCTGGCAGCGCATCGAGGCGGAGCTGCGGGCGGCGGGCGCGGCCGCGCTGTTCGACGCGCCGGAGCCCGACCCGGACGACCCCGCCTTGGACGTGCTGGTGGACCTGGTGGACCAGCACATGCCGCTGGCGATGCGGCGCATCGACTACGCGCAGGCCGTGGCGGAACAGTGCGGGTACGACTGGCTCGACGACCGGTCCGCGCCCACCCCCGAGGAGTTCGCGGGCCTGCTGCTGACCGAGCCGAGGGCACTGGCCGCACTGGTGGAGCTGCTGCGCCGCCGTGAGCCGAGGGCCGTGGCGCCGCTGCTGGCGGCCGGCCGGCTGTCCCCCGTGCCCCGGCTGCTGTCGCCGCGCGAGCACCGCAAGCTGATGCGGCAGCTGGACACCCTGCCCGGCACGCTGCGGGCCAGGCTGCCCGAGGTGGTGCGGGCCGCGCTGCCGCTGGCCGCCGCGATCCCCGACGGCACGGTCCAGGCCGTCATGGACCACCTGGAGTGCCTGCCGGGCGACAGCCGGACGGAGGCGGACGGACTGCGCGTCCCGGGCCTGCTGCGGGCCGTCGAGTACCTCGCCGCCCTCGCGCCGCCCGCCGCGCAGGGGTCGCTGCGGCTGTGGACGATGTCGGTCGTGGACCGGCTGGGCATCCCGGCCACCTCGCTGGTCGAGCGCCGTACGGACGCCGAGGAGTGGGCGCGCGCGCAACGCGAACGGACCGCTCCCGCACGGGTGACGGCCCGCGTGGAGCGGGCGGACGCGGACCGCTACCTGCTGCGGGTGTGGTGCGACGAGGGCGGCGGGCCCCGGCAGACGTCGGCGGCGGCGGACACACCGCACTCCGGCGCGGAGGCCGGCCGCGAACTCCTCAAGGTCCTGGAGTCGTTGTACCGGGCCACGCCCGAACGGGGGCGGCCGGTGCTGGAACTCCTCGTCGACCGGGACGACCTCAACCTGTCGGTGGACGAGTGGGGCCTCGCCGACGGCACCGGCGACGGCACGCCGGCCGGGGTGTTCGGCCCGGACGAGCTGCCCGCGGTGCTCGGCGCCGAGTTCCCGGTGGTCGTCACCTGCCCGGAACTCCTGCACCGGCACGAGCGTTTCCATCCCGACTGGCGCCACCGCTGGAGACTTCTCGACTCGGACGCCCTGCTGACGTTCGACGACCCCGCCCAGGGCCGCAGCGAGGTCTACGGCGCCCTGCTGGCCGACAAGGACGCCGTCCGGGTCGCCGTGGACGTCCCCCCTCGCTCACGTGACGAGATCGTGCAGACGTGTCTGATGATGGGGGTGCCCGTGGTGATGTGGGACCGCGGCCGGCCGGTCCGTTCGCACGCGCTGGCCCGGCTGTCGATGGTGCCCGTGCGCGCACTGCCCGAGGGCACCAGGGCGTACCGGGCGATGAGCCTGGGCAGTCCCCGGCAGTACGCCGGCCGCCCCGTCCTCGCCTGGTCGGACGCGGACCGCTCGGTGCCCCGGTTGCAGCTGGCCGAACCCCAGGAGAACGCATGAGCATGTCGGCACACGGCAGTTGGCGGATCTTCCGCGGGGACGGTGTGGCCCGCCCGGTCACCATGCCCCCGGCCCCGCCCTGGCGCCGCTTCCGGGCCGCCGGCGGCGCTTCCGGGCCGCTGCCCTATCTGGTCGCCCCCGAGCACGCGGACGTCGTCAACGCGGCCCTGCACCTGCGCCGCCCGCTGCTCGTGACCGGGCCGGCGGGCACCGGCAAGTCCTCGCTGGCCCGTGCCGTGGCGCACGAACTGAGCCTGGGCGAACTGCTGCGCTGGCCGGTCAACAGCCGCTCCAGCGTGCAGGAGGCGCTCTACCAGTACGACGCGATCGGCCGGCTGCGCGAGACCACGCTGAGCCGGGACCGGGGCGAGTCGGAACCCGGGATCGGCACCTTCGTCCGGCTCGGCCCGCTCGGTACCGCGCTCGCCCCGCACGGCACACCCCGCGCCCTGCTGGTCGACGAGATGGACAAGGGCGACGTCGACCTGCCCAACGACCTGCTGACCGTGTTCGAGGAGGGCGTGTTCGAGATCCCCGAACTGGCCCGGCTGCCCGAGGAGATGGCGGACGTCGAGGTCCTCACCGCCGATCACCGGGGCATGGTGAGGGTGCGCCAGGGCCGGGTGGAGTGCACGGAGTTCCCCGTCGTCGTGATCACCAGCAACGGGGAGCGCGACTTCCCGCCCGCGTTCCTGCGCCGCTGTATCCGCCTCGCCCTGCCGATGCCCGACGAGGAGCGGCTGCGGGCCATCGTCGCCGCCCACCTGGGTCCGGAGATCCTGCCGGAGGTGGACGACCTGCTCCAGGCCTTCCTGCGGCGCCGCGCGCCCGGCGAACTGGCCACCGACCAGCTCCTGAACGCCGTGTTCCTGCGCACCAACGGCGTGGACCTGGACGCCGACGGGCTGCTCGACGCGGTCCTGCACCAGCTCACGGGAACGGTCTGACCGTGCCGGGGGCCCGGGGGGAGGCCGGGGACACCGGGGCGGACCGGCTCGGTGCGCTGCTGGGCGTGCTCAAGGGCGTCGGGTACGACCTGGACCCGCAGGAGGTGCTGGACGTGCTGTGGCTGGCCGGCCGGCTGCCGCGGGACGGGCACGACCAGCCGCTGCCCCGGATGCTGCGCCGGACCGTGCCGGCCGCCCGCCCCGCGCCGCCGGACCGGCCGGCACCGCGGCCGGAGCCCGAGGTGGAGCCGGAGCCCTCGCCGTCCGAGCCCGACCTGCCGCCGCTGACCATGCCGGAGCTGCACGCGGCACCGCTGCCCCCCGCGCTCCCCGACCTGCCGACGTCCCTGCCCCGGCCGGACCCGGGCCGGCCGGCGCTCCCGCTGCTCGTGCCGGAGGAGAAGGCGCTGCGCGACGAACTGGTCATCGGGCGGGCGCTGCGCCCCCTGAAACGGAAGCGGCCGAGCCCCCGGCTGCGCGAGGTGGACGAGGCGGCCACGGCCGCCCAGCTCGCCGAGACCCGGCTGCCGGACGTGGTCCTGCGGCCGCGGCGGGAGCGCTGGCTGAACCTGGTGCTGGTGGTGGACGACGGTCTGTCGATGCTGCTCTGGCACCGGCTCACCGCCGAACTCCTGACGAGCATGCAGCGGATCGGTGCCTTCCGGTCGATCCACGTACGCGGCATCGACACCCGCGCGCCCGGCGGGCCGGTGCTGCGCGGGCACCCGTTCGACCCGGACAGTTCCCAGCAGTCGCCGTCCATGCTGGTCGACCCGTCCGGGCAGACCCTGGTCTTCGTCGTCAGCGACGGGATGGGCTCGGGGTGGCGCAGCGGCGCGGTGCACGACGTCCTGATGGAGTGGGCGGCGGGCGGTCCGGTGGCGATCCTGCACACCCTGCCGCCCGCCCTGTGGGACGGCTCGGGCATCCAGGCGGACCGCTGGCAGGCCACCACGCGCCGGCCGGGGGGCGCGGCCACCTCCTGGCGGATCACCGACCGCGTCCTGCCGATCGACTTCGCCGGTCTGCCCGTGCCCGTGCTCCAGCCCACGGCCGCCTCCCTGCGCACCTGGACCGAGCTGCTGACCTCGCCGGGCACCACCGTCGAGCTCCCCCTGCTGGCCCGTCCCCGGCGGCTCGCCCCGGTCGCCTCCCGCCAGGTGGGCAGCCTCCAGCACTTCCGGGACGCCGCCTCGCCCGAGGCCTACCGGCTGGCCGCCCACCTGGCCGCCGTCTCGCCGCTGACCGTGCCGGTGATGCGGCTGGTGCAGTCCGCGGTGCCGTGGCAGGCCCGTACGACCCATCTGGCGGAGGTCTTCCTGGGCGGCCTCGTCCACCCCTACCCCGCGCCCGTGCCCGGCCCGCTGCCCGCCAAGCACCGCGTCTTCGACTTCACCGAGGAGTGCAAGACCGCCCTGCTGGACGCCGTACCGAGCGGCGAACTCCTGCGCACCAGCCGGCGCATCGGCCGACGCCTTGAGCAACTGGCGGGCCGTTCACCGGACTTCCCGGCCTGGCTCGCGCATCCCGAGGGGGTGGACCGGCTGCCTGCCGGCTCCTCGTCCTTCACCGCCGTGGAGCGGCGGCTGATGGCCCGCTTCGGGGTGAACGCCCCCGCGCCGGCCGCCCCCGAGGCGCCGCCCCGGGTGGTGCGGCCGCCGGTGTGGAACGCGCTGACACCGCAGGATCCGACCACGCTCGGCCCCTACGCGCTGCGGGGCCGCCGTCCCGGCCGGCGCACCGTCGTCTACCTCGGCCAGGCCCCCGGCACCGGGGAGGCCGCGCTGCGCGTCGCACGGCCCGAACTCCCGGCGTCCACCGCCCGCCTGCTGGACACCGAGGCGGAGGCGCTGCGCCGGATGGGCGGCCGGTACGCCCCCGAACTGCTGGACACCGGCCAGGACGGCAGGGTCCGGTGGATCGCCGTGGGACTCTTCCCGTCGGCCGGCGGCTCGAACGCCCAGCCGCCCCGGCTGAGCGATCTGCTGGCCTACGTCGGGCCCGACCAGCTGGGCGCCTTCGACCTGCTCACCAGCCTCCAGCTCGGCTTCCACCTGGCCAGCGCGCTGAGCATCTGCCACCTCAACGAGCTGCTGCCGGCCGACCTCTCCGCGGACTCCGTGGTGGTGCTGGAGCGCACGGTGCTGCTGACGGGGCTGTCGGACTGCGCGATCGACGGCGAGTACCACGGGACCGGCGCACCGCCCACCAGGCCGGGCACGATCAGGGAGCTCGGCGAACTCCTGCGGCTGGTCAGCAGCCGTCCCCGGGCCCCGCTGCGGGGGCTGCCGGAGGGCATGCACCGCTGGTCGGGCGATACCTGGCAGCCGCTGCGGGACCTCGTGCTGCTCTGCCTGGACGCGGATCCGGCGGCACGCCCGTCGGCCGGCGAGGTCGCCGACAAGCTGGCCCAGTACGTGGCGATCGCGGCGGCCATGCGCGGCGGACAGTCCGGGCCGCCCGCCGGCGCCCCCGTCGCGGAACGCGTCCGCACCGAGGCACCCGAACTGCTGCCGGGCGAGCGGCGGACGGCCGAACTCGAACGCCGGACCCGCGAAATGCTCCGCCAGGTGACCGAGGCCCAGCGCTGGACCGAAGCCCGACTCACGGACCACGAAGCCCAACAGACCCCGGACGAGACCGCGCAGCGCCCCGGACCCCGGCAACCGGACGAAGACTCCCGGCAAGGGGTGACCGAAGCCGACCGACAGACGGCGGACGAGGGTCGGCGGGCGGCGGATCGGGGCGGGCGGCGGGACGGGGACGCGGAGCCGTCGACCGGGAGTGGTTCTCCGTCGGACGGGGGTGGGGCTCGGGGGCCGTCGTTCGGTTACTTCGGGCGGGCGGGGCGGGCGCACAGGCTGGCGCTGGTGCGGCGCCCGCTGCGGCGGAGCCGCCGGATCACCCTGGTCGGTGTGCAGGCGCACTCCGGGCGGGCCACCACCACCGTCGTCCTCGGTTCGCTCTTCGTCGCGCTGCGCGGGCAGCCCGCGCTGGCCCTGGACGGCGCGCCCAACACCGGCGACCTGCACGGCCACCTCCCGCCCACGGCGTCCGCACCGCCCCGCCGGCTGGCCCAGCTGCCGGCGGACGCCCCGTACGAGGAGGTCCGCCGGCACACCGGCAAGCTGCCGTCGGGGCTGGAGGTGCTCGCCCGCCGCGCCCTGCGGGCCACGCCGAGCCCCGCCTACGCCGACGAGTACCGCCACATCCTGTCCCTGGCGGCCCGGCACTACCCGGTCGTCCTGACGGACTGGGCCGGCCGGTTCGACGCGTCGGCGGACGTCGTGCTGGAGCACACCGACCAGCTCGTGGTCTGCTGCACACCCGAGCACGGCACCACCGCCGTCGAGGAGATCCTCGACGGGCTGCGCGACAGGGGCTGGGGAGCCCTCGCGGACGGCGCCGTGGTGACCGCGACCCTCAACGTGGTCAACCAGTCCCTCTCCGGCGTCGCCCGCTCCGGGCTGGCCGACCGCCACCGGGACCTGATCGTGGTCCCCTACGACCCCCACCTCTCGATGCCGCGGGCCCTGGACCTCTCCAGGCTCAGGTCCCGTACCGCCAACGCCTTCCTGGACCTCGCGGCCCTGGTCATGACGGAGCCGGATGCGCCGGGCGAGGGGCGCTGAGCCGGGTCGCCCGGCGGCCCGCTACGGGTTCGTGTGCTGCATGAAGCGGTGTGCGGTCTCGGTCAGGACCTCGCGGCCGTCCCGCGCCCACAGCCCGTCGTTGAAGAGTTCGACCTCGATGGCGCCGCTGTAGCCGGCCGCCTCCACGTAGCCCTGCCACTCGCGCATGTCGATCGCGCCGTCGCCGATCTGGCCACGGCCGTTGAGGACGCCCTCGGGCAACGGGGTCGTCCAGTCGGCGAGCTGGAAGGTGTGGATGCGGCCGCCCGCGCCGGCCCGGGCGATCTGCGCGGGCGCCTGGTCGTCCCACCAGATGTGGTACGTGTCCACGGTGACGCCGACCTGGTGCGCGGGGAAGCGCTCGGCGAGGTCCAGCGCCTGGGTGAGGGTGGAGACCACGCAGCGGTCGGAGGCGTACATGGGGTGCAGCGGCTCGATGGCCAGCCGGACGCCGTGCCGTTCGGCGTAGGGGCCCAGCTCGGCGAGGGCGTCCGCGATGCGTTCCCGGGCGCCGTGCAGGTCCTTGGAGCCCGCCGGCAGACCGCCGGAGACCAGTACGAGGGTGTCCGTGCCGAGGGTCGCGGCCTCCTCCACGGCCCGTCGGTTGTCGGCGATGGCGGCGGCGCGCTCGGCCGGGTCGATCGCCGTGAGGAAGCCGCCCCGGCACAGGGTGGTGACGGCCAGGCCCGCCTCGCGGACCAGCTTGGCGCTCGCCTCGACGCCGTACGACTGCACCGGCTCGCGCCACAGGCCGACGCCCGGCACGCCCAGTTCCAGGCAGGTGTCGACGAGTTCGGGCATCGACAGCTGCTTGACGGTCATCTGGTTGATCGAGAAGCGGGACAGGTCGCCGGTCACTGGTCGACTCCGTACAGGGAGAGCAGGTTCTTCATCCGCTCCTGGGCCAGCTTCGGGTCCGGGAACAGGCCCAGACCGTCGGCGAGTTCGTAGGCGCGGGCGAAGTGCGGGAGGGAACGGGCCGACTGGAGGCCGCCGACCATGGTGAAGTGCGACTGGTGGCCGGCCAGCCAGGCCAGGAAGACCACGCCCGTCTTGTAGAACCGGGTGGGGGTCTGGAAGAGGTGGCGGGAGAGCTCGACGGTGGGGTCCAGCAGACGGCGGAAGCCCTCCGCGTCGCCCGTGTCGAGGACCCGGACCGCCTGTGCCGCCAGCGGGCCCAGCGGGTCGAAGATGCCGAGCAGCGCGTGGCTGAAGCCCTGCTCGTCGCCGGCGATCAGCTCGGGGTAGTTGAAGTCGTCGCCGGTGTAGCAGCGGACGCCCTCGGGCAGACGGCGGCGCAGGTCGACCTCGCGCTGCGCGTCGAGCAGGGAGACCTTGATGCCGTCGACCTTGTCGGGGTGGGCGGCGATGACGTCGAGGAAGACGTCGGTGGCGGCGTCGAGGTCGGAGGAGCCCCAGTAGCCCTCCAGCGCCGGGTCGAACATCGGGCCGAGCCAGTGCAGGACGACCGGCTCGGCGGCCTGGCGCAGCAGGTGGCCGTAGACGTCGAGGTAGTCCTCGGGGCCGGAGGCGGCCGCGGCCAGGGCCCGGGAGGCCATCAGGATGGCCTGGGCGCCGGACTCCTCGACGAGGGCGAGCTGTTCCTCGTAGGCGGCCCGGATCTCGGCGAGCGTGCCGCCGGTGATCTGGTCGGTGCCGACGCCGCAGGCGATCCGGCCGCCGACGGCCTTGGCCTCGGCGGCGCTGCGGCGGATCAGCTCGGCCGCGCCCGCCCAGTCCAGGCCCATGCCGCGCTGGGCGGTGTCCATCGCCTCGGCGACACCCAGGCCGTGCGACCACAGGTGGCGGCGGAAGGCGAGGGTGGCGTCCCAGTCGACGGCGGCGGGCGAGTCCGGGGACACGTCGGCGAACGGGTCGGCGACGACGTGCGCCGCCGAGAAGACCGTACGGGAGGTGAAGGGCGTGCCCGGGGTGAGGGCGAGGGGTTCGGTGCGCGGCTCGTACGGGCGCAGCGTCCCGTCCGGGGCGGGGAGCCGGATGGTCACAGCGAGATCTCCGGTACGTCGAGACGGCGGCCCTCGGACGAGGACTTCAGGCCCAGCTCGGCGAGCTGGACGCCACGGGCACCGGCCAGCAGGTCCCAGTGGTAGGGGGCGTCGGCGTAGACGTGCTTGAGGAAGAGCTCCCACTGCGCCTTGAAGCCGTTGTCGAACTCGCCGTTGTCCGGGACCTCCTGCCACTGGTCGCGGAAGACCTCGGTGGCGGGGATGTCCGGGTTCCAAACCGGCTTGGGGGTGGCGCTGCGGTGCTGGGCGCGGCAGTTGCGCAGGCCGGCGACGGCCGAGCCCTCGGTGCCGTCGACCTGGAACTCGACGAGTTCGTCGCGGTTGACGCGGACGGCCCAGGAGGAGTTGATCTGGGCGATCGCGCCGCCGTCGAGCTCGAAGACGCCGTAGGCCGCGTCGTCGGCGGTGGCGTCGTAGGGCTTGCCGTTCTCGTCCCAGCGCTGCGGGATGTGGGTGGCGGTGAGGGCCTGGACGGACTTCACGCGGCCGAACAGCTCGTGCAGCACGTACTCCCAGTGCGGGAACATGTCGACGACGATGCCGCCGCCGTCCTCCGTGCGGTAGTTCCAGGACGGGCGCTGCGCCTCCTGCCAGTCGCCCTCGAAGACCCAGTAGCCGAACTCGCCGCGGACGGAGAGGATCCGGCCGAAGAAGCCGCCGTCGATGAGCCGCTTCAGCTTGAGCAGGCCGGGCAGGAAGATCTTGTCCTGGACGACACCGTGCTTGATGCCGGCCGCGTCCGCGAGGCGGGCCAGCTCCAGGGCGCCGTCCAGGCCGGTGGCGGTCGGCTTCTCGGTGTAGACGTGCTTGCCGGCGGCGATGGCCTGCTTGATGGCCGACTCGCGGGCGGAGGTCACCTGGGAGTCGAAGTAGATGTCGACCGTCGGGTCGGCGAGGACCTCGGCGACGTCCGTGGAGATGTGCTCCAGCCCGTGGCGGTCGGCGATCTCGCGGAGCGCGTGCTCGCGGCGGCCGATGAGGATCGGTTCCGGCCACAGCACGGTGCCGTCGCCGAGGTCGAGACCGCCCTGCTCGCGCAGGGCGAGGATGGAGCGGACGAGGTGCTGGCGGTAGCCCATGCGCCCGGTCACGCCGTTCATGGCGATACGCACCGTCTTGCGTGTCACGTGATTCCCTTCGTCCGCGTGCGTCTCAGCAACGCAGCAAGCGCTTTCTATATATACAGAAGCTAGCCTTTGTGCACTGGTCTGTACAAGACCGTGACGGGGTCGAGTTGTTCGAGGGGGCGAACAACCCGGGGTTATGGCCTTATGGTCTGCACGGCAAGGGGGCTTCCTTTGAGCAGGCTGTGTGCGACGGCGTACGACATGACGCGTGACCGGAGGACGACGAGATGACGGTGACCCTGGCGGACGTGGCGGCCCGCGCCCAGGTCTCGCCCGCGACGGTGTCGCGCGTACTGAACGGGAACTACCCGGTGGCGGCGTCCACGCGGGAGCGGGTGCTGCGGGCGGTGGACGAGCTGGACTACGTCCTCAACGGTCCCGCGAGCGCGCTCGCGGCGGCCACCTCCGACCTGGTGGGCATCCTCGTCAACGACATCGCCGACCCGTTCTTCGGGATCATGGCGAGCGCGATCCAGTCCGAGATCGGCGGGCCCGGCGGACGCGCGGGCGGCGAGCGGCTGGCCGTCGTCTGCAACACCGGGGGGTCGCCGGAGCGGGAGCTGACGTATCTGACCCTGCTCCAGCGGCAGCGGGCGGCGGCGGTGATCCTGACCGGCGGGGCCATGGAGAACGCGCCGCACGCGGCGGCGGTGGCGGCGAAGCTGCGCAAGCTGGCGGACGCGGGGACGCGCGTGGTGCTGTGCGGGCGGCCGCCGGCGCCGGACACCGACGCGGTGGCGCTGACCTTCGACAACCGGGGCGGCGGGCGGGAGCTGACCGAGCACCTCATCGGGCTCGGGCACCGGCGGCTGGGCTACATCGCGGGCCCCGAGGAGCGGACCACCACCCGGCACCGGCTGGAGGGCCACCGGGCGGCACTGGCCGCGGCCGGCATCGAGGAGGACCCGCGCTGGACCGTGCACGGACGGTACGACCGCCGGGCCGGGTACGAGGCGACGCTGGAGCTGCTGCGCCGGGACCCCACGCTCACCGCGGTGGTCGCCGCGAACGACTCCGTCGCCCTGGGCGCGTGCGCGGCGCTGCGCGAGTCGGGACTGCGGATCCCCGAGGACGTCTCGGTGGCCGGCTTCGACGACCTGCCGTTCAGCATCGACGCGGTGCCCGCGCTGACGACGGTGCGGCTCCCGCTCGCGGAGGCGGGCACCCGGGCCGGCCGCATCGCCATGGGCCGCGAGGAGCCCCCGCCGGGCGGCATCGCGACCGCACGCGGCGAACTGATGGTCCGGGGGTCCTCGGGGGTACCGCGCGCCTGAACACCCGTGGCCCGCAGGCCCGGTGCCCGGCCGCACACGACGGAGCCGCTCCGGCCCCGCCCCCGCGGCCGCCGCCCGAGCACCCCACCCCGGGGAGCCGCCCCGCGTGCGACCGACCCGGGTCCGGTAGCCGGGCCCGGCGACCGAGTGCGCTACCCCGCTACCCCGGGAGCAGTCCCGCGTGCGACCGGTCCGGTAGCCGGGCCGGCGGTCGGCCGGTCGGTCGGAGGGCGTGTGGTCCCGGGAGCGGAGCCGGCCGCGGGCCCGGCGGCGGACCCGCGTGTGGTCGGGCCGGCCGGGGGGCGTCAGTGTGGTGGCCGGCCCAGCAGCGGGAGGGCCGTTTCGCCTCTTCTGCGGTCTCGGTACCAGCGGCGGCCCGTGTCGTAGGCGCGGCGGGCCCGGCGTACCGTGCCCAGCTGGGTGGCGAGGTGGAACTGGTAGCGCCAGGGCGAGTGGCGGCCCTGGCGGACGGCCATCGCGTAGGCGAAGTCGACGGGGTCGCGGTCCACGTAGTCGTCCAGCTGCTCGAACCAGGCCATGCTGGTGCGCGCGCCCGCCTGGACGGGATGGAGTTCCGCGCGGCGGTGCTTGTCGTACTCGCGCAGGGCGGTCCGCGGGTCCGGGAAGCGGGTGAGGGCCTGGGCCAGGACGATCGCGTCGATCATGGCCAGCCGGGTGCCGGAGCCGAGCGTGAAGTGGGTGGTGTGGGCGGCGTCGCCGGCCAGCACGACGGGGCGCCCGTCACTGCCGTCGAGCCACGTCCGGTTGCTGATGTGCGTGAACCGCTGCCACTTCGCCGGAGCGCCGCGCGAGCTGCTCATCAGGGAGTGGCCGTCGAGCGCGCGGTGGAAGATCTTCTCCAGCAGGGGCAGGGCCTCCTGCTCGTCGAGCGTGTCCAGGCCCAGGCCCTGCCAGGTCGTCGGCGAGCACTCCACGATGCAGGTGCTGACGCCCTTGAACGACGGGTAGGCGTGGAACCAGATCCAGCCCGCGTCGGTCTGCTCGAAGGCGAACACGAAACTGTCGAACTGACGGTCCGTGCCGAGCCAGATGAACGGGTTGCGGCCGGTCTCCAGCCGGGTGCCGAAGTGGTCGGCGCGGGCCTGCCGGATACGGCTGTTCGCGCCGTCGGCGGCCAGGACCAGGTCGGCGTCGGGCAGGTCGGCGGGGTCGGCGAGCCGCTCACCGTGCCGTACGTCCACACCGAGCGACCTCGCGCGCCGGGTCAGCACGTCGAGCAGGGCCGCGCGGCCCATGCTGTAGCCGTAGCCGCCGAAGTACGCCGCGCCGTCGTGCCGGTCGCCGTGCACCCGGATCTCCTGCTGCTGCCACAGCACGGAGCCGGCGCTGATCTCCCGGGCGCTCTCGGGGTCGTTCCCGTGCAGGATGTCCAGCAGGTCGTTCCAGTAGACGACGCCCCAGCCGTACGTGGCCTCGGGCGGATCCGCCTCCAGAACGACGATCTCGTGCCCGGCGTCCCGCAGTTTCGCCGAGATCGAGAAGTACAGCCCGGCCGGGCCTCCGCCCACACAGACGATCCTCATCCGGTCACCGCCTCCACGGCCACGGGGCCCGCAGGCCCGCAGGGGGTTCCTCGACATGGGTCCGGGTGCCCGGTCGGGCACCCGGACCCACCCTTCGATCTCACGGGGTGTGGCTCACGATGACCGGTCAGTCCCAGCCGCCACCGCCCCAGCCGCCGCCCCCGCCCCAGCCGCCGCCCCAGCCGCCGTAGCCGTAGTCGTCGTCGTTGCCCCAGCCCCAGCCGCCGCGGTCGTGTCCGCCGTAGCCGCCGTAGCCGCCATAGCCGCCGCCGCGGTCGTGTCCGCCGTAGCCGCCGCCGCGGTCGCCGCCGTAGCCACCTCCGCCGTAACCTCCGCCGTGGCCCCCGCCTCCGCCGTGGTCGTCCTGGTAGCTGGCGAGGTGGGCGGGTGCGGAGTTGGTGGCCGCGCTGGCCACGCCTGCTCCGGCCGCGAGCGCCAGGATCGGCGCCGAGACTGCGGCGATGGCGATCCTCTTGATGCGAGTGGTGTGCGCGCGCATGATTTCGCCTCTTTCCGAGGGTGTGGTTGTGTGACGGCGGCCGCTTCGGGGGCCACCCTGCGTGCACTCCAGAGCCTGCGCGCAGCTCTGAGCGCGTCCGCCCCGCCCTCGGTGCCGGTTCCGCACCGCCCGGGCCCTTCGGCGGACCACGCCACGACCGAAGTTGAATCGGACATAAGTGACGTTCGTGTATAAACCTACGGCGGCGGGGCGGCGAAGTCAAAAGCTGGACCACGCCCGGGCAACAAGAACAAGTAAAGCCTGCGTGACCGCCGTTCGGGCCGACGGCTTCCGGTCGGACGGGGTCGCGGGATAGCCTCTGGAGGCGGCATCTCTGACTCAGTCAACTATCGGGACACCCGGGTGACAGCCATGACCGTCCAGGACATCCGCGCGTTCAACCGCTTCTACACCAACGTCATCGGCGCCCTCGACTACGGCCGCCACCTCTACGCCCCCTACACCCTCACCGAGGCCCGCGTGCTCTACGAGCTCGCGCACTCCGACGACACCGACGCCGCCGACCTGCGCACCGATCTCGTCCTGGACGCCGGATACTTGAGCCGCATCCTCAACAAGTTCGAGGAGGCCGGGCTGGTCGAGCGCGCGCCCTCGCGGAAGGACCCCCGGCGCCGGCGCGTCTGCCTGACCGCGCGCGGCCGGGAGGCGGCCGGAGTGCTGGACGAGCGGGCGCGGGACTCGGTCGGCTCGATGCTGGGCGCCGTCGCCCCCGGCGAGCGCCCGCGGCTGGCCGAGGCCATGCGCACCATCCGCACGATCCTCGGCGACGCCCACGTCCCCGCCCCCTCCGACGAGCCGGTGCTGCGCGAGCCGGGCCCCGGCGACCTCGGCTGGATCGTGCAGCGCAACGCCGCGCTGTACGCCGCCGAGTACGGCTGGAACACCGACTACGAGGGGCTCGTCGCCCGGATCGTCGCCGACTTCGCCGAGGACCACGACCCGCATCTGGAGCG
Source organism: Streptomyces sp. NPDC104367 (assembly GCF_055583825.1). Lineage (NCBI taxonomy): Bacteria > Bacillati > Actinomycetota > Actinomycetes > Kitasatosporales > Streptomycetaceae > Streptomyces > Streptomyces sp. NPDC104367. The sequence continues at coordinate 308,711 of NZ_JBVJND010000008.1, read as the reverse complement.
GGTCTGGATCGCCGAGTGGGCGGGCCGACCGGTGGGGTGCGTGATGTGCGTGCGGGACGACGCGCCCGGCACCGCGCGGCTGCGGCTGCTGCTCGTCGAACCCGAGGCCCGGGGGCTCGGGATCGGGGACCGACTGGTCGGCGCGGTGATCGACTTCGCGCGCGGGGTCGGCTACCGGGAGCTGGTGCTGTGGACCAACGACATCCTCGCCACCGCCCGCCGCGTCTACCAGCGGCACGGCTTCGTGCTCACCGCCGAGAAGCCGCACCGCTCCTTCGGCGCCGATCTGGTCGGCCAGGACTGGCGACTGGACCTGCACGCGACCGGCGGGTGAGAAGTAGGTTGGTGAGCATGAGGTTCGCCTTCTCCACCCTCGGGGTCCCCGGTCTGCCGGTGCCGGACGTGCTGGCCCTCGCCAGGACCCACGGCTATCACGGCGTCGAACTGCGCGCCCATCCTGAAGAGCCCGTGCACCAGGGCCTCGGCCCCGCCCGACGGGCCGACGTGGCCGCCGAGTTCGCGGCGGCCGGGGTGGAGGTGCTGGGCGTCGCGGGCTACGCGCGCGCCGCGGCCCCCGGCGAGGACGGCCCGGTCCTCGACGAGATCCGCGGGCTCCTCCGGCTGGCCCACGACCTCGGCGCCTCCTTCGTCCGGGTCTTCCCCGGCGCCGACCCCGCGCTGCCCGCCGCCGAGTCCGACGCGATCGCCGCCCGGCGGCTCGGCACGGTCGCCGAGGACGCCACCGCGCTCGGCGTGCGCGTCCTGCTGGAGACCCACGACTCGCACCGGGCCGGCGCCGACGCCATCCGCGTCCTCGGGCCGGTCGGACACCGGCAGGTCGGCGCGCTGTGGGACGTGATGCACACCTGGCTGGGCGGCGAGCAGCCCGCCGAGACCTACGCGGCCCTCGCGCCGTACCTCGGCTACGTGCAGGTCAAGGACATCGCCTCGGCCGACGACACCACCCCGCTGCCGCTCGGCGACGGCATCCTGCCCCTGTCCGACTGCGTCGAGATCCTCTCCCGGCACAACTGGGACGGCTGGCTGTGCTGGGAGTACGAGAAGCGCTGGTACGAGACGGCGCCCCCACTGCCCGGGCTGCTGGCGGCGGGCCGCGAACACCTGGGCCGCCTGCTCAACGAATCAGCCTGACAGGACAGGTCTGCCGAGGCACGGCCGGGAGACGGACGGGGGTCACGGCCGGAGTCGCGGCCGGAATCACAGCCAGAGCCGCGGCGGCCAGGATCGTGGCCGAGGTCACGGCCGGGGGCGCGGCCGGAGTCGCGGCCAGGGTCACAGCCAGAGCCTTGGCCGGGGGCGCGGCCGGAGTCGCCGCCGGGGGCGCGGCCGGAGTCGCCGCCGGGGGCGCGGTTAATTCGCTGGCGGTGGTCACCGCCGCCGGTTAGCGTCCCGGGGTGCTCGTGCTCCTCCCGCTCCCGTTCTTCCCGTTGCTCCCGCGCTCATGAGCCTGACCCGCTCGTTCGTCGACGTCAGGCCCCTGCGCTTCTCCCCCGTCTACCGGCGGCTGCTGTTCGGCCGGACCGTGTCCGGCCTCGGCGGGTTCATGACCATGGTGACGGTCATGTACCAGGTGTGGGACACGACCCACAGCGCCGCCTGGAGCGGTGCGGTCGGTCTGGCGCAGGCCCTGCCGCTGGTGGTGTTCGGGCTGTTCGCCGGGGCGTGGGTGGACCGCGCCGACCGCCGCCGGATGTACCTGACGGCGACCGTCGGCCAGGCCGTCTGCTCCCTCCTGCTGGCCGTCCAGGGCTTCACCGGCCACGTCCCGGTGGCCGGGATCCTCGCGCTGGTCGCCGTCCAGTCCCTCTTCGGCGCGCTCGGCGCCCCCGCGGCCGGCGTCTTCGTACCGCGCCTGCTGCCCAAGGACCAGGTGGCCGCGGGCCTCGCCCTCAACCACCTCACCGGACAGGCGACGATGCTGCTCGGCCCCGCCCTGGCCGGTGTGCTGCTCGGCTGGCTGGGCATCGGCACCTGCTACCTCGTCGACGCCCTCACCTTCGGCCTCTCCTTCTACGGCGCCTTCGGCCTGCCCCCGCTGCCGCCCGAGGGCGAGCCGTCCCGTACGGGGCTCCAGGGCGTCCTGGACGGCCTGCGCTTCCTGACCGCCCACCCGGTGGTGCGCGGCGCCCTGATCACCGACCTGGCGGCGACCGTGCTGTCCTTCCCGGTCAGCCTCTTCCCGCTGGTCAACGCGGAACGCTTCGGCAACGACCCGCGCACCCTCGGCCTGTTCCTCTCCGCGCTGGCGGTCGGCGGCCTCCTCGCCACGGCCTTCTCCGGCGCCGCCACCCGGCTCGGCCGCCCCGGCCCGGTGATGCTGTGCGCGGCCGCGGCCTGGGGCGCCGCCCTGATCCTGTTCGGCCTGACCACCAGCGCCTGGACCGGCCTGGCCCTGCTGGTCCTGGCCGGGGCCGCGGACGCCACCTCGGTGGTCTCCAGGACGACGATCGTCCAGACCCACACCCCGGACGCGCTCCTCGGCCGGGTCTCCGCCGCCGAGGCGATCGTCGGCCAGGCCGGGCCCAACCTGGGCAACGTCCGCGCGGGGCTGCTCGCCGGCTGGACCTCCGGCACGGCCTCCCTGATCACCGGCGGACTGCTGTGCGTCCTCGCGGTGGCCTCGGTGGCCGGCACCACGCCCGAACTGAGGCAGGCACCACCGGCACCGTGAGCCACTCACCCGGCCCCGGACCAGGCCCCGCGGCCCAGCCGCCCCGGCCCCGGCCCCGGTCAGGCGGCCCAAGTCACTTGCCGTGGACGGGGATTCCCCACCCGGCGGCGAGCCGTCCGAACGCCTCGTGGAAGCCGGGGAACGTCTTCTTCACGCACCCGGGATCGTCGAACGAGATCCCCGGGGTGCGCAGGCCGGTCACCGCGAAGGACATCACGACGCGGTGGTCGCCGTAGGTCCTGATCCCGGCGGGGACGGGGGTGCCGGGGCGGATCTCGATCCAGTCGTGGCCGGTGGCGGCCTCGATGCCGAGCCGGCGCAGGTTCTCCGCGCAGGCGTCGAGGCGGTCGCACTCCTTCACCCGGGTGTTGGCCACGTCCTCGATCCGGACCGGACCGTCCGCGAAGGGGGCGATCGCGGCGAGCGTGGGCATCGTGTCGGAGATGTCCCGCATGTTGACGGTCAGACCGCGCAGTGCGCCCGTGCCGCGGACGGTCGTCCGGTCCTCGGCCACCTCCACCTCCGCGCCCATGCGCCGCAGCACGTCGACGAAGCCGAGGTCGCCCTGGAGCGCGCCCCGCCCGAGCCCCGGGACGGTGACCTCGCGTCCGGTCACCGCGGCGGCCGCGAAGAAGTAGCTCGCGGTGGAGGCGTCGGGTTCGACCGGGTAGGAGGTGGCCCGGTAGCCGCCCGCCGGCACGACGAAGACGTTCCCGTCGCGCTCCACCTCCACCCCGAACGAGCGCATCATCGCGATCGTGATCTCCACGTACGGCGCCGAGACCAGGTCCGTCACCCGGATCCGCAGGCCCTTGCGGGTGAGCGGGCCGAGCAGCAGCAGCGCGGTGAGGTACTGCGAGGACTGCCCGGCGTCGAGCGTCACCTCGCCGCCCTCCACCCCGGCGGCCTCGATGCGCAGCGGATGGTGGCCCTCCGCCTCCTCGTGCCGCAGGTCGACCCCGAGGTCGCGCAGGGCGCGGGTGAGCGGGGCGAGGGGGCGGCGGCGCATCTGCTCGGAGGCGTCGAAGCGGTAGCTGCCGCGACCGGCCGCGGCGAGGGTGGGCAGGAAGCGGGCGGTGGTGGCGCCGTCCCGGCAGTGGACCTCGGCCGCGGGCAGCGCGGGGCCCTGCGGACGGCCGTCCACCTGCCAGGCGTCCGGGGTGCGGCCGACGCGGTAGCCGAGCCGGGTCAGACCCTCGGCGAAGCCCTCGGTGTCGTCGGAGCGGAGCGGGCGGACAAGGGTGGTGACTCCGTCGGCGGCGGCCGCGAGGAACAGCGCGCGAGCGGTGACGGACTTGGAACCGGGGATGTCGACGAGGGGCATCCGTCCATGATCGCCGGTTCGGGGGTCCGGACGGCGGGCGGTTCCAGAGGATGGAACGGACGGCCGCATCCGGCGTCCCCCGAGTCACTCGGGCACCGGGTCGCGGGAATTCGGCGTCCGCCGGGAACCCGGTGCGCTTCCCGTCCGTCCAAAGTCCAGGCCGCCGGAAGAGTCTCCGTGGTGTGGTCCCGGCTCTCACCGCTGGGTGCGATCGCCGGTCTGCCCTCTCCGCCGCACCACGGCCGCCGGCCCGCCGCCATCGACGTGCCCCCCTCCAATGCGCCGATGGCGGCCCCTTTCCCGTTAACGTGCGTTTCGGCGGTTTCCCATCCAAAGGAGCGCACATGCCCTCCAGACGTACTGTCCTCGCCGCGACCGCTGGGGTCACCGCGGGGCTCGCCGTCGGCGCCGGCGCGTACGGCCTCGGCTCCGACGACAGGGCGCTCGGGCCGCTCGTCTCCCGTATGACCCTGGAGGAGAAGGTCGGCCAGCTGTTCGTGATGCGGGTCCACGGCCACTCCGCGACCGACCCCGACCAGGCCGACGTCGACGCCAACCTCCGTGAGCTCGGCGTCCGTTCGGCCGCCGAGCTGATCGCGAAGTACCGCGTCGGCGGGATCATCTACTTCACCTGGGCGCACAACACCCGCGACCCGCGGCAGATCGCCGCCCTGTCGAACGGGATCCAGCGGGTCTCGCTGGAGCAGCCGCGCGGTCTGCCCGTCCTGATCAGCACCGACCAGGAGCACGGCGCCGTCTGCCGGATCGGGAGGCCCGCCACCCTCTTCCCCGGCGCCATGGCCATGGGCGCGGGCGGCTCCCGCGTCGACGTGCGCACCCTCGGCCGGATCTCCGGCACGGAGCTGCGGGCGATGGGCGTCCGGCAGGACTACTCCCCCGACGCCGACGTCAACGTGAACCCGGCCAACCCCATCATCGGCGTGCGGTCCTTCGGCGCCGACCCGGCCGCGGCCGGCGCGCTCGCCGCCGCCGAGGCGGAGGGGTACCGGGCCGCCGGGGTCGCGGCCACCGCCAAGCACTTCCCGGGGCACGGCGACACCGCCGTCGACAGCCACACCGGCTTCCCGGTCATCACGCACAGCCGGGAGCTGTGGGACGAGCTGGACGCGGTGCCCTTCCGGGCCGCGGTCGCGGCCGGCGTCGACTCGATCATGACCGCGCACATCCAGTTCCCCGCCCTGGACGGCTCCGGCGACCCGGCCACCCTCTCGCACCCCGTCGTCACCGGCATCCTGCGCGGCGAGCTCGGCTACGACGGCGTGGTGGTGACCGACTCGCTGAGCATGGCGGGCGTGCGCACGAAGTACGGCGACGACCGCGTCCCGGTGCTCGCCCTCAGGGCCGGTGTCGACCAGCTCCTCGACCCGCCCGCGCCGGACGTGGCGTGGCACGCCGTCCTCGATGCCGTGCGCAACGGCGAACTGACCGAGTCCCGGCTCGACGAGTCGGTCCTGCGGATCCTGCGGCTCAAGTCGCGGCTGGGGCTGCTCGACCGCCCGTACGTGCAGGAGAAGGACGTCGACCGCGTGGTCGGGACCGCCGCCCATCTCGCCGCCGCCGACCGCGTCGCCGAGCGCACCACCACCCTGCTGGTCAACGACGGCGTGCTGCTGCCCCTCTCCCGCCGTACCCACGGCCGGGTGCTGGTCGTCGGCGCGGACCCGGACTCGCCGTCCGGCACCACGGGTCCGCCCACCGGTGTGCTGGCCGCCGCCCTCACCGAACTCGGCTTCGGGGCGAGCGCGTTGTCCACGGGCACATCGCCCTCCGACGCGGCGGTCGGCCGGGCGGTCGCGGCGGCGCGGGAGGCGGACGCGGTGGTGGTGGCGACGTACAACGTCACGGCGGGCAGCGGGCAGCAGCGGCTGGTGGAGCAACTGGTCGCCACCGGGCGGCCGGTGGTGGCCGTCGCGGTGCGCAATCCCTACGACGTCGCCCAACTGCCTTCCGTCAGGGCCTTCCTGGCGTCCTACGGCTGGACGGACGTCGAACTGCGCGCCGCCGCACGGGTGATCGCGGGCCGGGTGGCGCCGCGCGGGAAGCTGCCGGTGCCGGTGCGGCGGGCGGACGACGCGGCGCAGGTGCTGTACCCGATCGGCCACGGGCTGACGTACCAGACGTACGCGGCGGACCCAGCGTAGGCCCCGGTCGGCGGAAGGCGTCCGGCACGCCGGCGTGGACCGTGCGGGCGGTCACCGGGCGGGTGTGAACGCCGGGTGTCGGCCCCGGCCCGATCCGTCGGGGAAGGGCGCGCGGGGTCAGCTGCAGAGCGAGGCGGCGACCCTGAGCAGGTCGACGTGCGCGCGCTTCACGAGCTCGACACCGGATTCCATGGGCCGGGACTGTACACACCGGGAGTCACGGGCGAGACCGGAGTCTCACTGACCGGGCAACACAGGGTTCTTGACGACCGCTGTCCTCAAGAACCCTTTCCCGGCAAGGGGGTTGTCCACCGGGCGGCGGCCGCCCTCAGCACAGGATCCAGTCCGAGCTCACCGAGCCGTGGCCCACCGTGCCCTTCACGCGGACGCAGCGGTGGCCGGCGTGGACCGTGACCGGGCCCGCGCAGCGGGTGTATCTGCCCTTGTCGACGACGGGACGGTTGCCGCGGGCCTGGACGCTGACGGACATGGTGCGCCTGGCGCCGGGCCTGCCGGGGAGGGTGACCGCGCAGACGTAGCCGCCCTGCCGGTAGACGTGCACGGCGCCGGTGGCGAAGGACAGGGTCCGCACCTCGCGCCCGGCGCATCCGGTGGCCGTCGCGGCCCGGGCCTGGGCCGGTGCCGTGAGGGCGAGCGTCCCGGAGGCGGCCAGCAGGGCCGCGCCGAACGCCAGGCGCCGGCGTATCGCGCCACTGTCCACAGTCGTCCCCTCCCGCACCGCAGCCGTGCACCATCCATGAACGTACTGATGTACGGACGCCGAACGTATGCCGGATGGTTGCACGGGCGGCCGCGGGGCCGGGTCAGCGGGGGGCGAGGCCGGCGGTCAGCAGGGCGAGGGTGAAGTCGAAGCGGTCGTGGCCCTCGCCCGCGGTGAGTTCGGCGGCGTGGCGGGAGGTGTGCGGGAAGGTGGCGGCGGGCAGGGCGGCGAAGCGGCCCAGCAGTTCGTCCCGGTCGAGGACCCAGACCGCGTCGTCGTCGGCCGACCGGCGGCGCGCGATCGACGTCTCCAGGCAGTAGGCGGCCACGTAGAGGAGCAGGGCGTCGATGGCCCAGGCGGCGGCCTGCGGGGCGACGCCGCCGGCCAGCAGGATCGCCAGCATGCCCTCGGTGACGCGCACGGTCTCCAGGTCGGTGGGGGCCATGGCGAGCGCGGCGCGGGAGATCCCGGGGTACTTCAGGTACTGGTCCCGGATCCCGGCGCACACCCCGTGGACCTGCTCGCGCCAGGCCGCGGGGTCGGGCTCGGGCAGCACCAGTTCGGCGCAGAGCCGTCCGATGAGCAGTTCGTCGAGGTCGGCCTTGTTGACCACGTGGGCGTAGAGCGAGGCGGGTCCGGTGTCGAGCGCGTCGGCCAGCCGGCGCATGGTCAGCGCCTCGTAGCCCTCGGCGGCGACCACGCCCAGCGCGGTGTCGACGACCTGCTCCACGGTGATCGGCACCCGGCGGCGGCGCGACCTGGGGCCGGCCGCCGCCTCGGGGTGCGGCGCCTGGTGACGCGCCGCGCGTCGCTCTCTCGGGTTCACCCGGCCATCATAGCTTGACACGAACAGTGTTCGTGCGTAGAACACTGTTCGTGACAGCGAACATGAATCACGACGTGGATGTGACCGTCGTCGGCGCCGGGCCGGTGGGCCTGGTGCTCGCCGCGGAACTGGCGCTCTGCGGGGCGAGCGTGCAGGTGCTCGAACGGCGCACCGAGCCGGACCCGGCCATGCGGGCCGGGGCGATCAACGTGCCGACCGCCGAGGCACTGGACCGCCGGGGCCTGCTCCCCGCCGCCGAGCGGATCCAGCGCGAGCAGCTCACCCGCGTGGGCCCGTTCGGACGGCCCACCGGCGACCGGGCGGACCCCGGCGGGCGGGCGGACCCCGGCGGGCGGCAGCCGGCACCGGCGCGGTTCACCGGGCACTTCGCCGGGATGGTTCTCGACGCCGGGCTGGTGGACTGGGACGACCCCGATCTCGCCGCGCACACCGCGGTCGCCGGGGCCCGGCTGGTGCCGCAGCCGGAGCTGGAGCGGCTGCTGGCGGGCCTGCTGGAGCGGCTCGGGGTGCCGGTGCGGCGCGGGGTGGAGGTCACCTCGCTGACGGACACCGGCGACGGCGTGCTGGTCGGCACCGGCGCCGGGCCGGTGCGCACCGGCTGGCTGGTGGGATGCGACGGCGGGCACAGCACCGTGCGCCGCCTCGGGGGCTTCGGCTTCCCCGGCACCGGCCCCGAGCTGACCGGGTACCTGGCGGTCGCCGAGATCGCCGACCCCTCGGTGCTCGCGGACGGCTGGACGTGGTCGGCGCTCGGCGCGTACCGCCACGGCCCGCAGCCCGGCCGGGTGGTCACCGTGGAGTTCGACGGCGGGCCCGCCGACCGGTCCGCCCCGGTCACCCTGGCGGACGTGCAGGCCGCTCTGCGCCGGGTCTCCGGCACCGGCGTCACGCTGACCGCGCTGCGCGGGCCCGCGACCCGCTGGACCGACAACGCCCGTCAGGCCGACGCCTACCGCCGCGGCCGGGTGCTGCTGGCCGGGGACGCCGCGCATGTGCACCCGCCGTTCGGCGGCCAGGGCCTCAACCTCGGGGTCGGTGACGCCACGAACCTCGGCTGGAAGCTGGGCGCCGTGATCGCCGGACGGGCGCCGGAGGGGCTCCTGGACACCTACGAGGCCGAGCGCCGTCCGCTCGGCGCCTGGGTGCTGGACTGGACCCGGGCCCAGATCGGGGTGCTGCGCGGGGACGCCAAGTCCGCGGCGCTGCGCGAGGTCGTCGCGGACCTGCTGGCCACCCGGGAGGGCGCGACCTACGCGGTGAAGCGGATCTCCGGTGCCGCGCAGCGCTTCGGCCTGCCCGGCGGCCACCCGCTGACCGGGCGGTACGCGCCCGACCTGTGGCTGGGCGACGGCTCCCGGCTGGCCGACCACGGGCACGACGGCGGCTTCCTGCTGCTCGACCGCACCCCCGACGGCGCCCTCACCCGCCTCGCCGCGGCCTGGGCCGGACGCGTGCGGGCGGTGCCCAACGTGACCGACGGCCCCGCGGCACCGGCCGGGGTACTGGTCCGCCCGGACGGCGTGGTCGCCTGGGCCACGGACAGCGCGGGCACGGGGAACGCCACTGGCGCTGCGGGCATCGGGGGCACCGCAGACACCGCAGACGCCGCCGGTGCCGTCGCCGCCGGGCTCGAAGCCGCTCTGCGCCGGTGGGCCGGCGACCCGACCCCCGCCACCGGACGGACCTGCTGAGCCTGCTGAGCCTGCTGAGCCGAGTCAGCGGGTGAGCCGGGCCGGCCTGTGCAGCCGGGCCAACCGGGTCAGCAGGGCCAACCGCTCCAGCCCGCTCGGCCGGGCCGGCCTGATCGACCAGGTCAGCAGGGCCAGCCCGGTCAGCCGGGTCGGCCGGACCAACCAGGCCAGCCGGTTCAGCCGGGCCAACCAGGCCAGCCGGTTCAGCCGGGCCAACCAGGCCAGCCCGATCGACCAGCTCAACAGGGCCAGCCCGCTCAGCTCGGCCAGCCCGCTCAGACCGCTCAGCTCGGCCAGCCCGCTCAGCCGGCCAGCCCGCTCAGCCGGGCAGGCCGGGTCAGCCGGGCAGGCCGGGTCAGCCGGGCAGGCCGGGTCAGCCGGGCAGGCCGGGTCAGCCGATGACGCCCACCGGTTCCTCCGGTTCCTCCGCCTGGCCGATGAAGGTGCGCCACAGCGCGGCATACCGGCCGCCGCGGGCCAGCAGCTCGTCGTGGGTGCCGTCCTCCGCGACCCGGCCGTGGTCCATCACCACCACCCGGTCGGCGCGGGCCGCGGTGGTCAGCCGGTGCGCGACCACAAGGGTCGTACGGCGCCCGGCGAGCCGGTCGGTGGCGGTGTTGACCTGGGCCTCCGTCGCCAGGTCCAGGGCCGCCGTGGCCTCGTCGAGCAGCAGGACGTCGGGGTCGACGAGTTCGGCGCGGGCGAGGGCGATCAGCTGGCGCTGGCCCGCCGAGAGGTTGCGTCCGCGCTCGGCGACCTCGTGGAGGTAGCCGCCGTCCAGGGTGGCGATCATCTCGTGGGCGCCGACCGCGCGGGCCGCCGCCTCCACCTCGGCGTCGTCGGCGTCGGGCCGCCCGTAGGCGATGGCGTCCCGGACGGTCCCCGGGAACAGGTACGCCTCCTGCGGGACGACCCCGAGCCGGTGCCGGTAGGCGGTGAGGTCCAGGGTGCGCAGGTCGGTGCCGTCGACCGTGACCCGGCCGCCCGTCGGGTCGTAGAACCGCGCCACCAGCTTGACGAGGGTCGACTTCCCGGCGCCGGTCTCGCCGACGAAGGCGACCGTCTGTCCGGCGGGGATGGTCAGGTCGATGCCGCCGAGCGCCTCCTCCGGCGCGTCGGCGGAGCCGTAGGCGAAGTGGACGCCCTCGAAGGCGATCTCCCCGCGCAGCGGGCCGACCTCGCCGGGCCGGTCCGCCGCCTGGGTGGACGTCGGCTCGCGCAGCAGCTCCTGGATGCGGCCGAGGGAGACGGTCGCCTGCTGGTAGCCGTCGAAGACCTGGGAGAGCTGCTGGACGGGCGCGAAGAACAGGTCGATGTAGAGCAGGTAGGCGACCAGGGCGCCGGTGGTGAGGGTGGCCGCCTCGACCCGGTGCGCGCCCGCGACCAGCACGCTCGCCGCGGCCACCGAGGACAGCAGCTGCACGAACGGGAAGTAGACCGATATCAGCCACTGGCCCCGGACACGGGCACTGCGGTAGCTCTCGCTGCGCTCGGCGTAGCGCCGGGAGCCGTCGCCCTCGCGGCGGAACGCCTGCACGATCCTGAGCCCGGACACCGACTCCTGGAGGTCGGCGTTGACCGCGGACACGCGCTCGCGGGCGAGTTCGTACGCCTTGACGCTGGCCCGGCGGAAGAAGAAGGTCGCGACGATCAGCGGGGGGAGGGTGACGAAGACGACGAGCGCGAGCTGGACGTCGATCACCAGCAGCACGGCCATGATGCCGAAGAACGTGACGACGGAGACGAAGGCGGTGACCAGCCCGGTCTGCAGGAACGTGGACAGCGCGTCCACGTCCGTCGTCATCCTGGTCATGATCCGGCCGGTCAGCTCGCGCTCGTAGTAGTCGAGTCCGAGCCGCTGGAGCTGGGCGAAGATCTTCAGGCGGAGCGAGTAGAGGACGCGTTCGCCGGTGCGGCCGGTCATCCGGGTCTCGCCGATCTGCGCCGTCCACTGGACGAGCACCGCGAGCAGCGCCAGCAGGGAGGCGGCCCAGACCGCGCCGAGCGCCGCCTTGGTGACGCCCTGGTCGATGCCGTGCCGGATCAGGACCGGCAGCAGCAGGCCCATGCCGGCGTCGACGGCGACCAGGCCGAGGCTGGCGAGCAGCGGCGGTCCGAAGCCGCGCAGCAGCCGGCGCAGGCCGTAGGAGCCCTCGGGCCGGACGGCGCCGGCCTCGTCGATGTCGGGGACGTCGGTGGCCGGCGGCAGCGCGTCGACCTGGGCGAGGAGTGCGGGGGTGGCCGGGGTGCCGGCGAGGGCGAGGTCCCGCGGTGTGCGGTCACCGGTCCACAGCCGGGGGGTCACCCCCCGCTCGGCGTCGAACTCGGCGTCCAGCTCGTCGCGGACGGTCGTGTCCTCGTGCGGTTCCAGGGGTACGGCGTGCCCCGGGGAGACCCCGCCCAGCTCGTCGGGGTCGGTGAGCAGCCGCCGGTACAGGGCGGAGCGCTCCTGGAGTTCCTCGTGGGTGCCGATGTCGGCGAGCCGGCCGGAGTCGAGGACGGCGATGCGGTCGGCGAGGTTGAGGGTGGAGCGGCGGTGCGCGATGAGCAGGGTCGTACGGCCCCGCATGACCTGTTTGAGCGCCTCGTGGATCTCGTGCTCGACGCGGGCGTCGACGGCCGAGGTGGCGTCGTCGAGGACGAGCAGGCGGGGGTCGGTGAGCAGGGCGCGGGCGAGGGCGACGCGCTGGCGCTGGCCGCCGGAGAGGGTGAGGCCGTGCTCGCCGACCGTGGTGTCGTAGCCCTCGGGCAGCTCGGCGATGAAGCGGTCGGCCTGGGCGGCGCGGGCGGCGGCGAGGATCTCGTCGTCGGTCGCGTCGGGCCGGCCGTAGGCGATGTTGCTGCGGACGGTGTCCGAGAAGAGGAACGAGTCCTCGGGGACCAGGCCGATCGCGGCCCGCAGCGAGTCCAGGGTCAGCTCGCGCACGTCGTGGCCGCCGATCAGGACGGCGCCGTGGGTGACGTCGTAGAAGCGGGGCAGCAGCAGGGAGACCGTGGACTTGCCGGAGCCGGAGGAGCCGACGACGGCGAGGGTCTCGCCCGGGCGGATCTCGAAGCTCAGCCCGCTCAGGACCGGGCGCTCGTGGTCGTAGCCGAAGGAGACGTCGTCGAACTCGACGGTCGCGGGCGCGTCGGCGGGCAGTGTCCTCGTGCCCTCGGTCAGGGTGGGCCGGGTGTCGATCAGCTCCAGGACGCGTTCGGTGCCGGCCCGGGCCTGCTGGCCGACGGTGAGGACCACGGCGAGCATCCGGACCGGGCCGACCAGCTGGGCGAGGTAGGTGGAGAAGGCGACGAAGGTGCCGAGGGTGATGTGGCCGCGGACGGCCAGCCAGCCGCCGAGCGCCAGCATGGCGACCTGGCCGAGGGCGGGGACGGCCTGCAACGCCGGGGTGAACCTGCTGTTCAGCCGGATCGTCCGCAGCCGCCCGGCGAACAGCTTCCGCCCGACCTCCCTGAGCTTGCCGGTCTCCTGCTCCTCCTGCCCGAACCCCTTGACCACCCGCACGCCGGTGACCGCGCCGTCGACCACGCCGGCCACGGCGGCGGCCTGGGCCTGGGCGTACCAGGTGGCGGGGTGGAGCCTGCTGCGGCTGCGCTTGGCGATCCAGTAGAGGGCCGGGGCGACGGCGAGGGCGACGAGGGTGAGCGGGAGCGAGAGCCAGGCCATGATCGCGAGGGAGATCAGGAACAGCAGTACGTTGCCGATGGTCATCGGCAGCATGAAAAGCAGGCCCTGGATCAGCTGGAGGTCGCTGGTGGCCCGCCCGACGACCTGGCCGGTGGACAGCTCGTCCTGCCGCCGTCCGTCGAGCCGGACGAGGGTGTCGTACATCTCCGTGCGCAGGTCGTGCTGGACGTCGAGGGCGAGGCGGCCGCCGTAGTAGCGGCGGACGTAGGTGGCCGCGTAGACGAGGACGGCGGCCCCGACCAGCCCGGCGGCCCAGGGCCCCATCGACCGGCTGTGGTCACCGATCACGTCGTCGATGATCACCTTGGTGATCAGCGGTACGACGGCCAGCACGGCCATACCGGCGAGCGAGGAGCCGAGCGCGAGCACGACGTTGCGGGGATGCCGCCAGGCATACCCCGCCAGCCTGCCCGCCCAGCTCCGCCGCTCCCCCTGTTGCACTGCCACCCGGATGCCCTTCCTCGGCCCTGTTCTGTCGCATGGGCACAACACAAGCAAAACCGGATTTCATCCTTCCGCAACAAAAGGGGGACGCGGGCGGACCGGCGTCCGGTGCCCGGCCGGATGCGGCGGCGGGCAATGTCTCGCCAAAACCGCTCCCGTTCGTACAACCCTTCGTACGAACTCCTGAGTCAATCCCGGCATGACTCACCGGATATCCAGACGCACCAGAGTGCTGGCGACGGTCGTCGGCGGGGCCGCGCTCGCCGTGGGCACGGCCGCCGCGCCCGCCTCCGCCGCCACGCCCGCGGTCAGCTGTACGTCCGCGAAGACGGGCCTCGCCGCGAAGCTGAAGACGGACATCACCGCGGCCCTCGCGAACCGGAAGGGCACGGTCGCCGTCGGGCTGTACGACCGATCGACGAAGACGACCTGCACCCTGCGCTCCACCACGCACTACGACTCGGCCAGCACGGTCAAGGTGACCGTGCTGGCCACGCTGCTGTGGGACGCGAAGAAGCACGACCGGTATCTGACGACCACCGAGCAGACGCTCGCCAAGGCCATGATCACCAAGTCGGACAACACCGCGACGACCAAGCTGTGGAAGCAGCTCGGCCTCACGAAGATCAAGGGCTTCCTGGCCGCCGCCGGGATGACCCGGACGACCCCCGGGGCGAACGGCTACTGGGGGCTGACCCAGATCGACGTGCACGACGAGCAGCGGCTGCTCGCGCTCGTCACCGCGAGCAACAGCGTGCTCAGCGACAACGCGCGCGCCTACATCCTGAAGCTGATGGGGCAGGTCGTCTCGTCCCAGCGGTGGGGCACCCCCTACGGCGCGCCGTCCGACGTCTCCGTGCACGTCAAGAACGGCTGGCTGCAACGCGCCACGCACGGCTGGCGGGTGCACAGCCTCGGCACCTTCAAGGGCGGCGGCCACGACTACCAGATGACCGTGCTCACCCACGGCAACAGCACGATGACCTACGGGATCAACACGATCCAGGCCGTCGCGAAGGTGATCCACAAGGACCTGGCGGCGAGCTGACGCACAGGCGGCGACCTTTCACGAGCGGGTCTCCCGCCCGTCACCGGCGCGCCCTACGGTGACGGCCATGCGCCTGCGAACCGTACTCGCCACCGTCACCGCCGGCCTGGCGGCGGCCACCTCCCTGTCCGCCGCCGGGCCCGCCGCCGCCGGGCCCGCCGCCGCCGGTTCCGGCACCCCTTCCGCCCACGCATGTTCGGCCGCCGTCTCCATCGACGGCTTCTCCGACGCCCTCGACAAGACGACGTTCGGCGGCTACTACGTCGGCAACCTCTCCGCGCTCGCCGTGGACGGGGACGGCTCCCTGGCCGCCCTCGCCGACCGGTCCTACCTCTTCGGCCTGGACGCGAAGACGCTCGCGCCGAAGTCGGTCGTCGCCCTGGCCGACGAGAACGGCGCGGCCCTCGACTCCGAGGGCCTGGCCGTGGACCGCGACGGCACCCGGCTCATCACCTCCGAGACCGAACCGTCCGTCCGCCGCTACTCGGCGGACGGCAGGATCCTGGACCGCCTGCCCGTGCCGGCCTCGCTGCTCGTGTCCCCGGCCGGCCGGGCCACCTCCAACCAGACCTTCGAGGGCCTGACCCTGCTGAACGGCGGCCGCACCCTGCTGGCCTCCATGGAGTACGCCATCTCCGGGGACACCGCCGGCATCGTCCGCTTCCAGACCTGGCGGCGCACGAAGGACGACCGCTTCGAGCTGTCGGCCCAGTACGCCTACCGCACCGACGACCCGGCGCTCGGCGTCCCCGAGGTGCAGGCGCTGCCCGACGGCCGGCTCCTCGTCCTGGAGCGCGGCTTCACCTCCGGCGTCGGCAACACCGTCCGCCTCTACCTGGCCGACCCGCTCCACGCCACCGACACCAGCGGCATCGGGAACCTCACCGGGCAGGCCGGCGTCCGCCTGGTCGAAAAGACCCTGCTCACGGACATCGCGAGCTGCCCGACCCTGGGCGCCACCGCCCGGCAGACCCAGCCCAACCCGCTCCTCGACAACATCGAGGGCATGGTGGTCACCGGCCGTGCCAAGGGCGCGTACCAGGTCCTCCTGGTCAGCGACGACAACCAGAACGCCGCCCAGACGACCCGCTTCTACCGCCTGTCGGTCCGCGTCCGCTGACGCCCCGGCCGCCCCCCCCTCGGGGGCGGCCGGCCTCTTACCCACATCTCACCCACCCACAGGCTGCACCCAGGATCAGCACAGCCCTCGCTCATCACCCGCCCGCATGTTGGGGTGGTGACATCTGCCACCGATCCACTCCCCCACACGACCGTGTCCCCCGACTGGGCACCGCCGACCCCGGCCTCCGCGGCCGCCCCGCCGGACAAGGCACCTCGCTGGTCGCTGCCCGCGTTGATCGCGATCCTGGTCCTGGCGGCGGTGCTCTACTCCTGGAACCTCACCGGTTCCAGCATGAACACCTTCTACAGCGGCGCCGTCTGGGCCGCCACGAAGAGCTGGAAGGCCTGGTTCTTCGGCTCGCTCGACCCGGGCAACTTCCTGACCGTCGACAAGCCGCCGCTCGCGACCATGGTCATGGGCCTGTCGAGCCGGATCTTCGGCTTCGGCACGTGGCAGATGATGGCGCCGATGATCGTGCTGGCGCTCGCCACGATCTACATCCTGCACTCCACCGTGAAGCGGGTGTGGGGACACGGCGCGGCGACCGTCGCCGCGCTGGTGCTGGCGCTCACCCCGATCACCGTCGCGATCAACCGCGACAACAACCCCGACACCCTGCTGGTCTTCCTCATGGTGTCGGGCTCGGCGCTCGCCTTCCGCGCCACCCGGGACGAGAAGCTGCTCCCGCTGCTCGGCGCGGCCGCCTGCTTCGGCCTCGCCTTCAACACCAAGCTGCTCGCGGGCTGGATCGCGCTCCCGGCCGTCTTCGCGCTGTACCTGTACGCGTCGAAGGCGTCCTGGGCGAAGCGGGCCGTGAACCTCGCGCTCGCCGCCGTCGTCCTCGCGATCTCCAGCTTCTGGTGGGCGATCGCCGTCTCGCTGGTCCCGGCCGCCGACCGCCCGTACATCGGCGGCTCCACGGACGGCTCCGCCTGGGACCTGATCATGGGCTACGACGGTCTGGGCCGCGTCTTCGGCGGCGAGGGCAACGGCGGAGGCGGGGGCGGGGGCGCCAGCTTCTCCGGCTCCTCGGGCCTCGGCCGCATGTTCAACGACGTCCTCGGCGGCCAGATCTCCTGGCTGCTCCCCTTCGCCGGCATCGCCCTGGTCGGCGGCCTGGTGCTGTGCGGCCGCGCCCCGCGCACCGACCTCAGGCGGATGGCGCTGGTCCTGTGGGGCGGCTGGACGCTGCTGCACTACGTGATCTTCGCGACCGCGCAGGGCACCATGCACCCGTACTACACGACCGCGCTCGCCCCGGGCATCGCGGTGCTGTGCGGCGGCGGTGGCGCGATGCTGCTGCGGGCCTTCCGCACGGACAAGCGGTGGATCTGGGTCCTGCCGCTCGCCTTCGGCATCACCGGCGTCTGGGCGATCGTGCTGCTGCGCCGGGCCTCCGGCTGGAACACCTGGCTGTGGCCGACGATCGCCGTGCTGACGGTGGCCGGCATCGCGGGCATGCTGGTCTTCCGCTCCGGCACCAGGGTCCGGCTGCTGGCGGCCTCGCTGGCGGCGGCCGTGGTCGCGGCCCTCGCGGGTCCCGCCGCGTACGCGATGGCGGTGCCGTTCGGCAGCACCGGCGGCGGCATGGGCGGTACGAACCCGACCGCGGGCCCCTCCACGGGCAACGGCATGGGCGGCGGCCCCGGGGGCGGCGGCGGCAGCGGCGGCTTCCCGGGCGGCGGCGAGATGCCGGGCGGCACCCAGCAGGGCGGCGGCCAGAACAACCAGGCCGGCGGCGAGACGGGCGGCGGCTTCCCCGGCGGCGGCTTCCCGGGCGGCACGAACGGCGAGGCCCCCGGCGGCACCGGCAACAGCAACGGCAACGGCCAGGCGATGCCCGGCGGCGGCACCGGTGAACTGCCCGGCGGCGGCACCGGAAACGGTGAATTCCCCGGCGGCAGCGGCAGCACTGGCGGCACGCGCGGCGGCTTCGGCGGCGGCATGGGCGGCGGTGGCGGCATGGGCGGCAGCGTCGACAGCGACCTGATCGCCTACCTGAAGAAGCACAAGGACGGCGCCACCTGGCTGCTGGCCGTCTCCAACTCGCAGTCCGCGGCCCAGATCGAGCTGAGCACGCACGAGGCCGTGATCTCCATGTGGGGCTTCACCGGCTCCGACAACGCGATGACCGTCGCCAAGCTGAAGGAACTGGTGAAGGCGGGCAAGCTGCACTACATCCAGATCAGCGGTGGCGGGATGGGCGGTGGCATGGGCGGCAGCAACTCCGTCAGCTCCGCCGTGAACACCTGGGTGCAGAAGCACGGCACCGCGGTCAAGGAGAGCGCGTACAGCAAGAGCACGACGACGGACTCGGGTTCGAAGTCGTCGGAGTCCTCGAAGTCCTCGGGCTCCTCGGACTCGTCCGGCTCCGCCTCGCAGAGCAGCACCTCGACGGTCTACCGGCTGGACCCGTCGGACGTCAGCTGACACACCGGCACAACCGAGGCCCCCGACCGCACGGTCGGGGGCCTTTTTTTACGTCGAGTTTACCTCCACGTCCTCATGTTCATGTCACGCTCCTTCTTGCCGCCTCATCAACCCGCGTAGATGGGAAACTCTTTATGCTGGCGACACGCATCCGGCACTGGAAGTCGGTGGCGCTGACGACCGCCACCGTCCTGGTGGGTCTCACCGCCCCGGCACTGACGGCGACCCCGGCCGCCGCGACGACGACCGCGTACGACTCGACGTACTACAAGAACGCGATCGGCAAGACGGGGACGAGCCTCAAGTCGTCCCTGCACACGATCATCAGCGCGAACGTCACCAAGCTGTCGTACTCGGCCCTGTGGGACGCCCTGAAGGTGACCGACCAGGACCCGAGCAACAGCAGCAACGTGATCCTGCTGTACTCGGGCATCTCGCGCAGCAAGTCCCTCAACGGCGGCGACAGCGGCGACTGGAACCGCGAGCACGTGTGGGCGATCTCGCACGGCGACCTCACCACGTCCACCGGACCGGGCACGGACCTGCACCACATCCGTCCCGAGGACGTGGCGGTCAACTCCAAGCGCGGCAACCTCGACTTCGACGAGGGCGGCTCCACCTTCACCAACAGCGGCGGCAGCAAGGTCGACTCGGACTCCTTCGAGCCCCGCGACGCCGTCAAGGGCGACGTGGCCCGCATGATCCTCTACATGGCCGTCCGCTACGAGGGCGACGACGGCTGGGCCGACCTGGAGCCCGACGACAAGGTCGGCAACGGCTCCACCCCGTACATCGGCAAGCTCTCGGTCCTCAAGGAGTGGAACGACGAGGACCCGCCGGACTCCTTCGAGGAGAACCGCAACAACGTCATCTACAACACCTACCAGCACAACCGGAACCCGTTCATCGACCACCCGGAGTGGGTCGACGCGATCTGGTAGGCCGGCCGGCCCGCACCGGTCCTACTAGTTCCCTCACACCGGTGAAGTCGATCTTGGGACCGGGCGTGTCACGGTCATCGCCCAGGAGCATGGGGGCGCCCCGGCGGTTCCGCCGGGGCGCCCCGACTCCCGTTCCGGAGGCTTCCGTGAAGCTGCGTACCTGGTCCGTCGCTGCCGCCCTCGCCCTGACCGCGCTGGTCGTCCCCGCGCAGAGCGCCTCGGCGCACTCGGCCGCCACTCCCCCCGCCTGCCCCACAGGCTCGGTGTGCTTCTGGAGCGGTGAGGGCTTCAGCGGCAGCTACTGGGAGTGGACGTCCCGCAGCGGCTACCGCGACATGCCGCCCTACCTCCACGACCACGTCGGCTCCGCGGTCGCCGCCACCCGCGCCTGCTTCGTCAACTGGTCCCCGGTCGAGAAGCGCGACGTCTTCAACGGCGACTGGCGCTCCCGCTACCTCGGCGACTTCGGCGGCCGCATCGACGGAGTGGGCCCGGGCGCCTGCTGAACCGGCGGCGCCCCGGCCGCGGTTCACCATGTCGGCACGAACCCGCCGTCGATCCGCAGATCGCTGCCGAGGATGTTGGCGGCGCGGTCGCCGGCCAGGAACACGACCAGGTCGGCGATCTCCGACGGCCGGGAGAAACGGCCGCTGGCGGTCCCGGCCGCGGCCTGTGCCACGACCTCCTCGGGCCGCAGTCCGGCCGCCGCCGAGACGGTGTCGGCGACGCCCCCGCCGCCGAGCCACAGGTCCGTCTCGACCGGCCCGGGGCTGACGCTGTTCACGCGTACGCCCCGGGGGCCGAACTCCTTCGACAGGGCCTTGGAGAAGTTGACCAGCGCCGCCTTGGAGGCGCTGTAGTCGACCACCGTCGGGTCCGGCAGTTCGGCGTTGACCGAGCCGATGTTCACGATGGCGCCGCGGCCGGCCGCCGGCATGCGGGGCAGCACCGCCCGGGTCACCGCGACCGTGGCGAAGAGGTTGACCTCGAAGGTCCGCCGCCACTCCGCGTCACTCACGTCGAGGAAACCGCCCGGCCGGGCCGGGGCGACGCCCACGTTGTTGACCAGGACGTCGACACGCGGACCGGTCTCATCCACCAGGCGCTCCGCGATGGCCGGTGCCACGGCGGTGGCAACGTCCACCGCCAGTTCGGCGGTGAGCGGGTCGGTCGGATCGGGAGTCGGCTGCGGTGCGGGGTGCGGCATGCGGACTGCCCTTCGCTCGTCAGTACGGCAAGCGCACCATCGGGTCGGCGCCAGTCGGAATTCGGAGAACGGGCCGCATGCGAACCTCCCCCGGACACCCTGCTAAACCCATGGCACAGAGCGGACACGCACTGGCGGAAGGGCGGTGACCTGGATGCTGGATCATCGCTATGAGTCGGACCGTTCTCCCAGAAGGTACGGCTCGATTAACTCTCGATCCACAACCGATAGTTGAATGCGCGTGATGCCAGACGATCTACGGGATCACACAGATGCCGTTCCAACTGGGCGAGCGTGAGCTCGGCCACGTACGACTCCCTACGGCTCCGAACTGAGATGACGGACAGACCTTGTTGCCTGGCCGGGGCCATCTCGAAATCGGCACGTAGTGGCTGCCGACGGAGTCAGTACGTGTCACAGCCGTCGCGCGATCTGCCCCTCCAGGAGGGCCGGGACCCCGCCGAAGGCTCCCGCGAGATACGACTGCGTGAGGTCCTCGTCCTCGCCCGGCTCCACATCGGTGAGCGGATACAGCTCGGTCGCCCCGTCCTTGTCCTTCTGCGTGAGCCAGACCTGTCCGGGGTCGAGGAGCCGCTCGCCGCTCGGGGTGGTGAGGACCGTCGCGTCGTGCGAGGTGAAGATCAGCTGAGCCCCCTTGGGGTTCGCGTACGGGTCGTGGAAGAGCCGGACGACCTCAGCGGCGAAGCGGGAGTGCAGGCTCGCGTCGAGTTCGTCTACGAGCAGGACCGCGCCTTCGTCGAGGGCGAGGAGCAGAGGGCCCAGAAGAGCGAACCAGGAACGGGTGCCGTAGGACTCCTCCTGCCAGTCGAAGGACACGTCCCCGGCAGCCGAATGGTGCGTCAGCTTCACCCTGTCCTGGCCCGGGCCGTCCTGGACGACCGTCGCTCCGGTGATGCCGAGGTCGGCGACCCTCAGCAGCTCCTGGATCCTGGCGGCCCTCGGACCCGACAGTTCCTTCGTGGTGTACTGCGCGCGCTCGTCCCTCTCGACCTCAGGACTGATCATCCAGAGGTTGCGGCGGAACCAGTGGAAGAGCGGAGAGAGCTGGGGGTGGTTGTCCGTACCGGCCGTGGACAGCAGCAGGGCGTTCGGCCGCGTACGCCGTACGAGCTGGGACCGGTCCCTGACCCGCCCACCGGGCCACCTGAAGACGTCCGGCCGGGAGGCGTCGCGGTCGAGCCATTCCTGACGGTGGCCCTTCGGATAGCTGTGCAGCCATTCGGACTCGACACGGGTGGCGCCGAGCTCGAAGCCGTACGTCCAGCGGACCGAGTCGATGACGACATCGACCTCGAAGAAGGAGGGCTCGTTCTCGCTCTTGGGGCCCAGCGCGAAGACATGGCGCGGGATGCCGTCATAAGAGGCCCAGCGCGCGTAGGAGTTGAGGACCGCGTTGCTCATGTCGGTCATCGCGGTCAGCACGTTCGACTTGCCGGAGGCATTGGCCCCGAAGATGCCGATCAGCGGGAGTACGGAGATGGACCCGCCGCCTGCGAGATCCACCGCGTTCGCCGACCCGCCCTGCTCGTCGCCGGGCGCGACGAAGGACAGCTCCTGCTCGTCTCGCAGGGACCGTACGTTCGCGACGCGGAACCGCAGCAGCACGCTGTCCTCCTCACCGGGCTCAGAGTAATGGCCGCATGTGACATCGGCCCGGCCGGAACGCCTGCGACCTGCACGGAACATATCCCGTGCAGGTCACCGCCGACAGCCGATCAGGTGATCAGTCCGAGCCCAGATGGGTGGGGGCGAACATCCTCAGGCGGGCCGGGAGCACGAGGACCGAGGGGCCGGGCTCGGACAGGGCCTTCGCCAGGTCCGCCGCCAGGGAGCCGGGGGAGGTCCGGGCGGCCGGGACCCCGAAGGACTCGGCCAGGGCCACGTAGTCCGGGCGGGTCAGGTCGGTCGCCGTGGCCTCGCCGAAGGCGTCGGTCATGTACTCGCGCAGGATGCCGTAACCGCCGTCGTCGACGATGAGCCAGGTGACCGGGAGGCCGTACTGCCTGGCCGTCGCGAGTTCCGCGACGGAGTAGAGGGCGCCGCCGTCCCCGGACACCGCCAGCACCGGGCGGCCCGGGTCGGCGGCGGCCGCGCCGAGCGCCGCCGGGAAGCCGTAGCCGAGGCCGCCGGCGCCCTGCGCGGAGTGCATCAGGTTGGTGCCCCGCGGGTCGAACGCCGACCAGGCCCAGTACGCCAGGATCGTCATGTCCCAGAAGGACGGGGAGTTGGCGGGCAGGGCCCGTCGGACCGACGCCAACAGGTCCTGTTCCAGAGTGAGTTCCTGGGTCGCGAGGCGTGCGGCGACCCGGTCGAGGACGGTCCGTACCCGCTCGGGGGCGGACGGGTCCTCGCGCGGGGTCACCGTCTCCAGCAGCGCCTGGAGGGCGAGCCGGGCGTCCGCGTGGATGCCCAGTGCCGGATGGTTGGCCTCCAGCTTGCCGAGGTCCGCCTCGATCTGCACGATCCGGCCGCGCGGTGCGAACGTGTGGTAGTTCGAGGAGAGTTCGCCGAGGCCGGAGCCGACCACCAGCAGGACGTCCGCGTCCTCCAGGAAGTCCGTGGTGTGGCGGTCCTCCAGCCAGGACTGGAGGGAGAGCGGGTGGGTCCAGGGGAAGGCGCCCTTGCCGCCGAAGGTGGTCACCACCGGCGCGGCCAGCCGCTCCGCCAGCTGCTTGAGCTTGCCGGAGGCGTCCGCCCGCACCACCCCGCCGCCCGCGATGATCGCCGGGCGGGCCGCGCGCGACAGCAGGTCGGCCGCCACGGCGGTCAGTTCGGGGCGCGGGGGCAGTTCGTCGGGGGTCGCGTCCACGGCCGTCACCACCGGGAGCGCCGCCTCGGCGAGCAGCACGTCCTGCGGGACCTCCACCCATACCGGTCCGTGCGGGGCCGTCAGCGCCGACTTCCAGGCCGCCGCGATCGCGGACGGGATCTGCGACTGGCTGCGGACGGTGTGCACCGACTTCACCACGCCCCGGAACGAGGCCGCCTGGTCGGGGAGTTCGTGCAGATAGCCGTGGCGGCCGCCGCCGAGGCCGGCCCTCGGGACCTGGCTGCTGATCGCCAGCACCGGCGCGGAGGCGGCCGCCGCCTCCTGGAGGGCGGCGAGCGAGGTCAGCGCACCGGGGCCGGTCGACAGGAGCAGCGGGGCCGCCTCGCCGGTGATCCGGCCGTACGCGTCGGCCGCGAAGCCCGCGTTGTTCTCCACCCGCAGGCCCACGTAGCTCAGGGTCGAGCGGCGCAGAGCGTCGAAGATGCCGAGCGCGTGCTGACCGGGCAGGCCGAAGACGGTGGTCGCGCCGAGCCCGGCCAGGGTCTCCACGACCAGGTCCCCGCCGGTGCGCCCGGCGGGAGGGTTCAACGCGGCTTCCGTCTGGGCGGGCGTCGGGCGCAGCACCAGGTCGTGGTCGTGGGTCACTTCGCGCGGGCCTCGGCAATCTGGCTGGTCTTGGACGTGGCCGGTCGCGTACGCCGTGCGGGACGTGGTGCAGGATGCGGCCGTCGGCGTGATCGTACGCGGGGGCCGCATCGGTGACTCCGGCGGCTTCGGCGGCTTCGGCGGCTTCGGCGGCTTCGGCCGATACCGGATTGGGACGCTCGGTCAGGGGACTCCAGGTGGTCGCACAGCACGCTGCCTCACAATGGAGCCATGCCGATACCCGGGACACCCAGCCGCGCCGAGCTCGTCGACCACCTTGTGAAGACCCGTATCGCGGGTGATGTGGCGACTCCGCGCGAGAACAACCTGCTCCACTACCGCAAGCTGGCCAACGGCGAGCGCAACTGGTGGCTGGGACTGGAACTCGGCGACCGGTGGAGCGACGAGCAGGACGTGCTGGCGGTGATGGCGGAGCGGGTCGGCGTCAACGACGATCCCGGGCACCGGTACGGCCAGGACACCATCGACCCCGATCTGACCGTGGACGCGCTGAACCGGCTGGCGGCGCGGTTGCGCAAGGCGGCCGAGGGGCGGCAGCGGGTGCTGTTCGCGACCGGCCACCCGGGCGGTCTGCTGGACGTGCACCGGGCGACGGCGGTCGCGCTGCGGGCCGCCGGCTGCGAGATCGTGGTGATCCCGGACGGGTTGCAGACGGACGAGGGGTACGTCATGCAGTTCGCGGACGTCGCCGTCCTGGAGCACGGCGCGACGCTGTGGCACACCCACTCGGGCGAGCCGATGAAGGCGATCCTGGGCGGACTGGAGCGCGAGAGCCGTCCGCTGCCCGACCTGGTCGTGGCGGACCACGGCTGGGCGGGGGCCGCGGCGCAGGCCGGCCTGGACTCGGTCGGCTACGCGGACTGCAACGACCCGGCGCTGTTCCTCGCCGAGTCCGAGGGGACCCTCCAGGTGGCCGTCCCGCTCGACGACCATGTGCTCAGCCCGCGTCACTACGACCCGATGACCGCGTACCTGCTGGCGGAGGCGGGGCTGGCCTGACGGACCGGTGTGCGGCCCCGGACAGGTGGGAGCCGCACGGAGCCGCACACCGCGACGTGCCCCGGGACCCTCGGTTCCCGGTCCTGTCACGTCTGGTCGGTCGGCCGGTTCAGCCGGACCCGAGTCGGCCGGTTCAGCCGAACCCGAGTCCGCCGAAACCGCCGAAGCCACCGAGTCCGCCGAAGCCGCCGAAACCTATGGCGGGGACGACCACGACCGGGACGACGGGAATGACGGGGACGACGGCGAAGCTGCGGAAGCCGCAGTTGTTGAACCCGCCGCCCCGGAAGCCGCGGCAGCCGAAGCCGCCGTTGACGCCTGAGACGCCGGAGACTGCTGAGACGGCGGAGACGGCGGTCTGGTGGGAGGAGGCGGGCGCCGCCGAGGCGGTACCCGCGGCGCCGATCGCGGCTCCACCGGCCATCAGCAGACCGGCGGCGGACATCGCGGCGAGACGCCTCGTGCGTTGTACTCGCATGAGGAAATACCTTTCTGTGGGGCATTTCACTCATAAAGACTAGATCAGGAAAATCCGCCTGGCATCTCGAACGGTTACGGAGCGCGACCGTCGGGCCGTTCGCGCGGGACGCGGACGACCCCTTCCTGGATCACGGAGACGGCGAGGGAGCCGTCCTGCGTGTAGATCCGGGCCTGGCCGAGGCCGCGGCCGCCGTGGGCGGACGGGGACTCCTGGTCGTAGAGCAGCCACTCGTCGGCGCGGAACGGCCGGTGGAACCACATGGCGTGGTCGAGCGAGGCGCCCACCACGTCGCCGACGGCCCAGCCGCCGCGGCCGTGCGCGAGCAGCACCGAGTCGAGGAGCGTCATGTCGGAGACGTAGGTGGCGAGGACGACGTGCAGCAGGGGGTCGTCGTCGAGCTTGCCGGCGGTGCGGAACCAGACCTGGCTGTGCGGCTCGCGCGGCTCGCCGAACTTCCCGTAGGGCGGCTCGTCGACGTAGCGCAGGTCGACCGCCTCGCGGGCCTCCAGGAACTTCTCGACCACGGCGGGCGGCAGGTGGTCGTAGCCGCGCAGCCGCTCGGCCGAGGTGGGGAGGGTCTCCGGGTCGGGCGCGGGCGGCATCGGGGCCTCGTGGTCGAGGCCGTCCTCGTACAGCTGGAAGGAGGCGGAGAGGGCGAAGATCGGGCGGCCGTGCTGGACGGCGACCGCGCGCCGGGTGGTGAAGGAGCGGCCGTCGCGGATGCGCTCGACGTTGTAGACGATGGGCGCGCCCGGGTCCCCGGCACGCAGGAAGTACGCGTGCAGGGAGTGGGCGTGCCGGTCCGCCGGGACGGTGCGTCCGGCGGCGACCAGCGCCTGGGCCGCGACCTGTCCGCCGAAGACACGCGGGACGACGGCGGACCGGGACCGGCCGCGGAAGATGTTCTCCTCGATCTGCTCCAGATCGAGCAGGTCGAGGAGATCGTTCAGTGCCTGGTTCATGGCACCTTTTCTACTCGGCGGCCGTTGCCGGAGCCTTACAGGCCCATGTCCTTGGCGATGATCGTCTTCATGATCTCGCTGGTGCCGCCGTAGATGCGGTTGACGCGGTTGTCCGCGTACAGGCGGGCGATCGGGTACTCGTTCATGAAGCCGTAGCCGCCGTGCAGCTGGAGGCAGCGGTCGATCACGCGGTGGGCGACCTCGGTGGTGAACAGCTTGGCGCTGGCCGCCTCGGCCGGGGTCAGCTCACCGGCGTCGAGGGCCTCCGTGGCGCGGTCGACGACGGCCTCGGCCGCGTCCACCTCGGCCTGGCAGGCGGCCAGCTCGAACTTGGTGTTCTGGAAGGCGGCGACGGGCTGGCCGAAGACGATCCGGTCCTGGACGTACTGCTTGGCGAACCGGACGGCGGCCTTGGCCTGCGCGTAGGCGCCGAAGGCGATGCCCCAGCGCTCGGAGGCGAGGTTGTGGCCGAGGTAATAGAAGCCCTTGTTCTCCTCGCCGAGGAGGTCCTCGACGGGGACCTTGACGTCGACGAACGCCAGCTCGGCGGTGTCGGAGGTCTTCAGGCCCAGCTTGTCGAGCTTGCGCCCGACCGAGTAGCCCTCGGCCTTGGTGTCCACGACGAACAGGGAGATGCCGTGGCGGCGGTCCTCCTTGGTCGGCGCGGAGGTGCGGGCGCAGACGATCATGCGGTCGGCGTGCACGCCGCCGGTGATGAAGGTCTTGGCGCCGTTGAGGACGTAGTGCGTGCCGTCCTCGCTGAGCCTGGCGGTGGTCTTCATGCCCGCGAGGTCGGAGCCGGTGCCCGGCTCGGTCATCGCGATGGCCCACATCTCCTCACCGGAGACGAACTTCGGCAGGTACTTCTTCTTCTGCTCGTCGTCGGCGAGCAGCTTGATGTAGGGCAGGCCGAGCAGCACGTGCACACCGGAGCCGCCGAAGGCGACGCCCGCGCGGGCGGTCTCCTCGTAGAGGACGGCCTCGAACTTGTACGAGTCGATGCCGGCGCCGCCGTACTCCTCGTCGACGCGGATGCCGAAGACGCCGAGCTCGGCGAGCTTGTAGTAGAAGTCGCGCGGGGCCTGGCCGGCCGCGAACCACTCGTCGTACACCGGTACGACCTCGGCCTCGATGAAGGCGCGGAGGGTCTCCCGGAACGCCTCGTGATCCTCGTTGAACAACGTACGGCGCACGCCGCCACCTCCAGGCACGTCCATCTGTCTAAGCGCTTGCTCAGACTATTACCGTACCGGTGGGTAGGCGGATGGGTCCAGGGTGGGAGAGCGGGGACGGGCGTAACGCTCGTCACTCGCTCACGTGCCCGCAGCCGCGCCGAACGCGCCCTTCGCCATGCGGTGCAGGAGGGTCGCGGTGGCCGCGCGGCCCGGCAGGGAACCCGGCCGGCCCAGGTGCGGGGTGGAGTTGAGGAGGCCGAAGACGGAGTGGACCGCGGAGCGGGCCGCAGGCTCCGCCAGGGCCGGGTGGACCTCGCGGAGGACCTCCACCCAGAGTTCGACGTACTGGCGCTGGAGCTGGCGCACCAGCTTGCGGTCGCTGTCGCGCAGGCGGTCCAGCTCCCGGTCGTGCAGGGTGATCAGCGGGCGGTCGTCGAGGGCGAAGTCGATGTGGCCCTCGATGAGCGAGTCGAGGACCTCCCCGGCGGGCACCCCGTCGGCCTCCGCCAGGCGCCGCTTCGCCCCGGTCAGCAGCTGCCCGCTGATCCCCACCAGCAGCTCCGCGAGCATCGCGTCCTTGCCCGCGAAGTGCCGGTAGAGACCGGGCCCGCTGATGCCGACCGCCGCGCCTATCTCGTCGACGCCGACGCCGTGGAAGCCGCGCTCGGCGAAGAGCCGGGCGGCCTCCTTGAGGATCTGCTCGCGACGGGTGGGGGCGTCGGTTCTCGTGACCATGAGGTCGATTCTAGACAGGGAGGTTAGCGGTCGTTAACCTGAGGGAAATGCGTTAACGCTCATTAACAAGGTGAGGGGATCGCGGCATGGACCAGGCACCGGAGCTTCACAGCGCGGCGGATCCCGCGTCGGAGGCCTTTCGGGCCAACGAGGAGGCGCACCGCGTCCTCGTTCAGGAGCTGCGCGCCAAGCTCGCCGCGGCCGCGCTGGGCGGCGGTGAGAAGGCCCGCGCCCGGCACGTCGCGCGCGGGAAGCTGCTGCCCAGGGACCGGGTGGACGCCCTCCTCGACCCGGGGTCGCCGTTCCTGGAGCTGGCCCCCCTGGCGGCCGACGGGATGTACGACGGGGCCGCCCCCGCCGCCGGGGTGATCGCCGGGATCGGCCGGGTCGCCGGGCGGGAGTGCGTGATCGTCGCCAACGACGCCACCGTCAAGGGCGGCACGTACTACCCGATGACCGTGAAGAAGCACCTGCGGGCCCAGGAGGTCGCCCTCGACAACCGGCTGCCGTGCCTCTACCTGGTGGACTCCGGCGGCGCCTTCCTGCCCCTCCAGGACGAGGTCTTCCCGGACCGCGACCACTTCGGGCGGATCTTCTACAACCAGGCCCGGATGTCCGCCGCCGGCGTCCCGCAGATCGCGGCGGTGCTCGGCTCGTGCACGGCCGGCGGCGCGTACGTCCCGGCCATGAGCGACGAGGCCGTCATCGTCCGCGGCCAGGGGACGATCTTCCTCGGCGGTCCCCCGCTGGTGAAGGCCGCCACCGGCGAGGTGGTGACGGCGGAGGAGCTGGGCGGCGGCGAGGTGCACTCCCGGGTCTCCGGCGTCACCGACCACCTCGCCGAGGACGACGCGCACGCCCTGCGGATCGTCCGCACCATCGCCGCCACCCTCCCCGCCCGTCGCGCCCTGCCCTGGGAGGTCGCCCCGGTAGTCGAGCCGAAGGCCGACCCGTACGGCCTCTACGGCGCGGTCCCGGTCGACCCCCGCACG
This sequence comes from Streptomyces sp. NPDC104367, assembly GCF_055583825.1. Lineage (NCBI taxonomy): Bacteria > Bacillati > Actinomycetota > Actinomycetes > Kitasatosporales > Streptomycetaceae > Streptomyces > Streptomyces sp. NPDC104367. The sequence goes on along the minus strand of NZ_JBVJND010000008.1, from coordinate 279,592 downwards.
CCCTACGACGTCCGCGAGATCATCGCCCGGGTCGTCGACGGCTCCCGGTTCGCCGAGTTCAAGAGCGAGTTCGGGCAGACCCTGGTCACCGGCTTCGCCCGGATCCACGGCCACCCGGTCGGCATCGTCGCCAACAACGGCATCCTGTTCTCCGAGTCCGCCCAGAAGGGCGCCCACTTCATCGAGCTGTGCGACCAGCGCGGCATCCCGCTGGTGTTCCTCCAGAACATCTCCGGCTTCATGGTCGGCAAGGACTACGAGGCCGGCGGCATCGCCAAGCACGGCGCCAAGATGGTCACGGCGGTGGCCTGCACCAGGGTCCCGAAACTGACCGTCGTCGTGGGCGGTTCGTACGGCGCGGGCAACTACTCGATGTGCGGCCGGGCCTACTCCCCCCGCTTCCTGTGGATGTGGCCGGGCGCCAAGATCTCCGTGATGGGCGGCGAGCAGGCCGCGTCGGTGCTGGCGACCGTGAAGCGGGACCAGCTGGAGGCCCGGGGCGAGCCGTGGTCCGCGGACGACGAGGAGGCCTTCAAGGCCCCGGTCCGCGCGCAGTACGAGCACCAGGGCAACGCCTACTACGCGACCGCCCGCCTCTGGGACGACGGGGTCATCGACCCGCTGGAGACCCGTCAGGTGCTCGGCCTCGCCCTGACGGCCTGTGGCAACGCGCCGCTGGGTGAACCCCGGTTCGGCGTCTTCCGGATGTGAGGAGGGGACTCGTGTTCGACACCGTACTCGTGGCCAACCGGGGCGAGATCGCCGTCCGGGTCATCCGTACGCTGCGGTCGCTGGGCGTGCGCTCGGTGGCCGTGTACTCCGACGCCGACGCGGACGCGCGGCACGTGCGGGAGGCCGACACCGCCGTACGCATCGGTCCGGCGCCGGCCGGCGAGAGCTATCTGTCGGTGGAGAGGCTGCTGGCGGCGGCCCGGTCGAGCGGCGCCCAGGCGGTGCACCCCGGGTACGGCTTCCTCGCCGAGAACGCCGGGTTCGCGCGTGCCTGCGCGCAGGCGGGGCCGGTGTTCATCGGCCCGCCGCCGGACGCGATCGCCCTGATGGGCGACAAGATCCGGGCGAAGGAGACGGTACGGGCGGCCGGGGTGCCGGTGGTGCCGGGCGGCCGTGACCCCGAACTCGCCGGCGCGGCCCACGCGCTGGGCGCGCCGGTGCTGCTCAAGCCGTCCGCCGGCGGCGGCGGCAAGGGCATGCGCCTGGTGCGCGACCTGACGCTGCTGGACGACGAGATCGCCGCCGCCCGTCGCGAGGCCCGCGCCTCCTTCGGCGACGACACGCTCCTCGTCGAGCGGTGGATCGACCGGCCCCGGCACATCGAGATCCAGGTGCTGGCCGACGGCCACGGCAACGTGCTGCACCTGGGCGAGCGCGAGTGCTCGCTCCAGCGACGGCACCAGAAGGTCGTGGAGGAGGCGCCCAGCGTGCTCCTGGACGAGGCGACCCGGGCCGCGATGGGCGAGGCGGCCGTACAGGCGGCGCGCTCGTGCGGGTACGTCGGGGCGGGCACGGTGGAGTTCATCGTGCCGGGCGGGGACCCCTCGTCGTACTACTTCATGGAGATGAACACCCGGCTCCAGGTGGAGCACCCGGTCACGGAGCTGGTCACCGGGCTCGACCTGGTGGAGTGGCAGCTGCGGGTGGCGGCCGGGGAGCGGCTGCCCTTCGCCCAGAGCGGCGTCACGCTCACCGGGCACGCCGTCGAGGCGCGGATCTGCGCCGAGGACCCGGCGCGCGGTTTCCTGCCCACCGGCGGCACGGTCCTCCTGCTCCGGGAGCCCGCCGGGGACGGCGTCCGCACCGACTCCGGGCTCGGCGAGGGCACCGAGGTCGGCAGCCTGTACGACCCGATGCTGTCCAAGGTGATCGCGTACGGACCGGACCGGGAGACAGCGCTCCGGAAGCTGCGCGCGGCCCTCGCGGCGACGGTCACGCTCGGCGTGCCGACCAACGCCGGGTTCCTGCGCCGGCTGCTGGCGCATCCGGCGGTGACCGCGGGCGAACTGGACACCGGGCTGGTGGAGCGCGAGGCCGACGCGCTGGTGTCGGACGAGGTGCCGGCGGAGGTGTACGCGGCGGCCGCGCTGCTGCGCCAGGACGCGATCACGCCCGCCGGCGGCTCCGGCTGGACGGACCCGTTCGCCGCCGCCGACGGCTGGCGGCTCGGCGGCCGGCGGGCCTGGACCGCGCACCACCTCCAGGTGCCCGGCCACGAACCGGTGACCGTCCGCGTGCGCAGCGCCCCGGACGGGGCGGCGGAACTGCTCCTGCCCGGCGCCGACGCGGCCCTGCCGGGGTCCATGGGCGCGTCCCCGGGACGGGACGGCGGGGACCGGTTCACGCTCCGGCTGGACGGCGTCACGCACACCTTCCACAGCGCCGGCGACTGGATCGGCCGGGACGGCGACGCCTGGCAGGTGCGCGACCACGACCCGGTCGCCGCGACGCTCGGCCGGACCGCGCACGCGGGCGGCGACTCCCTCACCGCGCCCATGCCCGGCACGGTGACCGTGGTGAAGGTCGCCGTGGGCGACCAGGTCGCCGCCGGCCAGAGCCTGCTGGTGGTGGAGGCGATGAAGATGGAGCACGTCGTCTCCGCCCCGCACGCCGGCACCGTCGCCGAACTCGACGTGAAACCCGGCGCCACGGTCGCCATGGACCAGGTGCTGGCCGTGATCGCCCCGGCGGAGGAGGACCGGTGACCCTGCCCATGACCGTACCGGCGGCCGACCTGCCCGCCCGGGTCCGGATCCACGAGGTCGGCGCGCGCGACGGCCTCCAGAACGAGAAGTCGGCGGTCCCGACGGAGGTCAAGGCCGAATTCGTGCGGCGGCTGGCCGACGCGGGCCTGACGACGATCGAGGCGACCAGCTTCGTGCACCCCAGGTGGGTGCCCCAACTGGCCGACGCGGAGGACCTGTTCCCCCGCATCGCCGATCTGCCGGGCGTCGCCCTCCCCGTCCTGGTCCCCAACCAGCGGGGCCTGGACCGGGCGCTGGCCCTCGGCGCCCGCCGGATCGCGGTCTTCGCCAGCGCCACCGAGTCCTTCGCCAAGGCCAACCTCAACCGCTCGCTGGAGGAGTCCCTGGCCGTCTTCGACCCGGTGGTCCGGCGGGCGAAGGACGCCGGCGCGCACGTCCGCGGCTATGTCTCGATGTGCTTCGGCGACCCCTGGGAGGGGGCCGTCCCGCTCCACCAGGTGGTCCGGGTCTGCCGGGCGCTGCGCGACATGGGCTGCGACGAGCTGAGCCTCGGCGACACCATCGGCGTGGCGACCCCGGGCCACGTCCTCGAACTGCTCTCCCTGCTCAACGAGGAGGGCGTGCCGACGAACGTCGTCGGCGTGCACTTCCACGACACCTACGGCCAGGCGCTCGCCAACACCTACGCGGCCCTGGAACACGGCGTGACGACGGTCGACGCGTCCGCCGGCGGGCTCGGCGGCTGCCCCTACGCCAGGTCCGCCACCGGCAACCTCGCCACCGAGGACCTGGTCTGGATGCTCCAGGGCCTCGGCATCGAGTCCGGGGTCGACCTCGGCCGTCTGACCGCCACCAGCGTGTGGATGGCCGAACAACTGGGCCGGCCCAGCCCGTCCCGTACCGTCCGCGCCCTCTCCCACCAGGAGTGACGACCATGGACCACCGCCTCTCCCCCGAACTCGACGAACTCCGCCGCACGGTCGAGGAGTTCGCGCACGACGTCGTGGCGCCGAAGATCGGCGACTTCTACGAGCGGCACGAGTTCCCGTACGAGATCGTCCGCGAGATGGGCCGCATGGGCCTGTTCGGACTGCCGTTCCCGCAGGAGTACGGCGGGATGGGCGGCGACTACCTCGCGCTCGGCATCGCCCTGGAGGAACTGGCGCGCGTCGACTCCTCGGTGGCGATCACCCTGGAGGCCGGGGTCTCGCTGGGCGCCATGCCGATCCACCTCTTCGGCACACCGGAGCAGAAGCGGGAGTGGCTCCCCCGCCTCTGCTCCGGCGAGATCCTCGGCGCCTTCGGCCTCACCGAGCCGGACGGCGGCAGCGACGCCGGAGCCACCCGCACCACGGCCCGGCTGGACCCGGCCACCGACGAGTGGGTGATCAACGGCAGCAAGTGCTTCATCACCAACTCCGGTACGGACATCACGGGGTTGGTGACGGTCACCGCCGTCACCGGCCGCAGGCCCGACGGCAGGCCGCTGATCTCCGCGGTCATCGTGCCGTCCGGCACCCCCGGCTTCACGGTCGCCGCCCCCTACTCCAAGGTCGGCTGGAACGCCTCCGACACCCGTGAACTGTCCTTCGCGGACGTCCGGGTCCCCGCCGCCAACCTCCTCGGCGAGGATGGCCGCGGCTACGCCCAGTTCCTGCGCATCCTGGACGAGGGCCGGATCGCGATCGCGGCGCTCGCCACCGGCCTGGCCCAGGGCTGTGTGGACGAGTCGGTCAAGTACGCGAAGGAACGGCACGCCTTCGGCCGCCCCATCGGCGCCAACCAGGCCATCCAGTTCAAGATCGCCGACATGGAGATGAAGGCCCACACGGCCCGGCTGGCCTGGCGGGACGCGGCCTCGCGCCTGGTCGCCGGGGAGCCCTTCAAGAAGGAGGCGGCCCTCGCCAAGCTCTACTCCTCCACCGTCGCCGTCGACAACGCCCGGGACGCCACCCAGGTCCACGGCGGCTACGGCTTCATGAACGAGTACCCGGTGGCCCGCATGTGGCGCGACTCGAAGATCCTGGAGATCGGCGAGGGCACGAGCGAGGTGCAGCGGATGCTGATCGCGCGGGAGTTGGGCCTGGCCGGCTGACGCCACCGGGAGAGTGTCCACGGGAGGCTCACAGGTTCGGGCGGAGGACCCCCGGGAGCTGGACCATCCGTGAGGTTAGGCTAACCTAATCCACGACTTGTCCGGCGGTGATCCCGCACGTCCGAAAGCAGTCACACACATGCCCAACGTCAGAGCCTCCCGCCTCACCCGCCGTGGCATCCTCGCCGCCGGTGGCGCTCTCGGCCTCGGTGCCGCGCTCGCCGCGTGCGGTGACGACAAAAGCGGTGGCTCCTCCGGCAAGGAGACGGCCGCCGCCGAGTCCGGCCCCTGGACGTTCAAGGACGACCGCGGCACGACCGTGAAGCTGGACGGGATCCCCGCGACCATCGTCGCGTTCGTCGGTGTCGCCGCCGCGCTGTACGACTACGGCATCGAGGTCAAGGGAGTCTTCGGCCCGACCAAGACCAAGGACGGCAAGGCCGATGTCCAGGCCGGCGACATGGACGTCAGCAAGCTGACCGTCCTCGGCAACGAGTGGGGCCAGTTCAACGTCGAGAAGTACGCGGCCCTCGCCCCGGACGTCCTCATCAGCACGATGTTCGACTCCGCGGGCACCCTCTGGTACGTCCCGGACGAGTCCAAGGACAAGATCGCCAAGCTCGCCCCGAGCGTCGGCGTCTCGGTCTACGACCGTCAGATCACCACGCCGCTCCAGCGCGTGTGGGCGCTCGCCGAGTCGCTGGGCGCGGACATGACGGCCAGTAAGGTCACGGACGCCAAGAAGCGGTTCGAGGAGGCGTCCACCCGGCTGCGCGCGGCCGCCAAGGCGCACCCCGACATCAAGGTGCTCGCCGGCTCTGCCGCCCAGGACCTGTTCTACGTCTCCGGCACGAACCTCTCCGTGGACCTGGAGTACTTCAAGGCCCTCGGCGTGAACTTCGTCGAGCCCCCGGCGTCCGTGCTGAAGGCGAGCGGCGGTTGGTACGAGTCGCTGAGCTGGGAGAACGTCGACAAGTACGAGGCCGACGTCATCATGATGGACGACCGTACGGCGACCATCCAGCCGGCCGACATCACCGAGGCCACCTGGAAGAAGCTCCCCGCGGTCAAGGCCGGCCAGGTCATCGCCCGTTCCCCGGAGCCGATCCTCTCCTACGACAAGTGCGTCGACATGGTGGAGAACCTCGCCAAGGCCCTGGAGACGGCGAAGAAGGTCAGCTGACCTCCTCCGGTCCCCGCCTCCCCCACATCCTCCTGACCCCGCCTCAGGAGTCCATACGACGAAGGCCGCAGCCGCCCCGTTCCGTTCCCTCTCCCTCCGGGGCGCACGGACGAGGCGGCTCGGTCCGTCTCCGGTCCGGGTCGCCCTCACCGGGTACCGGCGACGGGGCCTGACGGAGGGGCAACTCCGGGCCGCCCGCGGGTGATCCGTCCCGGAGCGGGGGCCGACGTGACGGCTGTCACGGGAGAGGCGCGACCTCCGTTCCGTTACTTAGGTTAGGCTAACCTAAGTTGAAACCGCGGAACTTCGGAACTTCTCACCCCCCAAGCTCTCCCCGTTCCCCGCACGGACTGTCCCCGGAGGACCCCCTCATGCGCTCGCACCTGCTCAATGACCTGACCGCGGAGCACTACCGCCGCTCCGTGACCGAAGGAGTCGAGCGGGTGGCGGCCAGACTCGCCACCACCGAGCGGCCGTTCACGGGTGTCACCGTCGACGCCCTCACCCCCCACATCGACGCGATCGACCTCGACCGGCCGCTGCACGACACCGCCGCGGTCCTGGACGAGCTGGAGGAGGTCTACCTCCGCGACGCGATCTACTTCCACCACCCCCGCTACCTCGCCCACCTCAACTGCCCGGTGGTCATCCCGGCGGTGCTCGGCGAGGCGGTGCTCTCCGCCGTCAACTCCTCGCTGGACACCTGGGACCAGTCGGCCGGCGGCACCCTCATCGAGCGGAAACTGATCGACTGGACGACGGACCGCATCGGACTCGGTGACGCCGCCGACGGCGTGTTCACCTCCGGCGGCACCCAGTCCAACCTCCAGGCGCTGCTGCTCGCGAGGGAGGAGGCCAAGGCCGACTCGCTCGGCAGCCTGCGCATCTTCGCCTCCGAGGTCAGCCACTTCAGCGTGAAGAAGTCGGCGAAACTGCTCGGCCTCGGCATGGACGCGGTGGTCGTCGTCCCCGTCGACCACGACAAGCGGATGCAGACCGTCGCCCTCGCCCGCGAGCTGGAGCGCTGCCGGCAGGACGGGCTCGTCCCGATGGCCGTCGTCGCCACCGCCGGCACCACCGACTTCGGCTCCATCGACCCGCTGCCGGAGATCGCCGAGCTGTGCGAGCAGTTCGGCACCTGGATGCACGTCGACGCCGCCTACGGCTGCGGGCTGCTCGCCTCGCTGAAGCACCGGGACCGCATCGACGGCATCGAGCGCGCCGACTCGGTCACCGTCGACTACCACAAGTCCTTCTTCCAGCCGGTGAGTTCGTCCGCCGTCCTGGTCCGCGACGCCGCCACCCTGCGGCACGCCACCTACCACGCGGAGTACCTCAACCCGCGCCGGATGGTCACCGAACGCATCCCCAACCAGGTCGACAAGTCCCTCCAGACCACCCGCCGCTTCGACGCCCTCAAGCTGTGGATGACGCTGCGCACCATGGGCGCCGACGGCATCGGCGAACTCTTCGACGAGGTCTGCGAACTGGCCCGGGAGGGCTGGCGGCTGCTGGCGGCCGACCCGCGCTACGACGTGGTCGTCGAACCGTCCCTGTCCACCCTCGTCTTCCGTTACATCCCGGCCGCCGTCACCGACCCGTCCGAGATCGACCGCGCCAACCTGTACGCCCGCAAGGCCCTGTTCGCCTCCGGCGACGCGGTCGTCGCGGGCACCAAGGTCGGCGGCCGCCACTACCTCAAGTTCACCCTGCTCAACCCCGAGACCACGACGGCCGACATCGCCGCCGTCCTCGATCTGATCGCCGGCCACGCCGAGCAGTACCTGGGAGAGTCCCTTGACCGCGCGTCCTGAAAACCACGCCAAGACCTATGACTTCGTGGGCATCGGGCTCGGGCCCTTCAACCTCGGCCTGGCCTGCCTGACCGAGCCGATCGCCGAACTCGACGGCGTCTTCCTCGACTCGAAGCCCGACTTCGAGTGGCACGCGGGCATGTTCCTGGACGGCGCCCACCTCCAGACCCCGTTCATGTCGGACCTGGTCACCCTCGCCGACCCCACCTCGCCGTACTCCTTCCTCAACTACCTGAAGGACAAGGGCCGGCTGTACTCGTTCTACATCCGGGAGAACTTCTACCCGCTGCGCGTCGAGTACGACGACTACTGCCGCTGGGCCGCCCAGAGGCTGACCAACGTCCGCTTCAACACGACCGTGACGGAGGTCCGTTACGAGGACGCGGACGAGGTCTACGTCGTCACCTCGGCCACCGGCGAGACCTACCGGGCCCGCCGCCTGGTCCTCGGCACCGGCACCCCGCCCCACATCCCCGACGCCTGCCGGGGGCTGGACGGCGACTTCATCCACAACTCGCGCTACCTCAGGCACAAGGAGGCGCTCCAGGCGAAGGAGTCGATCACGCTGGTCGGCAGCGGCCAGTCCGCCGCCGAGATCTACCACGACCTGCTCAGCGAGATCGACGTCCACGGCTACCGCCTGAACTGGGTGACCCGCTCCCCGCGCTTCTTCCCCCTCGAATACACCAAGCTCACGCTGGAGATGACCAGCCCGGAGTACATCGACTACTACCACGCCCTGCCCGAGGACACCCGCTACCGGCTCACCGCCGAGCAGAAGGGCCTCTTCAAGGGCATCGACGGCGACCTGATCAACGAGATCTTCGACCTGCTCTACCAGAAGAACCTCGGCGGCCCGGTCCCCACCCGGCTGCTCACCAACTCGGCCCTGCGCGAGGCGAGTCACGACAACGGCACCTACACCCTGAAGTTCCGCCAGGAGGAGCAGGGCAAGGACTACGAGATCGAGTCCCAGGGCCTGGTCCTGGCGACCGGCTACCGGTACGCCGAGCCGGAGTTCCTGCGCCCGGTCCAGGACAGGCTGCGCCACGACGCGCACGGCAACTTCGACGTCGCCCGCAACTACGCCATCGACGTCACCGGCCGCGGCGTGTTCCTCCAGAACGCCGGCGTCCACACCCACAGCATCACCAGCCCCGACCTGGGCATGGGCCCGTACCGCAACGCCTGCATCATCCGCGAGCTGCTGGGCTGCGAGCACTACCCGGTCGAGAAGACGATCGCCTTCCAGGAGTTCTCCGTATGACCACCACGACCGCGGTGGGCGGCTTCACCTTCCGCCCGCTGGACCCGATCGAGGACGCGCAGCTGCTGCACCGCTGGGTCACCCACCCGAAAGCGGCGTTCTGGATGATGCAGGAGGCCCGGCTGGAGGACGTCGAGCGGGCGTACATGGAGATCGCGGCCGACGAGCACCACCACGCGCTGCTCGGACTCGGCGAGGACGGCGCGCCGGCCTTCCTGATGGAGATGTACGACCCCGCGCACCGGGAACTGGTCGGGCTGTACGAGCCCGAGCCGGGGGACGTCGGGATGCACTTCCTGACCCCGGCCACCGACACGCCCGTGCACGGGTTCACCAAAGCGGTCATCACCGCCGTGGTCGCCCGGCTCTTCGAGGACCCGTCGGTCCGCCGGATCGTCGTCGAGCCGGACGTGCGCAACAAAGCCGTGCACGCGCTGAACGAGGCCGTCGGGTTCGTGCCCGAACGGGAGATCCGCAAGCCGGAGAAGACGGCGCTGCTGAGCTTCTGCACCCGGGAGCGGTTCGAGAGGGCGGTGTCCGCATGACCCTCGCCGACGCGGTGGCCCACCTCTCCCCCGAGCGCTGGGAGAAGGCCAACCGGCTCCTGGTGCGCAAAGCGCTCGCCGAGTTCGCCCACGAGCGGCTGATCACCCCGGAGCCGGACGGCGAGGACGGCACGTACGTCGTCCGCAGCGACGACGGACTCACCCGGTACCGCTTCACCGCCGTGCGCCGCGCCCTGGACCACTGGCAGATCGCGGAGGACTCCATCACCCGGGTCCGGGACGGCGCCGCGCTCCCGCTCGCCGCGCTGGACTTCTTCATCGAGCTGAAGCGGTCCCTGGGGCTGGGCGACGAGATCCTGCCGGTCTACCTGGAGGAGATCTCCTCCACCCTCTCCGGTACCTGCTACAAACTCACCAAGCCGCAGGTGCCGGCCGCCGAGCTGGCGAGGAGCGGGTTCCAGGCGATCGAGACCGGGATGACCGAGGGCCACCCCTGCTTCGTCGCCAACAACGGCCGGCTCGGCTTCGGCGTCCACGAGTACCTGTCGTACGCCCCCGAGACCGCGAGCCCGGTCCGGCTGGTGTGGCTGGCGGCCCACCGCTCGCGCGCCGCGTTCACGGCGGGCGTGGGCATCGAGTACGAGTCCTTCGTCCGCGAGGAGCTGGGCGAGCCGGCCCTGGAGCGCTTCGACGGCGTCCTGCGCGACCGGGGCCTGGACCCGGCCGACTACCTCCTGATCCCGGTCCACCCCTGGCAGTGGTGGAACAAGCTCACCGTCACCTTCGCCGCCGAGGTCGCGCGCGGTCTCCTGGTGTGCCTGGGCGAGGGCGACGACGAGTACCTGGCCCAGCAGTCCATCCGGACCTTCTTCAACCGGTCCGCCCCGCACAAGCACTACGTGAAGACCGCCCTGTCGGTCCTCAACATGGGCTTCATGCGCGGACTCTCGGCCGCGTACATGGAGGCCACCCCAGCGATCAACGACTGGCTGGCCCAGCTCATCGAGAACGACCCGGTGCTGAGGTCGACCGGCCTGTCGATCATCCGGGAGCGGGCGGCCGTCGGCTACCGGCACCTGGAGTACGAGAAGGCCACCGACCGCTACTCGCCGTACCGCAAGATGCTGGCCGCGCTGTGGCGGGAGAGCCCGGTGCCCTCCCTCCAGGAGGGCGAGTCGCTCGCGACCATGGCCTCCCTGCTCCACGTGGACCACGAGGGCGCGTCCTTCACGGCGGCGCTGATCGAGCGGAGCGGTCTGGCGCCGAGGGAGTGGCTGCGGTCGTACCTGCGGGCCTACCTCGTCCCGCTGCTCCACAGCTTCTACGCCTACGACCTGGTGTTCATGCCGCACGGCGAGAACGTCATCCTGGTGCTGGAGGACGGGGTCGTGCGGCGGGCGGTCTACAAGGACATCGCCGAGGAGATCGCGGTGATGGACCCGGACGCGGTGCTGCCGCCCGAGGTCCGGCGGATCGCGGTCGAGGTCCCGGAGGACATGAAACTCCTCTCCGTCTTCACGGACGTCTTCGACTGCTTCTTCCGCTTCCTCGCCTCGAACCTCGCGGCCGAGGGCGTGCTGGACGAGGACGGCTTCTGGCGGACGGTCGCCGAGGTCACCCGCGAGTACCAGGAGTCGGCGCCCGAACTCGCCGACAAGTTCGCGCAGTACGACATGTTCGCGCCCGAGTTCGCCCTGTCCTGCCTCAACCGGCTCCAGCTGCGCGACAACCGGCAGATGGTGGACCTGGCGGACCCGTCGGGCGCCCTCCAGCTGGTCGGAACCCTCAAAAATCCCGTCGCGGGGTTCTGATCAGGGCGGCGGGCACCCCGGAGTACGGTCCTCGGGGGTGCCCGCCTTCCCCTTTCACGCCGCGCACATCCTTCACCCCTCGGGCACACAGCCGCACCACAGGACACACCACTACGGTCCACACCTTGCCGTGACGGCTCCTTGGGGGAGACGACGATGTCCGAACACACCGCACAGCAAGACGGCACCGGCCCGGACCCGGCGCCGGAGGACGTGTCCGCGGTCCACGCCTACGCCGCCGCGTTCTGCGGCGACCGGCAGGCCGCCGCCGACCTCGCCGCCGAGGTCCTCGCCCACGCCGCCCGCGCGCCGGGCCCCATCGCCCGTCTCGCCCTGCTGACCGCGGTACGGCGCACCGCCGACGCGTGGCTGGGCGACGGGCGGGCCGGACGGCTGAGCCAGGGGTTCCGGTCCTGGTCGCGGCGGGCGGCCGACACCTTCGGGCCGGTGGACACCCTGCGCCGGGTGGAGCACACCTCGCTGCTGCTGACCGCCTACCTGGAACTCCCCGACCAGCCGCGCACCGCCCTGTGGCTGTGCCTGGCCGAGCGCGGCGAGACCGCCAGGGCGGCGCGGCTCCTCGCCGTGTCCGACGAGTTCGCCGACTCCATGGCGCAGTCGGCCCGGTCCCGGCTGGCCGACTCCTTCGTACGGCTGCGGGCCGAGCGGACGGCGGACGCGCGCTGTGTGCACTACGGCACCATGCTCGGCGCGATCGCCCGCGGCACCCACCGGGACACCCCCGCCGACCTCCAGCAGCACCTGGACGACTGCCGGTTCTGCACCCACGACTACGTCCTGCTGCGCGCCCTGACCTCGGGCGGCGAGGAGGAGGTGCGCGCCCTGCTCGTCGACCGGTTACTGGTGTGGGGCGGCCCGGCCTACCGGGAGGCGGAACGGGACCGGCCGCCCCGCGTCCGGGCGTCCCCTCCGGCCCTCGGGAACCCGGCCCCCGCCCCGGTTCCGGCCCGGGTTCCCGCCCCGGTTCCGGTCCTGGAGGCCGGGCCGGTGCGGTCCGGGCCGCCCGGGCCTGCGCCGTACACCCCGCGCGGGCGGCGGCCCCTGCTCACGGTGGCCGTCACGGTCGTGCTCACCGCCCTGGCCACCACGGCCGCCTGGAGGTTCCTGGGCGGCACGGACATCCCCGGCCTGGCCGCGAGCTCCGCCACCGGGCCCGTCTCCTCCGCCCCGGCCTCCCCCACCCCCTCCGCCTCCGCCTCCGCCTCGCCGGGCTCCGCCACCGGCACGGCACTCGCCGTCCTCGCGCTCCGGGGCGAGGGCAGCGGACGCTGTGTCACGGCCGCCGCGAGCGAGTCCTTCGACAACGACCCCCGGTCGGCCGCCTGCGACGGCGGCAGGAACCAGAAGTGGCGGGTCGTCATCAGCGGCAGGAAGACGGTCGCCCTCCAGCACGTCGCCTCCCGGCTCTGCCTCGACATCGCCGGCGACCGGGTGACCGGCGACCCCATGCAGCTGCGCCCCTGCGCCTTCCAGCAGAACGGCACCGCCCCCTACCCCGAGGACCAGGCCTTCCTCCTCAGGACGCACGACGACGGCACCTTCACCCTGGTCTGCCAGGACAACCCGGACATCGCCTTCGGCCTGCGCTCCGGCGAACCGCGCATGCTCGCCGCGTCCGGCTCGGGCACGGCGGTCCGGTTCACCCTGGACGAGAAGCTGGCGCGGGCCCTGGGCGACTAGGACGGTCCCGGGCGGGCGGCCTCTCGGGCCGGGCCGGCGGCCTCGCGGGCCGGGCCGGCGGCCTCTCGGGCCGGTCAGGCGGCCGACGGCCGGATGCCAGAATCCCCTCATGGCGGAAATCATCCAGAAGGACGGGATCTGGGTCTTCGTCCAGGATGCCCTGCGGCTGACGCCGGGGCGGGACAGGGGCGTCGGCGCACTGCGCCGGGCCCTGGGTGAACTGGTCGTCCCGCTGGCCGCGTTGGCGGGCGTGTCGTTCGAGCGGGGCCGGCGGTCCGGGCGGCTCGGGCTGCGGCTGCGGGACGGCGCCGACCCGCTGCTGCACGCCACCGGGGGCCGCCTCGCCGAACCCCACGACCCCTACCGGCTGACGGTGGAGCCGGACCGGTACGGGGTCGCCGAGTACTTCACGGAGGCGGTGCGGGACGCGCTGCTGCTGGAGCGGGTCCCGGGCACGCCGGTGAGCGAGTACCTGCTGCCGGGGCCGCGGCTGCCGCTGTCGGTCTCCGCCGGGGACGGCACCGCCTCGTTCGACGGGGAGCGGGTGCGCCTGGAGTGGAACTGGAGGACCGAGGACGCCAAGGCCGCTTCCGGCCCCCGCACACTGGACCTGGCGGACATCCTCGGGGTCGAGTGGCAGCCGTCCGCCGGGCTGGCCAACGGCCATCTGCGGTTCCGGGTGCGCGGCGCCCCGGCGGGGACCCGGGCCACGTACGACCCGAACGCGGTGGAGCTGTGGGGGTTCGGGCGGGACCCGCTGATGGCGCTGGTCGCGGCGGCGGTGCAGGCGCGGCTGCCGCATCCGTCGCGGGCCGCTGCGGCGGACGTGCCGCGGCGGCCCGACGCGCCGGAGGCCGACCACGACGCGCTGCTGCGGCGGCTGCGCGAGCTGGGCGAGCTGCGGCGCGCGGGGGTGCTCACCGACGAGGAGTTCACGACGGCCAAGCAGGCGGTCCTCAGGCGCATGTGACGCGGGTGACGCGTACGGCGCGGGCGAGGGCCGCCTGCCGGTCTTCGCCGGGCTGCGGCTACTTGGCCCTGCGGGCGACGGTGAAGTGGTCGATGCGGTCGCCGGTCTCGGCGATGCCCGACACGTTCAGCCTGGCGTAGTGGCCGCGCGCGGCGGGCTCCACGTCGACGCGCAGGAACGAGTAGTTGAGGTAGCGCACCCGGGACCAGGTGACGGTCTCGTTGACCTTGCCGTCCTTGGTGTTGACGAAGGAGGCGACGGAGTCGACCTCGTTCGGGTGGCCCTCGTAGGAGTCGGGGGCGGTGAACGCGTAGAGGCTGCGGCCGGCCGCGCCCGCGGTGACGTAGACGACGCCCTCGGTCTCGGAGTAGGCCGTCTCGCCGATCGGGAGCTTCTTGACGACCGCGCCGCCCTTGATGACGTCGGTGCGCTCGTACTGGTGGTTGTGGCCGTTGATGACCAGGTCCACCGTGTACTTCTCGAACAGCGGCACCCACTCCTGTCGCACACCGCCCTCCGAGGCGTGCGCCGTGGAGGTGCAGTAGGCGCAGTGGTGGAAGAACACGATGACGAAGTCGATGTCCTTCGCGGCGCGGAACTTCTTCAGCTGGCCCTCGAACCAGGTGGTCTGGGTGCCGCCCGAGATACCGAGGTTGGCCGGGATCTCGAAGGAGACGTCGTTCGGGTCGAGCGAGATGATCGCCGTGTTGCCGTAGACGAAGGAGTAGACGCCGGGCAGGTTCGCCTTGTCCGGGCCGTTGTCGGGGAGGGTGAAGCGGGCCTCCTCGCCGCCGTAGCCGTTGGGCGAGTACCAGGCCTCCATGTCGTGGTTGCCGTACGACACCATCCACGGCACGGACTTGGCGACGGACTCGGTCTGGGCGAGGAACTGGTCCCAGGTGCGCGAGTCGAAGCCGCTGTCGGTGCTCTTGCCCTGGCCGGCCGGGTCGGCGTAGGCGATGTCGCCGGCGTGCAGGTGGAAGCTGGGGTTCTGGCCGAGGATCAGGGCGTCGTTGGCCAGGCCGTGGTAGCTGACGCCCTGGTCGCCGAAGGCCGTGAAGGTGAACGGCGTCTTGCGGTCGGGCGCGGTGGTGAAGGTGCCCAGGGTGCCCAGCAGGTGGGCCTCGGCCGGGTCGAAGCCCTCGTGGCCGACGCCGTAGTAGTAGGTCCTGCCGGGGCGCAGGTTGGCCAGCTGGGCGTGCAGGTAGTACTGGGTGTGGTCGGCGCTGGCGCCGACGCCGGCCGGGGTGTGGAGGGTACGGAGCTCGGCCGGGATCTTGCGCGAGAGGTCCCAGGGGTGGGCGCCGACGCGCACGAAGGGCTTCTTGACGGCGACGGGGACCTGCCAGGAGATCGTCATCTCCGTGGCGGCGTCGTTGCCGAAGGCGAGGTGGCGGCCGAACGGGGCGACGAGGGCGCCGTCGACCTGCTCGGCGGCGGGGGCGGAGGAGCGGGTGGGAACGGCGGCCTGGGCGGTGCCACCGAGCACGAACGAGCCGCCCGTGACGGCGCCGACGGTGACGGCACCGCCCCTGATCATGGAGCGCCGGGAGAACTTGGCGCGGAGGTACTCGTGCTGCTCGGCCATGCTCATGCGGTCGGCGAGCTCATCGGGTACGCCCATACGAGGAATGTCCATGGCGTCTGAAAGTCGTCTCCACAAACGACGTGGCGCAAGACACAGGATGGACAGGCTGCGAACAGCACCCCATAAGAGTTTCAACAGGGCCATGCCCGGAATCGGGCAGGATTCTTGCGAAACCGGCCACGGTGCTCCAGGATCAACCGGGTGCACGACGAACTTGTTGATCACCTGACACGGTCCACGCCCCTCAGCCGGGGCGAGGCCCTGCGGGTGATACAGGACGTGCTCGCCTACTTCGACGAGACGGCCGGGGACTACGTCCGGCGCCGCCACCGCGAACTCCAGGCGGAAGGCCTGGTGAACACGGAGATCTTCGACCGGATCGCGGCGGATCTGAAGTACAGGGCGGTCGCCCCGCCGGAGCTCACCCTCCGGCAGCTGCGCCGCATGGTCTACGGCTGAGGAATACGGAACACCTATATATGTGCGGAATTGTCGGATACATCGGTAAGCGCGATGTCGCCCCCCTCCTCCTGGAGGGCCTCCAGCGGCTGGAATACCGCGGTTACGACTCGGCGGGCATCGTCATCACCTCCCCGAAGACGGCCGGCCTGAAGATGGTCAAGGCCAAGGGCCGGGTCCGCGACCTGGAGGCGAAGGTCCCGGCGCGCTTCAAGGGCACGACCGGTATCGCCCACACCCGCTGGGCCACCCACGGCGCGCCCTCCGACATGAACGCCCACCCGCACATGTCGGCCGACCAGAAGGTCGCCGTCGTGCACAACGGCATCATCGACAACGCCGCCGAGCTGCGCCGCAAGCTGGAGGCGGACGGCGTCGAGTTCCTCTCCGAGACCGACACCGAGGTCCTCACCCACCTGATCGCCCGCTCCCAGGCGGAGACGCTGGAGGAGAAGGTCCGCCAGGCGCTGCGCCTGATCGAGGGCACCTACGGCATCGCGGTCATGCACGCCGACTTCTCCGAGCGCATCGTGGTGGCCCGCAACGGCTCCCCGGTGGTCCTCGGCATCGGCGACAAGGAGATGTTCGTCGCCTCGGACATCGCGGCGCTGGTCGCCCACACCCGTCAGATAGTGACCCTCGACGACGGCGAGATGGCCACCCTCAAGGCCGACGACTTCCGCACCTACACCACCGAGGGCACCCGGACGACGGCCGAGCCGACCACCGTGGAGTGGGAGGCCGAGTCGTACGACATGGGCGGCCACGACACGTACATGCACAAGGAGATCTTCGAGCAGCCCGACGCGGTCGACCGCGTGCTGCGCGGCCGCATCGACGACCGCTTCTCCACCGTGCACCTCGGCGGCCTCAACCTGGACGCCCGGGACGCGCGCGCCGTGCGCCGGGTCAAGATCCTCGGCTGCGGCACCTCGTACCACGCGGGCATGATCGGCGCCCAGATGATCGAGGAGCTGGCCCGCATCCCGGCCGACGCCGAGCCGGCCTCCGAGTTCCGCTACCGCAACCCGGTCGTCGACCCGGACACCCTGTACATCGCCGTCTCCCAGTCCGGTGAGACGTACGACGTGCTGGCCGCCGTGCAGGAGCTGAAGCGCAAGGGCGCGCGGGTGCTGGGCGTGGTGAACGTGGTGGGTTCGGCGATCGCGCGGGAGGCGGACGGCGGCACGTACGTGCACGCGGGTCCCGAGGTCTGCGTGGTCTCCACGAAGTGCTTCACGAACACGACGGTGGCGTTCGCGCTGCTCGCGCTCCACCTGGGCCGCATCCGGGACCTGTCGGTCCGCGACGGCAAGCGGATCATCGAGGGCCTGCGCAAGCTGCCGGCCCAGATCTCGGAGATCCTCGCGCAGGAGGCGGAGATCGAGAAGCTGGCCGCGGAGTACGCCGAGGCCCGCTCGATGCTCTTCATCGGCCGCGTCCGGGGCTACCCGGTGGCCCGCGAGGCGTCCCTGAAGCTGAAGGAGGTCTCCTACATCCACGCGGAGGCCTACCCGGCGTCCGAGCTGAAGCACGGTCCGCTGGCGCTGATCGAGCCGGCCCTGCCCACGGTGGCGATCGTCCCCGACGACGACCTCCTGGAGAAGAACCGCGCGGCCCTGGAGGAGATCAAGGCCCGCAGCGGCAGGATCCTCGCGGTGGCCCACCGGCACCAGGAGAAGGCCGACCGCACGATCGTCGTCCCGAAGAACGAGGACGAGCTGGACCCGATCCTGATGGGCATCCCCCTCCAACTCCTCGCGTACCACACGGCGAAGGCCCTGGGCCGCGACATCGACAAGCCGCGCAACCTCGCGAAGTCGGTGACGGTGGAGTAGGACGGCCGCATGGTCCGTGCGGGTGCGTGGGGGCCGGCCGCAGCGGGCCGGACGGCCGAGCGGACCCCCATGTGTGCCATGAGGCCACAGGGGGTCCGCTCTATGTGTCGCCGGGGCCGCCCGACTTCCCCGGCGTCGGCTGCCTTCAGCCGGCGGCCGTCACCCCCCGGCCGGCAGCCCGCCTCGGAAGCGCCGTCGGCCAGTGCGCGAGCGCGGCCGTCGCGGCGTACCAGGCCGCCGCTCCCGCCGCCGCGGCAACCCACCCGCCGACCTTGGTCAGTGACGAACTGTCCGC
The DNA here is from genome assembly GCF_055583825.1 of Streptomyces sp. NPDC104367. Lineage (NCBI taxonomy): Bacteria > Bacillati > Actinomycetota > Actinomycetes > Kitasatosporales > Streptomycetaceae > Streptomyces > Streptomyces sp. NPDC104367. The sequence continues at coordinate 261,348 of NZ_JBVJND010000008.1, read as the reverse complement.
GAAGCTCGCGACGGCGAGGAGCAGCATCGCCAGGAACAGCAGCCCGTGCACGGCTTGTCCGAGCGTGTCGCCGCCCGCGAGGGCCAACGACAGGGCGACGAGGGCGAAGAGGAGCAGGAAGAGCCCGGCACCGTTGGCCGAGGCGGGGCCGCCCGCCGAGACGGCCCAGGTGAACCAGAGGGCGCCGAGGGCCACTTGGCCCGTACCGTTCACGGTGTCACGGTCCCGGAAGGCCAGCAGGCCGACGAGGAGGAGGGCGACTCCGCCCACATAGTGGGCGACTGACACGGCGTCGGAGGCGGTGACACCGTCGATCACGCCGGTGGTTCCGAGGCCGAACGCCAACAGGGTGATCCCCAGGGCGAGTCGGCCGGCCACGGTGGTGGTTCCGCTTCCCGCGGAGACGTCGTTGTCCACGGCGGGCTCCCTTCATGCTTGGTGCAGTTGCGCGCGGTGACCGATATATGCCCTTCACAAGGGCACAAACACCTCTACGCGCCAGTAGTTTTACGCACCGCGCAAAAGGGGCCGTACCGCGCCCGTTCCCCATCCCACCTGGGAGGACGGGGAGTCACGGAATGACGATGACGGGCCGCTTGGCCCGCTTGGCGAGCCGTCCGGCGACGGAGCCGAAGATCCGGCCGACGATACCGTGCGTGGACCCCACCACGATCGCGTCGGCCTCGTACTCCCGCCCCACTTCCTCGAGTTCGTGGCAGATGTCTCCGCCGCGCTCGACGAGGATCCAGGGCACCTCCGACAGGTAGTCGGCACAGGCGAGTTCGAGTCCGAGCACCTCGGTGCGGTGGTCCGGGACGTCGACGAAGACGGGTGGCTCGCAGCCGGCCCACACGGTGGTGGGCAGTCGGTTGGCGACGTGGACGATGATCAGCCCCGTGCGGGAGCGATGGGCCATCCCGATCGCGTAGGCGAGGGCGCGCTCGCTGGAGGTGGAGCCGTCGAAGCCGACGACCACCCCGTGCTTGAAGGCAGGATCGCAGGAAGGGCGTGAGTCTTCCGCCGCCAGGGCATCGGCCGCCGTGGGGTCGGCGACCGGCCGCTTGCGGTCCGCTGGATCGAAGAATTCGTGACCGGCCATGGCTGTCTCGGCGTTGTGATCCTTGTGTAGGGGAGGGGCGGCATGTGCGGCGGAGCTGTGTCCGGGAAACATCTTCCCAACCCCATACCCCCAAGGGTACGGCGGCACGCCTCCTCAGCCCAGATCCCGCGCACGCTCCGCAGGAGGGACCCTCCGGAGTGGGTTAGGGGTTCCCCGGAGCATGCACGAGCCGCGCCCGTAACGCAATGGTTGCTGCCCCGTACAGGCGGTTTGCACAGGATTCGGACAGCGCGACGGGCCCGCGCACGGTGACCGACCGCTCGAACACGCGTTGATCCCGGGTACGAGTGCACCACATGGGAGTACGACAAGGGAGTACGACGATGTCCGGACCGTGTCCCACCCCCGAGCCCACGCCCGCCCAGGACCCCGCGGGCGACGTGGTCCGCTGGGCCGTGTTCTCCTGTGTGCTCGTGCCCGTGGTCCTGCTCTGGTACGGCACCTCGCTGGCCGGCGCGGCCGGTACCGCGCTGGGGCTGGCGGCCGTCACCACCGCGTGCCGGTTCCTGCTGCGCCGCTCGGAGCGCGGGGCGGCCCGGGGAGGCACACGTCACACCGGGAGCACTACACCGGTCGACTGACCGGTTTCCGTGCACACGAACGCTTCTTTTCAGCCAACTTCCCGACCCTGCGCAAGAGGCGCCCCGACCACCCCCCAACCCCCGTTCCACCTGCACGGAAAGGGTCCGGAAGGACCCACGCACCCTACGCGGTTTGGCCACTGCCACGAGGCGCACTTCCCTGCACGGCCCGTGAGTGCAACCCTTCGTGATCGAATGCTTCACGCCAAGTTGTCATGTCGACAATCGGCGGCGTGTCGAACTGGTCAACGCGACACCGCGGGAACCAGTAGATTCGATCTTGACTGTCTTACGGCGGGGGACTCGTGCAGGACCGAGGGGAAACGTGCAGGAGCGACACAACCGAGGAGCCGCGACCACCGAGGGGGGCTTAGCAGTATGAGCCACGACTCCACTGCCGCGCCGGAAGCCGCGGCCCGGAAACTGTCCGGGCGACGCCGCAAGGAGATCGTCGCGGTGCTGCTGTTCAGCGGCGGCCCCATCTTCGAGAGTTCCATACCGCTGTCGGTGTTCGGGATAGACCGCCAGGACGCCGGCGTACCCCGTTACCGGCTGCTGGTGTGCGGAGGCGAGGAAGGCCCGCTGCGCACCACGGGAGGCCTGGAACTCACCGCGCCGCACGGCCTGGAGGCGATCTCGCGGGCCGGCACGGTCGTCGTACCGGCCTGGCGCTCGATCACCGCGCCGCCGCCCGAGGACGCTCTCGACGCACTGCGCCGTGCCCACGAGGAGGGCGCGCGCATCGTCGGGCTGTGCACGGGCGCGTTCGTGCTGGCAGCCGCCGGCCTGCTGGACGGCCGCCCGGCCACCACCCACTGGATGTACGCGCCGACACTGGCCAAGCGCTACCCGTCGGTCCACGTCGACCCGCGAGAGCTGTTCGTGGACGACGGCGACGTACTGACCTCGGCCGGTACCGCGGCCGGGATCGACCTCTGCCTCCACATCGTGCGGACGGACCACGGCAACGAGGCGGCCGGTGCGCTCGCCCGCCGCCTGGTGGTCCCGCCCCGCCGCTCCGGCGGTCAGGAGCGCTACCTGGACCGCTCTTTACCAGAGGAGATCGGCGCCGACCCGCTCGCCGAGGTCGTCGCCTGGGCGCTGGAGCACCTCCACGAACAGTTCGACGTGGAGACACTGGCGGCGAGGGCGTACATGTCGCGACGCACCTTCGACCGCCGCTTCCGCTCGCTCACGGGATCGGCCCCCCTGCAGTGGCTGATCACGCAGCGGGTGCTGCAGGCCCAGCGCCTCCTGGAGACGTCGGACTACTCGGTGGACGAGGTCGCGGGCCGCTGCGGCTTCCGCTCCCCCGTCGCGCTGCGCGGCCACTTCCGGCGCCAGCTGGGCTCGTCCCCGGCCGCGTACCGGGCGGCGTACCGCGCGCGCCGGCCGCAGGCCGAGCGGGCCGACACCCCGGAGCCGGCCGCACTGGCACCGACGGGTCCGCTCGCGGTCCCGTACCCCGAGGGGGTCCTGCCGATGCAGACCCGCAGGACGGCGGCGATGGGCCTGTCGCCCAGCCTGCCGGGCCCCCGCACGGGCAGCTGATCCACCGCACCGCCCATCCGGCCAGGCCGGGTGGGCGGTCGCCGTTCGCGGGGTCCCGTCCGCGACGTCGCCCACAAGGTCGCCGCACGGTCGGTTCAGGTCACGGCGGCGCGCCGTAAGGTTAGACACATGAACGATCGCATGGTGTGGATCGACTGCGAGATGACCGGCCTCTCGCTGTCGGACGACGCGCTCATCGAGGTGGCCGCACTGGTAACCGACTCCGAGCTGAACGTGCTCGGCGAGGGCGTGGACATCGTCATCCGTCCGCCGGCCAAGGCCCTGGAGACGATGCCGGAGGTGGTGCGCCAGATGCACACCAGCTCCGGACTCCTCGACGAGCTGGCCGGCGGCACGACGCTGGCCGAGGCCGAGGAACAGGTCCTGGCCTACGTCCGGGAGCACGTGAAGGAGCCCGGCAAGGCCCCGCTGTGCGGAAACTCCGTCGGCACCGACCGCGGCTTCCTGGCCCGGGACATGACCGCCCTGGAGGGCTACCTCCACTACCGGATCGTCGACGTGTCGAGCGTCAAGGAGCTCGCCCGGCGCTGGTACCCGCGGGCGTACTTCAACAGCCCGGAGAAGAACGGCAACCACCGCGCCCTCGCCGACATCCGCGAGTCGATCGCGGAACTGCGCTACTACCGCGAGGCCATCTTCGTGCCGCAGCCCGGCCCGGACTCCGACACCGCGCGGACCATCGCGGCCCGGCACGTCCTGCCTGCGGAATAGCCGCCGGGGAGGCCCTCGGAAGGGCTCCCCGAAAGCCGTGCGCGAGCACCCCTTCGGACCCTGTACACTTTTTCTCGGCCGGTCGGAAAGACCACGGAATGACTGCCGGTCGTGGTGGGTGTAGCTCAGCTGGTAGAGCACCTGGTTGTGGTCCAGGATGCCGCGGGTTCGAGTCCCGTCACTCACCCTGCACCGTCAGCCGGTGACCTCGTCGAAAGACGGGTCACCGGCTGACTTGCTTTCGGGGCACGGCCGGCCCGGGTGACCGCCCCCGGGCCGCCCCGGCCGGGGCTAGGAGGACGCCCGGGCCACCAGTTCCGTCGGGAGCACCGCGTGCCGGCGTTCCGGGCCGCGGGCGGCGGCGGGGCGGCGGTCGGCGATCTCCGCCAGCAGCAGGTCGATCATCGCCCGGCCCATCTCCTCGATGGGCTGGCGGACGCTGGTGAGCGGCGGCTCCATGTGCCGGGCGATGGCCGAGTCGTCGTAGCCGACGAGCGCCACGTCCTCGGGGATACGGCGGCCCGTCTCGCGCAGCACCCGCCGGGCACCGGCCGCCATCACGTCCGAACCGGCGAACACCGCGTCCAGACCCGGACTGCGCTCCAGCAGCCTGGTCATCGCGCGCCGGCCGCCCTCCTCGGTGAAGTCGCCCGGTTCCACGAGGAGTTCGTCCTCGGAGCGGCCCGCGTCCAGCAGCGCCTCGCGGTAGCCGTCGACGCGGCGCTGGGCGCCGTACACGTCCAGCCGGCCGGTGATGTGGGCGATGGTGCCGCGGCCGCGTGCCAGCAGGTGCTCCACGGCCGACCGGGCGCCGCCGTAGTTGTCGGAGTCCACCGAGGTCAGCGTCTCCGTCGCCGAGCGCGGACCGCTGATCACGGCCGGGATCTCCAGCTGCGCGAGCAGGTCGGGCAGCGGGTCGTCGGCGTGCACCGAGACGAGGAGCACGCCGTCGACCCGGTGCGCGGCCAGGTACTGGGCGAGCCGCTGCCGCTCCCGGTCGCTGCCCGCGAAGATCAGCAGCAACTGCAGCTCGGTGTCGGAGAGTTCGGCACCGACACCGCTGAGCATGTCGGAGAAGTACGGCTCCGCGAAGAACCGGGTCTCCGGCTCGGGAACGACCAGCGCGATCGCGTCCGTGCGGTTGGCGGCCAGCGCGCGGGCGGCGGTGTTGGGGACGTAGCCGAGCTCGTGCACGGCCGCCTCCACGGCCGCCCGGGTCGCGTCGCTGACCCGGGGCGAACCGTTGATCACCCGGGACACCGTGCCGCGGCCCACGCCTGCCTTGGCGGCGACCTCCTCCAGGGTCGGCCGCCGGGCCCCCCGGCTCCGCTCACCCTTGACCGTCATGGTCGCCGCCTTCCGTTCGCAGCCTTCAGGCCAGGAATGTAACAGCCGTGGCCGGGCCGCTCCCGGCCCCGTCGCCCGCGGCCGACCGGGCCCGGGCCGTGGCGGGTCAGCCCTGCTCACCGCCTTCCGGCAGCGCGTTCCGGCGGATCACCTCCGCGTACCAGTGTGCGCTCGCCTTGGGGATGCGTCGCTGGGTCGAGTAGTCGACGTAGACGGCTCCGAAGCGCTTGGAGTAGCCGTAGGACCACTCGAAGTTGTCCAGCAGGGACCACAGGAAGTAGCCGCGCACGTCCGCCCCGTCGGCGACGGCCTGCCGGACGGCGTCCAGGTGGGAGTGGAGGTAGGCGATCCGCTGCGGGTCGTTCACCCGGCCCTCGGGCGAGATGTAGTCGTCGAAGGCGGCGCCGTTCTCGGTGACCATCAGCGCCAGCTCCGGGTGGGAGGCGGCCAGGTCGGTCAGCAGGGTGTGCAGCCCGCTCGCGTCGATGGCCCAGTTCATCGCGGTGAGCTGGTTGTTGGCGAGGTGGAAGGCGACGTCGCCGGCGCCGGTCCACGGCGAGTGGTCGCTCGCGCCGTGGCCGTCGTCCCGGGTGCTGGCGGCGCCTTCGGGGGCCGCGGAGACCACGGTCGGCGCGTAGTAGTTGACGCCGAGCAGGTCGATGGGGCGGTTGATCTCCGCCAGGTCGCCGTCGTGCACCAGCTCCGCCCAGTCGACGATGTGCGCGGTGTCGGCGAGCAGGTCCTCGGGGTAGGCCCCGTCCAGGATCGGGCCGGTGAAGATCCGGTTGCCGACCGCGTCGATACGGCGGGCTGCCTCGGCGTCCGCGGGGCTGTCGCCGAGCGGGCGCACCTGGTGCAGGTTGAGGGTGATGGAGGTCTGCGCGGTCGACGGCAGGTTCTCCCGGAGCACGCCGACCGCCTGCCCGTGGGCCAGGTTCAGGTGGTGGGCGGCGCGCAGGGTGGCGGCCGGGTCGGTGCGGCCCGGTGCGTGCACACCGGAGCCGTAGCCCAGGAACGCGGTGCACCAGGGCTCGTTGAGGGTGGTCCAGACCCCGACGCGGTCGCCCAGGGCGCGGGCCATGATCTCGGCGTAGTCGGCGAAGCGGTGCGCGGTGTCGCGCTGCGGCCAGCCGCCCGCGTCCTCCAGCTCCTGGGGCAGGTCCCAGTGGTAGAGGGTGGCGACGGGGGTGATGCCCGCCCCGAGGAGCTCGTCGGTGAGCCGGCGGTAGAAGTCCAGGCCGCGCTCGACGGCGGGCCCCCGGCCGGTGGGCTGCACCCGCGACCAGGACACGGAGAACCGGTAGGCCTTCAGGCCCAGGTCCTTCATCAGCGCCACGTCGTCGCGGTACAGGTGGTAGTGGTCGGCGGCGATGTCCCCGGTGTCGCCGTTGCGGACCTTCCCGGGGGTGTGGCTGAAGGTGTCCCAGATGGACGGGGTGCGGCCGTCCTCGGCGGCGGCGCCCTCCACCTGGTAGGCGGCGGTGGCGGCCCCCCAGACGAAGCCGGGCGGGAAGGAGGTGTGCAAGGCCGACTGGGCAGTGGTCTCGGTTCGTACGGCGGTCATGGTGAGAGCGCTCCCGAAGTGGCGTGGGGAAGGACGGGGGGAAGGGGCCGGACAGGGGTCCGGGGGCCTGACGCGGGCGGTGTCCGGACGGGACGGGCCGCACGCGGGGGCGCCCCGCCGGGTACGGCCCGTGTGCGGGGCGGGCCGTACCGGACGGCGGGGCAGGGACGGCGGGGGACGGCGGGGCCGCGGCGGCCGGGCGTCAGCCCTTGACGGCGCCCGCCATGATGCCGCCGACGATCTGCTTGCCGAAGATCACGAAGACCAGCAGCAGTGGCAGGGTGCTGATCAGGGCGCCGGCCATGACGATGCTCTGGTCGGGGGTGTAGGAGGCGCTGAGCTGTCCGAGCGCGACCTGGAGGGTGGGGTTCTCCTGGTTCAGCGCGAGGAAGGGCCAGAAGAAGTCGTTCCACGCCTGGACGAAGGTGAGCATGCCCAGCACCATCATCGCGGGGCGGGCCGCGGGCAGGACCACGTTCCACACGATGCGGATGTTGGTCGCGCCGTCCACCTTGGCCGCCTCGATGAGCTCGTAGGGCAGGGCCTCCAGCAGGTACTGGCGCATGAAGAAGACGCCGAAGGCGCCGACCAGGGTCGGGAAGATCACCGACTCCAGTTTTCCGCCCCAGCCGATGTCCGCCATCATCATGAACAGCGGGACCACGCTGAGCTGCGGCGGGATCGTCAGGGTGGCGATGACCGCGGTCATCAGGGCGCCCCGGCCGCGGAAGCGCATCTTGGCGAAGGCGTAGCCGGCCAGCGTGCAGAAGAACAGGGTGGCCGCGGTGATGCAGCCCGCCACGATGACGCTGTTGACGATGGCCTTGCCGAGGTGCGCCTGGTCCCAGGCGGTCTGGAGGTTGGTCCAGAGTCTGCCGCCGGGCAGCAGCGGCGGCGGGCTGTCGAGGACCCGCTGCTGGTCGTGCGAGGCGGCGACCAGGGTCCAGTACAGCGGGAAGATCGAGCCCAGGCCGACGATGATCAGCGCGGTGTAGGTGAGGGGGCCGCCCTTGAGCTGCTGCCCGGCGCCGAGCTTGAGACGGACGCGGTTCCTGCCCTGGGAGGCGACCGGCGGCGCCGGGTCGAGGCCCGGCACGGTCTTGGTGGGGCTGGTCGTGGTCATCGATTCGCTCCCGTCAGGCCGCGCTCTTGCGCACGAACCGGCCGACGATCAGGTTGATCAGGGCGATGAGCAGCAGCAGGGCGAGCATGGCCCAGGCCACCGCCGCGGCGGGACCGAGGTGACCCAGCTTCCAGCCGTAGTTGAAGAGGTAGATGCTGAGGGTCTCGTACTGGTGCTCGCTGCCGCCGGTGGAGCCGAGCGTGCCGCCCTGGAGCAGCAGCGGCTCACCGAACAGCTGCATGGAGCCGATGGTCGAGATGACGATGGTGAACAGGATCGTCGGCCGCAGCGAGGGGATGGTCACCTTGCGGAACTGCTGCCAGCGGGTCGCCCCGTCGATGGAGGCGGCCTCGTACAGGTCGGTGGGCACGGCCTGCATGGCGGCCAGGTAGATCAGGGCGTTGTAGCCGGTCCAGCGCCAGATCACGATGACCGAGATGGCGATCTTCGAGGTCCATTCGCCGTTGCCCCAGTCGGTGTTGCCGATGCCGACGAAGTGCAGCACCCAGTTGAGGATGCCGCCGTCGGCCCGGAACACCAGGGCGAAGACGAGGGCCGCGGTGGCCACGGAGGTGGCGTACGGGGTGAGGATGACCGTCCGCCAGAACGTGCTGGCGCGCAGCTTGTAGTTGAGCAGGTGGGCGAGGCCGAGGGCGACGAGCAGCTGCGGGACGGTCGAGATGACGCCGATCAGGAAGGTGTTCGTGACGGCCGTCCAGAACTCCGAGTCCTGGAGGATCTTGGTGAAGTTGTCGAAGCCGACCCACTCGGAGGTGTTGAGGCTCGTCATCTCCACCCGGTGCAGGGCGATCCAGCCCGTGTAGAGGAGCGGGTAGAGCCCGAAGGCGCCGAAGACGAGGAAGAAGGGGGCGATGTAGGCGTACGGGGACGCGAGGTCGTCGAAGCGCCACAGCCGGCTGCGCCAGGTGCCGCGGCCGTTCGGCGCGGCACCGGAGCCGCCGGCGGGCGGGGTGGGGGCACCCCGTGTGGGGGTTGTGGTTGCCACGGGGGAGTTCCTTCCTGGGGTTGCGACCGGGTGGCGAAGACGATGACGACACGACGGAAACCGCCGGATCGGCGGGCGGTGTCGGGGCGGGTTGCCGCCGAGTGGCGCGCGGCCCGCCGGTGGCGGGTCCGCGCGCCGCGGGGCGGTGCGGGCGGCCGGTCGGGCCGTCCGCACCGCCGGTCGTCAGCCGATCGCCTTGTCGATCGCCTCGGTCGCGGCCTTCCACGCGTCGGCGGGCTTGGTGCCCCGCTGCTCCATGTTGTTGATCTGCGTGGAGATCGTGTCCTTGATCGTCGCGTCCTTCGGGCCGAGCACCGCCTCGGGGATGGACTTGGCCTCGTCGGCGTAGATCTCGCCGACGGGCGCGTCGTTGAAGTACGGGAGCTTGGCGCTCTTCACGCTGTCGAGGTCGTACGCGCCCTTGTTCGACGGGAAGACGCCGATCGCCTTGAAGACCTCGGCCTGCTGCTCGGCCGCGGTCAGCCACTTGACGAGCGCGGCGGCCTCCTTGGTGTGCTTGCCGCTCTTGGGCACGGCCAGGAAGGAGCCGCCCCAGTTGGCGGCGGTCGAACCGGGCGCCTTGGCGATGTCCCACTTGCCCTTGTAGGCGTCACCGGAGTTGGTGGAGATCTGGCCCGCCATCCAGGCGGGGCACGCCACCGTGGCCACGGTGCCCTTGCGCAGGGCCGCGGTCCAGGCGTCGGTGAACTGCGGCAGACCCTGGGTCAGCTTCTTCGACGCGGCCTCGGCGGCCAGGTTCCAGCCCTGCTGCACGGAGGGGCTGTCCTTGTAGATCGCCTTGCCGTCGGCGTCGTAGTACTGCTGCGCGGAGGAGCTGACGACCGCGTTGTACATGGCGCTCGCGGAGTCCATGAAGTAGGTCCCGGACGGGGCCTTCTTCTTGTACTGCTCGCCGAGCTTGAGGTAGTCCTCCCAGCCGCCCGCGACGGCCTTGGCGACGGAGTCGCGGTCGCTGGGCAGACCCGCCTTGTCGAACAGGTCCTTGCGATAGCACAGGGACATCGGGCCGATGTCGGTGCCGGCGCCTATGACCGTGCCGTCCGCCGCGGTGGCCTGCTTCTCCTTCCAGGAGACCCAGTCGTTCACGTCGATCGTCTTGCTCAGGTCGGTGAACTTGGCCGCCTGGGTGTCGACGACCTCCTTGATGCGGCCCACCTCGATGCCGGTGACGTCCGCCAGGCCGCTGCCCGTGTTCAGCTGCTGAAGGAGCTTGGGGTAGTAGTCCTGCTCGTTGGCGGTGGTCTCTTCCTTGACCGTGATGTTCGGGTGCAGCTTGTGGTACTTCGCGAACAGGTCGGCCTCCTTGTAGCCGAACTGCCCGAAGTCCGCCACCGTGAGAGTGATGTTCCCGTTGGAGTCCGAGGCGTCCGAGTCGCTGTCGCTGCTGCAACCGGTCAGCAGCAGTGCCGAGGCGGTCAGGACCGATGTGGTCAGGGCCGCCGCTCTGCGGCCGCGACGACCGGTACGGGTGATACGCATTCCACTACTCCTTGTTCCAGTGGGGAACGGGATCTCAGGAATCGGGCCGCCGGGGTCCGACGGTCCTGACCTGCCCTCTCGGTGCGAGCAGCGGCCAGCCCACAGCACGCGGCGTGCGGTGAAAAGGTGCTGGTCAACGGGGTGCGATAACGGCAGAGGGAAGGGCCATGGGGTGGTTCGCTCCACACGGGAGAGATTCCCCCGACTGCCCGTGGGACCGCTCCCACGCGGCATGCCGGAAGACTGGTTCCTGCCGGGCCAGCTGTCAAGACTTGAAAACGGCGTTGTTGCGCAAGCGTGTTCCGTACGTCACGGGAACGTGTCGCACCGCCGGGTTTCACCGGCCGGACATCGGCGCGTCTCCCCGAGGAATCACGCAGGTCACAGAGGCGCATATCCCAGGCGTCACAGACGTCGCAGGTCGGGACGGGGTGGTGCGGCCCTTCCCCCGGCGAGGAGGGGAACCTCCGGAACCGCTCACCGAGAGGTGAACGGAGGGCTTTTCGGGGCTGTCGCCGACGGGGTGCGCGGGGCGCGGGGGACGGCAGGGGCGGGTGCGTCCGGTGCGGGCAGCTGCGGCGCGAGGGGCGGGCCGGAGCGCGGGCGGGTGCGGACCCTTTGCCGTGGGAGCGCTCCCATGCATAATGGGGCCCACCGACTATGGGAGCGCTTCCATGCCCGATCCGTTGACCGAGAGCTTTCCTCCGGCCTTCCTCTGGGGTGCCGCTACCTCCGCCTACCAGATCGAGGGGGCGGTGCGGGAGGACGGCCGGACCGCCTCCATCTGGGACACCTTCAGCCACACGCCGGGCAAGACGGTCGACGGCGACCACGGTGACATCGCCGTCGACCACTACCACCGCTACCGCGACGACGTGGCGCTGATGGCGGACCTGGGCCTGACCGCGTACCGCTTCTCGGTCTCCTGGTCCCGGGTGCAGCCGACCGGCCGCGGCCCGGCGGTCCAGGTGGGCCTGGACTTCTACCGGCGCCTGGTGGACGAGCTGCTCGCGAAGGGCATCAAGCCCGCGATCACCCTCTACCACTGGGATCTGCCGCAGGAGCTGGAGGACGCGGGCGGCTGGCCGGAGCGGGACACCGCGGCGCGCTTCGCCGAGTACGCGCGGATCGTCGGCGAGGCGCTCGGCGACCGGGTCGACCAGTGGATCACCCTCAACGAACCCTGGTGCAGCGCCTTCCTGGGCTACGGCGCCGGCGTGCACGCCCCCGGCCGGACCGACCCGGCGGCCGCGCTGCGCGCCGCGCACCACCTCAACCTGGCGCACGGACTGGGCGCCTCGGCCCTGCGCTCGGTGCTGCCGGCCCGCGGCCGGGTGGGGATCAGCCTCAACTCCTCGGTGGTGCGGCCGCTCTCGCAGGACCCCGCCGACCTGGCCGCGGCCCGCAGGATCGACGACCTGGCCAACGGCGTCTTCCACGGCCCGGTGCTGCACGGCGCGTACCCGGCGACGCTGCTGGAGGCGACCTCGTCGGTCACCGACTGGTCGTACGTCCTCGACGGCGACACCGACGCGATCCGGCAGCCGCTGGACCTGCTCGGGCTCAACTACTACACGCCGGCGCTGGTGTCGGCCGGGAACCGCGCACCGGCCGGACCCCGCGCGGACGGCCACGGGGGCGGCGCCTCGCCGTGGCCGGCGGCGGACGACGTGGCCTTCCACCAGACGCCGGGCGAGCGCACCGAGATGGGCTGGACGGTCGACCCGTCCGGGCTGCACGAGCTGATCATGCGGTACTCGCGCGAGGCGCCCGGCCTGCCGCTGTACATCACGGAGAACGGCGCCGCCTACGAGGACAAGGTGGACGCCGACGGCCGGGTGCACGACCCGGAGCGGATCGCCTACCTGCGCGGCCACCTGGCGGCGGTGCGGCGGGCGGTCGCCGACGGCGCGGACGTGCGCGGGTACTACCTGTGGTCGCTGATGGACAACTTCGAGTGGGCGTACGGCTATGCCAAGCGGTTCGGCATGGTGCACGTCGACTACGGGACGCTGGCGCGGACGCCGAAGTCCAGCGCCCGCTGGTACGGGGAGGTGGCCCGCACGGGCACGCTGCCGGAGGTTCCGGTGGCGTGACCCGGCGGCGTTCCGGGGGGCGTTGGGGCGCCCCCCGGAACACCCCGTCCCCTTCCCGGCCGGTGCCGTGCCCTCGCGCATCGTCCTCCGCATCTCACAGGAACCGCTCAGCCTTCGATCAGCGGCCTCTCAACTCCGGGGCGTCTCATGGGACGCACGAGGTGATCGCGCCTCGGGGACATCGGAGGACGTCATGGGTTTCATCGCGCTGGTGACGCTGGCGCTGGTCGTCGCCGCGGTGGTGGCCTTGGCCGGCCGGAACCGGCAGCGGGCCGCGACGGGTGCCGGGCGGACGGCGCAGCAGGACTTCACCGCCGACGCCGGGGCCGAGGCCACCCGCTGGGTGGACCGGCTGGGCGGCGGCCTCGCGACGCTGGACGCGGGCGACGAGCGGGCGGCCCGGCAGGCGCTGGCGGACGCGGCGGAACGGCACCGCGCGGCGCAGAACCAGCTGGCGACGGCGTACACCCCGGCGCAGTACGCGCTGGTGACGCAGACCGCGGTGGAGGGCCTGCACTACGTGCGGGCGGCCCGTACCGCCCTGGGTCTCGACCCGGGTCCGGCGCTGCCCCCGATGGGCTCGGCGACGGCGGGGCAGCAGGTGTCGGTGGGCGGCCAGACGTACACGTCCTCGGACCGGCCGGGCGCCGGGACTCCTTACTACTACCCGGGCGGCTCGGTCGGCGGCCGTACCGTCCCCGGCGGCTGGTACAGCACGCCGTGGTGGAAGACGGCCCTGGTCGCGGGTGCGGCGGGGGTGGGCGGCATGCTCCTGGCCGACGCGATCTTCGACGGCTTCCACCACCACGGTCCTCCCATGGGCGGCGGGCCCGGCGGACCGGGCGGGTTCGGGGGCTTCGGCGGACCGGGGATCTTCTAGGGCGCGAAGGGGTGTGCGACGGGCGGGTGACGGGTGTGCGACGGGCGGGGCCGGTGGAACCGGCCCCGCCCGTCGGGGTGTGCGCGGCCGTGCCTGGTGGCGGCGGGGTCAGCCGATCGCGGCGAAGGCCTTCGAGAAGGCGTACTTGTCCTGGACGATCGAGCTGCACGTGGCGTCGGCGGTGGACTTGGCGCCGCCGGAGCACTGCTGGTCGCGGGTGGCCGACCACATGGAGAGCCAGCCGAGGCCCTTGGACTTGGCGAAGGCGACCAGTTCGGTGGCGTCGTCGACCTTGAAGACCTCGGTGGAGACGTCGTTGACGCCGATCATCGGGGTGACCGCGACCGTCTTCCAGGCGGCGGTGTCGGAGAGCCCGAGGACGCTCTTGACCTGGGCCTGGGTGGCGGTGGCCGCCTGGGTGGCGTACGTGCCCATGTCGCCGCTGTAGGAGGCGCCGTAGTCCATCGCCATGATGTTGACGGTGCTGATCTTCACGCCGTTGGCCTTGGCGTTGGAGAGCAGGTTCACGCCGTCCTGGGTGAGGCCCTCGGGCATGACCGGGAGGGTGAAGGAGACGTCCAGGTCCGGGTGGGCGGCCTGGAGCTTGGCGATGGCCTTCGCCCGGTTGGTGTTCGCCGTGGTGTTGGGCAGCGCGCCGCCCTCCACGTCGAAGTCGACCTTGGTCAGGTTGTAGGCGTCCACGGCCTTGCCGTACGCCGCGGCCAGCGCGTCCGCCGAGGAGCAGGTGGTGGCGAGCTCGGAGCCGGAGGCGCCGCCGAAGGAGACCCGGACGTCACCGCCCTTGGCGCGCAGCGAGCCGATCTGGGCGGCCACGGCGTCACTGGCCAGGTCCGTGACCCCGCCCCACTTGGGGGTGCAGCCGCCGCCGTCGGTGACGAAGGCGAGGTTGTAGTTCTTCACGCCCGTGGCGTCGGCGGCCGCGAGCAGGTCGAACGCCGGGTAGAGGGAGGTGTCGACGTACGGGGCGAAGCCGGCGGAGGTGGTGGTGCCGGACCCGGTGCCGCTGCTCTGGCTCGGCGAGGCGGTGGCCGTGGCGGTGGCGGTGGCGGTGGCGGACGCCGTGGCCGAGGCGGACGCCGTGGCCGAGGCCGTCGGGGTGGCGGTGGCCGTCGGGGTCGAGGTCGCGGTGGTGCTCGGGCGGCCGCTGGGCTCCGGGGTGGCGGTGCCGTCGGCGGAGCAGCTCGCGTTGTCGATCCGGCAACCGGTCGGGTCGCCGCTGCCGTTGACCACGAAGCCGACGGTGTCCGACGCGCCGGCCGCCAGCCCGTCCGTCTCCCACTTCGGCGGCTTGACGGTGACGTGCTGGCCGCTGACGGTGTACTCGGCGTTCCACAGGGAGCTGATCTTCGCCCCGGCCGGCAGGTCGAACTCCAGCGTCCAGTCCTTCTCCGTCGCCCCGCTGTTGTTGGTGACGACGTACTGCGCGGTGTACCCGGTCGACCAGTCGCTGGTCTTCGTGTACGCGGCGCCGACCCCGGCGGCCTGCGCGATGCCGGTGAACAGGAAGGCCCCGCCGCCGACGACGGCCGCCGCGACGAATCCGCCTATCGCCTTGTTCCTGCCACTGATTCTGCGCCGGTGCGTGCTCATGCGCGTGCCTGCCTTCGCCTGCCGAATGGGGTGGGGTGCGGCAGCACGCTAGCGACCGGGAACCGGACAAACGGCCTGATAGGGACGGCCGTCGGGGATCTTAGGGTGCGCTTAAGGAAGGCATCGGGACCGATTAAAGGTCGAGACCAATCTTCCGGGTCCGGCGCCCGGTGCGACGGCGCCGCACGCTCCCTCGGTGCCCCTTGCGCTCCGGTTTCCGGCCGTCGAGCTGGATCCAGATCCGCACCTCGGTCCCGCCGAGCACCGACGAGCCGATCCGCACGTCGCCGCCGGTCGACTCGGCGAGCCTGCGCACGATGTCCAGCCCGAGTCCGGTCGACCCGGCCGCCCCGGACCCGCGCCCGCGGGCCATCGCCGCCTCGGGATCCCGGATGCCGTGCCCGGCGTCCGAGACCAGCACGATCACCGCGTCCTCGCCGTTGTGCACGTCGACCGCGAAGGCGGTGCCCTCGGCGGTGTGCCGGAACACGTTGCCGAGCAACGCGTCCAGCGCGGCGGCCAGATCGGTCCGGGCGACGGGGATGCGCACCGGCCGGTCGACGCCGGCCAGCCGCCACTTGCGGCCCTCGTCCTCCGCGAGCGCCGACCAGAACCCCATCCGCTCGCGCACCACCTCGGCCGCGTCGCACCCGGCGCCCGGTCCGACCGCCGCGGTCTGCGGCTTGGCCTCCCGGGCGGTACGGATGATGGTGTCGACCTCCCGCTCCAGCTGCGCGACGGCGGCCCGGGTCTGGTCGGCGGCCGGGCCGTCCCCGAGCGAGGCGGCGTTCAGCCGCAGCACGGTGAGCGGGGTGCGCAGCCGGTGGGACAGGTCCGCGGCCAGCTCCCGCTCGTTGGCGAGGAGTTGGACGACCTGGTCGGCCATCGAGTTGAACGCGACGGCCGCCAGCCGCAGTTCGGCCGGGCCGTCCTCCGGCACCCGCGACCCCAGCTTGCCCTCCCCCAGTTCGTGCGCGCCCTCGGCCAGCCGCTGGGCGGGCTGCACCATCCGTACGCCCAGCCGGTCGGCGACCGCGACCGAGCCGACGACCAGCGCCAGGCCGACGGCGGCCAGCACCGCCCAGGCCGTGCCGACGCCGTGTCTGACCTCGGACTCGGGGACGTAGACCTCGACGACCGCGATGGCGCCGGTGCCGAGCGCGACCGGCTGCAACAGGGTGGACCCGCCGGCGACTTCGGTGGTGGACGCCCTGCCCAGCCTGCGCACGGCCGAGATGTCCCGGTCGGCGGCGCGCCGGCGGCCGATGTCGACGGCGGCGGCGCCCCCGGCCGCGGGTATGTGCACGGCCATGCCCTGGTCGGCGCCGGCCGAGGCCACCACCCGCTCCAGTTTGTCCCGGTCGGTGGTGATGGACAGGGCGGGGGCGACGGCAGCGGCCTCCCGCTCGGCGTTGGAGAAGGCGCGGTCGCGGGCCATCTCCTTGACGACCAGTCCGAGCGGCACCGCGAAGGCGACCACGACCATCGCGGTGACCGCCAGACAGACCTTGACCAGTGCCCATCTCATCCGACCGGCCCCGCTTCCCCGCCCGGCGGCTCCAGCTTCACCCCGACCCCGCGCAGGGTGTGCAGATAGCGCGGCCGGGCCGCGGTCTCCCCCAGCTTCCTGCGCAGCCACGACAGATGCACATCGATGGTCTGGTCGTCCCCGTAGGACTGCTGCCAGACCTCCGCCAGCAGTTCCCTGCGCGGGACGACGACCCCCGGCCGGCCGGCCAGGAAGGCCAGCAGGTCGAACTCACGCCGGGTCAGGTCGAGCCGCGCCCCGTCCAGCTCGGCCTGCCGGCGCAGCGGATCGACGGTCAGTCCGCCGACCCGCAGCACGCTGGACGGTGCCGGCTCGCCGCCGCCGGACCGGGCCCGGCGCAGCACGGCGGCGATCCGCGCCGACAGGTGCTCGACGGAGAACGGCTTCGTCAGGTAGTCGTCCGCACCGGCGTTGAGCAGCCGGACGACCTCCGTCTCGTCGTCGCGCGCGGTCGCGATGATGACGGGCACGTCGGTGATGCCGCGCAGCATCTTCAGCGCCTCGGAGCCGTCCAGGTCCGGCAGTCCGAGGTCCAGGATGACCACGTCGAAACGGAGATGGGCGACCTCGCGCAGCGCCTCCAGTGCCGTACCGACACTGCGCACGGTGTGCGAGGCGTCGGTGAGATGCCGGATGAGCGCCGAGCGTACGAACTGGTCGTCCTCGACCACGAGCACACTTGCCATGCGCCGCACCGTACGCCATGCGGACGACGCCGGCCGGAGCCTGTGGATAACTCGGGGCGAGTGCGCACGCCGGTGCGCCTGAGGCAGTATGGCCCGCGATGCGCAGAGGACTCGTACACGTACTGGCTTGGCTGCTCGCCACGGGCGCGGCGGCCACGCTGTCGTGGTGGGGCGTCCACACGGTGATGGCCGGCACGGCCTACGACCCGCCACGCGCCCTTCCCGTCACGGCGACGGACGACACCCCGACGACCCAGGGTGCCAAGCCCCTCGCGTCCTCGACGTCCCGTGCGCCGAGCCCGGCGAGGACTCCGTCGCCGACTCCCACCCCGACGCCGTCCCGGACCCGGACGCCGTCCCCGACTCCGTCGGCCTCCGCCGCCGCGTCCGCTTCGGCCTCCGCCTCGGGCCAGGTCAAGGCGTACGACACGGACGGCGGACGGGCGGTCTTCGACCTGGGCGAGACCAGCGCGACCCTGGTGTCGGCGACGCCGGCGACGGGCTGGTCGATGCAGGTGTGGAAGACGGAGTACTGGATCCGCGTCGAGTTCAGCCGGAGCACGGACCGGGTGTCGGTCTTCTGCACCTGGCACGACGGCCCGCCGAACGTGCAGGTGGAGACGTATTGAGCCACGGTCCCCGCAACTGGCGGCCGACGGTCGGCGGCTGACGGCTGACGGCTGACGGCTGACGGCTGACGGCTAGCGGAAGACCGACGGCGGCGGAGCGGGCGAAGCCACCGCCGCGTCGTCGCCGACGGCGGCCGCCCCGCCGGTGAAATCCCGCAGTGCCCGCCCGTGTTCGAGCCGCCCGGGGTGCGGGTCGGAAGCGCAACGCCGGGTCAGTTCCGCGACGGGCAGCGGTACATCGGCCGCCACCAGCACCGCGTTGCCGAACCGTTTCCCCCGCCACAGGGCCGCGTCCGCGACCACCGCGAGCTCCGCGAACCGCGCCCCCGCGGTGGCGATCTGCCCCTTCAGATGGGCCAGCGGCGGTCCGTCCGCCAGGTTCGCCGTGTACACGCCCCCGGGCCGCAGCACCCTGCGCACCTCGTCCAGGAACTCCGTGGACGTCAGGTGCGCCGGGGTGCGCGCCCCGGCGAACACATCCGCTACGACGAGGTCCGCCCACCCCTCCGGCACCTTCCCCAGCCCTTCGCGCGCGTCCAGGGACCGCACCCGTATCCGCGCGTTCGGGTCCAGGGGCAGCTCCCGGCGGACCAGCCGGACGAGGGCCGCGTCGCGCTCGACGACCTGCTGGGTGGAGCGGGGCCGGGTGGCCGCGACGTACCGCGCCAGCGTGAACGCCCCGCCGCCGAGGTGGACGGCCTGGAGGGGCCGGCCCGGCGGCGCGACGAGGTCGATCACATGGCCGAGGCGGCGCTGGTACTCGAAGGAGAGGTAGCCGGGGTCGTCGAGGTCGACATGGGACTGCGGGGCGCCGTCGATGAGCAGCGTCCAGGCCCGGCCGCGGTCGGGGTCGGGAAGGAGCTGGGCGAGGCCGCCGTCGACGGCCTCGACCACGGGTTCGGCGGCGGACGCCGACCGGCGCCGTGAGTTCCTGGACTTGCCCATTGCGCCATTTTCGCAGGCGGCGGCCGTACGGGAAATTCAGCGACAGCTGTCCGCGGCCTCGATCAGCCGGGCCGCCTCGCCGAGCGCCCGGCGCAGGACCGCCGGGTCCGTCGCGAGGTCGGCCTCGCCCGGCGGCAGCAGCCAGTCGGACCCCTCGACGGGCGGCTCGGGGTCGAACCGCAGCCCGCGCCCGTCGGTCCCCGTACAGGTGCTGCCGGGGACGTCCCAGCCCGCCGCGGTACCGGCCGGCACCACGAAGCCGAGGGTGTCGCCCCCGTCGTCGTGCAGCACCGGCCCCACCGCCTCCCCGGTCCCCCGGCGCAGGATGTCGACCGCCTCCAGGCCCTGTCTGGCCGGCACCGTCACGAGGTCGCATCCCGTGTCGCCTGCCGCCGGTGCCGACGGCGCACAGGGATCGTTGCTCTGGCTGGTCTCCATCCCGGCCTCCACCACGCAGCCCCCCTTGCAGTCCAGGAGGTCCAACGCGCCACCGCGTCAACGGCTACGGCGGAAGTCAGCCGCAAAGGATGGCAGTTCATGGCAGATCGTGCATGAGATATCCGGTTTGTAGCCAAACCCGGCATCACGGGTCCGACACACCAGGTACGTTCTTGCCCGCCGGAACCAAGGGTCCACACGGACAACTCACCATGAGTCCGGCATGGTTCGACGGTTCGCACGAGAGGACCCGGCCATGACGTCGTCACCAACGACCTCGTCACAGCCCGATCGGCCGGTACGGCCGAACCTCGCCTTCCGGCAGCTGCGAGGCCGGCATTCGCCGGCCGAGTTCGCCGCGCTGGTACGGCGTGCCGCCCGCGAGATCGGCGAGCGGGTGAGCTGTGACGCGCGTTACATCGGCCGGGTCGAGGCAGGTGAGATCCGCTGCCCGAACTACGCGTACGAACGGGTGTTCCTGCACATGTTCCCCGGCCGCACGCTCGCCGATCTCGGCTTCGCGCCCCGCTCGTCCGTCCGCGGACGCTGGGCCCGGCCGCCCGAGGACGAGCCCCCCTTCCTCCCCGGAGGTGAGACGCAGGGGGCCATCGGGCCGTATGACCCGCAGGACCCGTACGAGACGCACGACAACTACGAGGAGAGCGACGTGCTGCGTCGCCTATTCATGACCGGCGGGGGCGCCACGGTGGCCGCCGCCACGATGGCCCCCCTGGGCCTCACCATCGACGCCGTGGCGGCGGACCGGCCGGTGCGCCGTGCCGGGTCCTCCCACGCGGCCGCCCTGGAGGAGGCCGTACGGCGGATCCGGCTGCTGGACGACCGGCACGGCGCGGACGGGCTGTACCGGCGCGCGGCGGCCCCGCTGCGCGCGGCGTACGCGCTGCTGGACGCCGGCGCGACCCGGCAGACGACCGCCGAACGCCTGCACTCGGGCGCCGGTGAACTGGCCATCTCGGTGGGCTGGCTGGCCCATGACTCCGGCCGTTTCGACGACGCCCGCTCGCACTACGCGGAGGCGCTGGCGACGGCGCGGATGACCGGGGACGCCGGGCTGGAGGCGCACGCCTTCTGCAACACGGCGTTCCTGGCGCGGGACGCCGGGCGGCCCAGGGAGGCGGTACGGGCGGCCCAGGCCGCGCAGCGGGTCGGGCGGCCGCTGGGCTCGGCCCGCCTGATGTCCCTGCTCGCGCTGCGCGAGGCGGGCGGCTGGGCGGGGCTCGCCGACCGCACCGGCTGCGAACAGGCCCTGGCCCGGGCGCAGGCCCTCTTCGAGCGAGGCCACTCGGACGCCGACCCCGAGTGGATGAGCTTCTACGGAGAGGCCGAGCTGGAGGGCCTGGAGGCGCAGTGCTGGTCGACGCTGGGCGACTGGCCGCGGGCGGCGCGGCACGCGCGCCGGGCCGCCGACCTCCAGGATCCGCACTTCACCCGCAACATCGCGCTGTACACGGCGGAACTCGCCGACGACCTCGCGCGGGGCGGCCGCCCGGACGAGGCGGCGACGGCCGGGATGCGGGTGCTCGACCTGCTGGACCAGGTCCAGTCGTCCCGCATCCAGGCGATGCTGGCGGGCACGGCCCGGGTGCTGCTGCCGCACCGCCGCGCGAGCGGCGTCCAGGAGTTCCTGGACCGGCACACGTCCACGCCGAGGGCCGTGTAGGCCGGCTGGGCCGCACAGGCCGTGCAGGCCGGGTGAGCCGGGTGCGCCGTGCAGGCCGGGTGGGCCGCGTGCGCCGTGCAGGCCGGGTGGGCCGCGTGCCTACCCGGCGAGGTGGCCCAGGTCGTTCCAGCTCTCGACGGCCGGTTCGCCGTAGGCCCAGCCCAGCACCGACAGCGACGTCGGGTTCAGCCTGATGCGGGCCGCGAAGTCGAGGGGCAGCCCCAGCCAGCGGGCGCCGATCGACCGGAGGATGTGGCCGTGGGCGAAGACCAGGACGTCGCGGTCGGCCGAGCGCGCCCAGGCGACCACCTCGTCCGCCCGTGCGGTCACCTCGGCGAGCGTCTCCCCCTCGGGGACCCCGTCGCGCCAGATGAGCCAGCCGGGGCGGACGGACTGGATCTCGGCGGGGGTCAGGCCCTCGTACGCGCCGTAGTCCCACTCCATCAGCGTGTCCCAGCGCTCCGCGCGGTCGCCGAAGCCCGCCAGTTCGCACGTCTCACGCGCGCGTGCCAGGGGGCTGGTGCGCACCTCGACCCCGGCGAGGCCGTCGAACGGCGGCCGGTGCAGGCGCTCGCCGAGCAGCTTGGCGCCCCGGCGGCCCTCCTCCAGGAGCGGTACGTCGGTCCTGCCGGTGTGCTTGCCGGACAGCGACCACTGTGTCTGTCCGTGCCGGGCCAACAGGATGCGCGGTGCCATGGGGGAAGCGCCTTTCGGAGAAGGGGGAGGGAGAAGCGGGGGCAGGAAAACCGGGGGCGGGACCTCTCCATCATCACCCACCCTGGGAACGCGCCGGGAACGGGCAACCCGGCGGACGCTCTCCGCGTCTTTGAGGGCTGAGCGCCCCGCATGGGCGGTACCGCGGGCACCGTAAAGTGACACGGTCGGCCCACCGGGCGGCGCGGGGACGAGAAGAAGGGGGAGGGCGATCGGATGCCGCAGACCGAGACACCGGGCACCGAGGTGGTCCCGCGGGCCCGGCTGCGCTGGTGGACCGAGCTGCCGCTGATCCTGCTGGTGTACGGCTGCTACTCGGCCGGCCGCCTGCTCGCGCGCGGCAACATAGCCACCGCCGTCGACCACGGTCTGGCGATCCTGCGCGTCGAGAAGGCGCTGCACCTGAACGCCGAGCACCCGCTCAACCGCCTGTTCACACGTGAGGCGTGGCTCGGGGTGCCGGCCGACTTCTGGTACGCGTCGCTGCACTACCTGGTCACCCCGGTGATCCTGGTCTGGCTCTTCCGCAGGCGCGCCGAGGTCTACCGCCGGGCCCGCACCTGGCTGATGACGTCCACGTTCATCGGCCTGATCGGCTTCACCCTGCTGCCCACCTGCCCGCCCCGGCTGCTGGCCGCGGAGTACGGCTTCGTGGACACGATGGCGCAGTACAGCTCGTACGGCTGGTGGGGCGGCGACGCCAGCGCCCCGCGCGGTCTGGGCGGCATGACCAACCAGTACGCGGCGATGCCGAGCCTGCACTGCGGCTGGGCGCTGTGGTGCGGGATCATGCTGTGGCGGCACGGCGGCACGCGGCTGACCAAGGTGCTCGGCGTGGTCTACCCGCTGCTCACCGTGATCGTCGTGATGGGCACCGCCAACCACTACTTCCTGGACGCGGTCGCGGGCGTCGCGGTGATGGGCGTCGGCCTCCTGCTCACGCCGTACGTGATGCGCGGCGCGGACCACGTCCGGGTCCGGTTCGCCCCGGGCGCCTCGCTCGTCGCAGCACGCTCGGACGGCTCGGGTTCCCCGATTGTCAGTGGCGGGTGCCAGACTTCGCCGGGTGAGCGAATCCCATCGCAGCGCGAGTCCCGGCTCGCCTCCGGAGCCGAACCGGACGCCTCTCCGTCAGACGCGGGGGACGGCGCTCCGGCACCAGCTCGCTGAGCTGCGCGGCCCCGAAGTCCCCGCCAAGGCCCTCGACGCGCGCGCCCTCGCGGCGCTGGCCGCGAACCCGGGGTGCCGGCGGCGGGCGATCCTGGACGGCGCCGGGGTGGACAAGACCGCGCTGGCGAGCGCCCTCGGTGCGCCGTCGGCCTTCGGCCAGTCTCAGTTCGCGCTGACCCGGGGCAACGCGTTCGAGGCGAAGGTGAAGGCGGACGGCGGCGCCGAACTGCTGCGGCTGGTGCGGTCCCGGCTGGACCCGGGCGCCGAGCCGGCCGACGGGGCCGCCGTGCCCGACCTGACCGCGACCGGCCCCCAGGGGCGTACGGCGCGGACGGCGCTGGCGCTGCGGGAGGCGGCCGAGGCGGGCGGCTGGACGCTGCTGGACCATCCGATGCTGACCCTGGAGGTGGCCGGCTCCCCCGCGTTCCTGGAGCCGGACGCGGTGGTCGTGCACCCCGACGGCAGCTGGACGGTCGTGGAGATCAAGTCCTTCCCGATGCTGGACGGTTCGGCGGACGCGGCCAAGGTCGGCGCGGCCGCGCGGCAGGCCGCCGTGTACGTGCTGGCCCTGGAGGAGGTCGCCGCCCGGCTCGACCCGGCTCCGCGCGTGCGCCACGACGTGCTGCTGGTCTGCCCCAAGGACTTCTCCAACCTGCCCACCGCCTGCGCCGTGGACGTCCGCAAGCAGCGCGCGGTCACCGCCCGCCAGCTGGCCCGGCTCACCCGTATCCAGGAGATCGCCGACACCCTCCCCGAGGGCACCTGCTTCGCCCCGGACCGGCCCGCCGAGGAGCTGACGGCGGCGGTCGACGCGGTCCCGGCGACGTACGCGCCCGAGTGCCTGTCCGCCTGCGAGCTGGCCTTCCACTGCCGGCAGCGCTCCCGCGCGGCCGACGAGGTGACCTCGCTCGGCCGCGCGGTCCGCGCCGAACTGGGCGGCCTGACCACGGTCGAGGACGTCCTGTCGGCGGCCCGCGGCGAGACCGGCGACCCGGACGACCCGGCGGTGGCGGCCCTGCGGCGGGCGGCGGCCCTGCGGGCGGAGGCACTGGAGGGGGCCGCGTGTCCCTGATCACCACCCTGGCCCGGCTGGAGGCCGTGAGCACCGGCACCGCCCAGCGGGCGGCGACCGTCCGCCACCGGCACCTGTCCGAACGGCCGCTCGTCCTGGTGCCGCTGACCACCGCCGGTGAGGCCGGTGCCCCGCTCGGCGCGCTGGTCGGCACCGACCGGGACGCCCCGCGGCTGCTGGTCGTGCCCCAGCCGCGCGACCGCGACCTGCGCTTCGCCTTCCTCGCCGAACTCGCCGACGTCGTCCTGCCCCATCTGGACTCCTACGCCGGGTCCGTGGAGGCCGCCGAGCGCACCGAGACCGACCCGGAGACCGGCAAGCGGGTCAAGGTCGAGGTCGAACTCTGCTCGGACGCACCCCAGTTGATCGTCCCGGGCCGCGCGGGCATCGAGTACGTACGGCTGCTGGGCCGCTCGATGCGGTTCCGGCGCACGGCGGAGCAGGACCCGGAGACGCCCTATCCGGCCCCGCCCCGGGTGCCGTTGCTGGGCCGCTGGCTCACCCACTTCGGGGAGCGCGCCCGGGTCCCCGGCTCCGCCCTGCTGCTCGCCATGACGGACCTGCTGTCCCGGCACTGGGCGACCGGTCAGTCCGGCGTGGAGGACCAGCACCTGGGGGCGCTGCTCGCCTGGATCGACCCCCCGCGGGGCAGCACGGGCGCGGCGGCGGCCCGGCGGGCCGAGCTGGCGCGGGACGGGGACGGTCAGTTGCTGTGCCCGCCGGCCGGACCCGCCACCGACCCCGCCTTCGACAACAGGCTGCTGGCCCCCGCCTTCGAGCGCTACGACCGGGCCCGCACCGCCCTCGCCACCGCCGAGGACGGCCTCCAGGCCGACGCCCGGCTGGCCGTTCTCACCGCCGCCGAGCGGGAGGTCCTCGCGCTGGTGGAGAGCCGCACCCGGCCCACCTGGGACGCGGTCTGGCAGGGGCTGGACCTGCTGCGCGGGCTGCCCGAGGGCGCCCGTGCCGAGGAGCGGTGGACGCGCGACCGCTGGTCGTTCACCGGCCACCGCGACCGCGTCCTGGCCGGAGAGCCCCCGCAGCCGCGCCGCGACGACGCGGTGACCGCCGCGAACAAGCTGGCCACGCGCGAGCGCGAACAGGCCCGGCTGGACGCCCAGGAGGCGCTCGACGACCCGCTGGTGATGGCGGGGCGGCGGCTGACCGGGGAGGCGTTCGCGGGCGAGGTCCTCGATGTGGTGATGGCGTACAGCGAGGGCAAGCGGCCCAGCCCGCGCCCGCTGGTGACGGTGCGCACCGAGGACCGGCCGCACCTCGGCGAGCGGGTGAAGGTGTACCGCTCGCTGGGCGGGAAGCCGCAGTCGCTGGAGTTCGCCGGGTTCGAGGCCGAGGGGGTCCTGGTGCTGCGTGTGCTCGACAAGATGGGCCGTGGAAAGGAACCGGAGGAGGGTTCCGTCCCGGAGAAGGGCGACCGGCTCGTCCTCACCCTGTTCGAGCACGAGCAGCGCGGCGGGGCGAAGCTGCCCGACCCGGAGGCGACTCCGTGGACGCACGGCGGGCCGCCGGGCGAGGCCGTCCAGGAGACCCCGGACGCGGTGACGCGGGAGGACGTGCTGTGACGGCCACGGACTTCGACCCCGGGACGGCCGCGGCCCGGGCCACCGCCGCGATCCTCCACGACACCCTGCACGGCACCGACCGGGGTGTGGTCGTGGACTCGCCGCCGGGCGCCGGCAAGTCGACGCTGGTGGTCCGCGCGGCGCTGGAACTCGCGGACGCGGGGCGCCCGCTGATGGTGGTCGCGCAGACCAACGCCCAGGTCGACGACCTGGTCCTCAGGCTCGCCGAGAAGAACCCGGAGCTGCCCGTCGGCCGGCTGCACAGCAGTGACGCCGACCCGTACGACAAGGCACTGGACGACCTGCCGAACGTCCGCAAGTCGGCGAAGGCGGGCGACCTCAGGGAGACGCCGGTCGTGCTGTCCACGGCCGCGAAGTGGGCGCACGTGAAGGTGGACGAGCCCTGGCGGCACGCGATCGTGGACGAGGCGTACCAGATGCGCTCGGACTCGCTCCTCGCGGTGGCCGGGCTGTTCGAGCGGGCGCTGTTCGTGGGCGACCCGGGCCAGCTGGACCCGTTCGCGATCGTGGGCAGCGAGCAGTGGGCGGGCCTGTCGTACGACCCCTCGGGCTCGGCGGTCTTCACCCTGCTCGCGCACAACCCGGGCCTGCCCCAGCACCGCCTCCCCGTCTCCTGGCGGCTGCCCGCCTCCGCCGCCCCGCTGGTCTCCGGCGCGTTCTACCCGTACACCCCGTTCCGCAGCGGCACCGGCCACGGCGACCGCCGCCTCACCTTCGCCGTGCCCGGCGACGGCTCCGGGCCCGACCGGGTGATCGACGAGGCGGCCGAGTCCGGCTGGGGCCTGCTGGAGCTGCCCGCCCGGCACACCCCGCGCACCGACCCGGAGGCGGTCCGGGCGGTGGCGGTGGTGGTGCGGCGGCTGCTCGACCGGGGCGGCGCCGCCGTCTCGGAGCGCTCACCGGACGCCACGCCCCTCACCGCCGACCGGGTCGCGGTCGGCACGGCCCACCGGGACCAGGCGGCGGCGGTCCGCGCGGCCCTGGCGGAGCTGGGCGTGCGCGATGTCACGGTCGACACGGCCAATCGGCTCCAGGGCCGCGAGTACGACGTCACGGTGGTGCTCCACCCGCTCTCCGGCCGCCCCGACGCGACCGCCTTCCACCTGGAGACGGGGCGCCTGTGCGTGCTGGCCTCCCGGCACCGCCACGCGTGCATCGTGGTCTGCCGCGCGGGCGTGACCGACCTCCTCGACGACTACCCGTCGACGGAACCCGTCCAACTGGGCACGGTCGTCAAATTCCCCGACGGCTGGGAGGCCAACCACGCCGTCCTCGCCCACCTGACCGAACACCGCGTCCCTTGGAAGCCGTGACCAACGCTTCGGTGCCCGCCGGCCGACCTGCGCTGCCGGGCCCCACCCGCCGGACGGAGTCCGGCACGCCGCCGGAGGCGGCCGACGGGTCGCAGCCCCCGACGGCTGGGAGGCCAACCACGCCGTCCTCGCCCACCTGACCGAACACCGCGTCCCCTGGAAGCCGTGACGGGGTTCGTGTGTTCGGGCGTGCGGAGTGTCACGCGTCGGCCTGGGGGTGGCCTTGCGCGGGCGCGAGACAATGGACGGTGGCCATCGAACCGTAGGACCGTACGAGGAGGACCAGACATGGCGGAGCCCACGCCGCGTCGGAACGAACCGCGGCTACGCCCCGCGCCCCTGCTCTTCGAGCCCGTGGAAGCGGTCGCCGACCCGGAGCACTTCTTCGACCTGGAGTCGATCGACGACCCCAAGGTGCTGCTGGCGCGCGCGACGGAGCTGACCCAGGCGTTCCGCGCGGCCACCGACCGGGCGGTGGAGTTCCAGGCGATGGCCGCGGCCCAGCTCGCCGACCCGCGCCGCTTCGACCGGCTGACCCCGGCGGACATCGCGGAACGCGCCGACTGGACCGAGGACTACGCGAAGAAGATGGTCGAGTTCGGCCGGGACCTGCTGAAGGGGCTGGAGGGGCAGGGGCCCGAGCAGATCTAGCGGACGGCATATGCCGGGCGGGCAAGATACCCGGTGTGGGGCGGGGCGTCCCGGTTTTTCGCAACCGAGGGCGAGCGTGCGTGCACGCGGGGTATCAATTCCGTATGAGCAGCAACTCGTACGAGGCGCCCCACCCCGGCCCCGCCGGCCGCGACGACGCGGCCGGGGTCACCTCCGACGGAGCCGCCTGGCTGGCCTCCGCAGGAACGTATCCGCGGAGCACGCTCGCGCTCTGGGAGGAGCGGCCGGACGCCCCGGTCGTCCTGCCCTGCGGCAGCTCGTTCGACGTGGTGAGCGCCCCGGCGATGTTCGGCCGCCGGATGCTGGACCGGCTGTGGGACGAGGGGCCGGGCTCGGGGCCGGTCGCGGTGTTCCGGGGCCGGACGCTCCTGTTCGCCGCTCCGGGCACCGCCCAGCGGCTGCCCTCGCTGCTGGACTGGGAGGAGTGGGGCGGCCGCGGCCGGGCCGTACCGCCGCTGCTGTGCCACGGCACCGGCGACGCGGTGACCGTCCCGGCGCCGCGGGCCGAGCCCTCCCCCGGCCCGGCCGGGTCCCGCTGGCTGGTCGCCCCGGACACCCGGCACCCGTGGCTTCCGGGCCCCGAGATCATGCTGTGGGCGGCGGTGCGGGCGGCCCGGGCGGCCGTGCGGATATCGATTTTTCCTCCCGCCGATCAGGATGCTAAGGTCTACGACGTCAGCAGGCGCCGCTAGCTCAGTTGGTTAGAGCAGCTGACTCTTAATCAGCGGGTCCGGGGTTCGAGTCCCTGGCGGCGCACGCAGAGTAGAACGTTCGGGCCAGGCTCCTGTGAGCCTGGCCCGAACGTTTTCACGTCTCCGGGGCGGTTCAGCCCGGTCCGCCCGGCTCCCCCGGTGTGATCCTCACGTTCCAGGCGCCCGACGCCGTCCGGCTCTCCGCCTCCACCTTCACCCCGTCCCCCGGCACCGTGAAGCTCTCGCCGAGCGCGACCGGGGCGTCGGCGAGCGGCGGGTAGACCGAGGTCTCCCAGCAGGCCTCGGTGTCCGGGTGGGCGTCGATCACCTCGACGGGGCCGCCGCCGGAGGCCGTCTCGTCGCGGACCCGGTAGACCAGGACGCCCTGCCGGCAGGCCGCGCTGTCGTTGCCGGAGGCGCCGCGCGCCTCGAAGGCCAGCACGCTGTGCGGACCGGTGCGCACGACCGCCAGCTTGGTGCCGCCGCCGAGCCCGAAGGCCGGGGCGCCGGCCGTCCCCAGGGCGGACCCGCCCGGCCCGGCGGACAGCGGCTCCAGCGTCAGCCGGACCGGCCCGGTCCCCCGTACGCACACCACCTGGCGCGGATCCAGCCATCCCAGCTTCCACTTGTGCCAGGCGAAGAGATCCGGGGACAGCCCGAACTGGCTGCCCATCAGATCCCAGTCGCCGACATAGGTGTCCCAGTCGCCCTTGCCGTCCGCCGGACGGTGGTAGAGGTCGGGGAGGTCGAAGACGTGCCCGGTCTCATGGGCGAGAACCAGCCGGTCCGGCGGATGCTTCTCGAAGACGGTGACGACCCTGCGGACGTCGGTGCCGTCGACGCGCATCGGGGTGTCCAGGTTGACCACCTTGGTGGCGTCCGAGTCCACGCCGGGCGCGTCCGGGTCGGCCACGAGGTAGACGACGTCGTAGCGCGAGAAGTCGACCTCGGGATCGGCGACCGCGAACGCGTCCCGCAGGTAGGCGGCGCGCAGCGGGATGCTCCAGTCCCGCCTTATCCCGTACGCGACCGACGGCCTGGGCATCCGCAGCCAGTGCTTCATGGGGTGCGGTGCGATGGTGAACTTCCCGTAGGAGGCCTGCTCGTAGTAGCGGCTGGTGGCCGGGAAGTGGTCGGCGGCGAGCTCCGCGGGCGTGGTGCGCGGGGCGGCGTCCGGGAAGGAGAGGAAGACCATCACGGCCGAGAGCGGGCGGGTGGGGCGGGTGTAGTCGGGGTTCCAGGTGTCGACGCCCTCGGAGTGGTGCGCGTCGGTGCGGGGCAGGGCGCACGGCGCCGTGGAGAACGGCTCGGCCGCCGACGGTCCGGTGAGGATCGTCATCGCGACGAGCGCCGCCATCGTGGTGAGGACGGCGGCGGTGCTGCGCAGCGGGGGACGCGGCACGGAAGGACCTCCGGGGCGGTTCGCGGGACACCGCCACCCAGCCTGTGCGAGTTTGTCGTCGTATGACCTGTTTATCTGCACCAGAAGGGTGAGGAACCCCCAGGTGGCCGCCGGACGACCCGAACGGCCGACACCCCGACACACTCACGGAACGTCACAAGTGGTCGGGTGCCTCAAGAACCCGTCCAGGTGCGGGCAGAAACGATCTGTCAGAACACCCGGTTCATCGGGGACACTGGAGAGTGGCTGGAAGGCCTCCGGGCCAGCCTCTATGATCGGCACACTTTCCTGCACGGACAGCGATCGAGTGCACTGCGGGAGCGAGCGGTGAGCGGAACGTCCGAAGGGCCGACGCCCGCGGCAGACCTCGACCGGTCCGCCGTCACAGACAGTGACAAGAGCTATCGGAAGTCGTACGGGACGACAGAGCAGAAGACGTACGAGCACGCCTTCGCGGGCGCCACGCTGCCCATGGCCGTGGTCGACCGCGAAGGCCTGGTCGCCACCGCCAACGAGGCGTTCGCCACCCTGATCGGCGCCGATCCGGCCGGACTGCCCGGTCGGGCCGCCGCGGACCTGGTGGACCTGGCCTCCGACGCCCGTACCTGGCACGCCTATCGCGAGGTACTGCGCGGCAGGAACGCCAAGTTGCGCTGCACCCGGCGGCTGAAGCACCCCGACGGGCACTCGGTGTGGGCCCAGGTGACCGTCGCACCGCTCGCCAAGGACGCGCCGGGGGTGCTGGTTTCGGTCTCGGACATCAGCGACCGGCGCGAACTCCAGGCCCGGCTACGGCACTTGCAGATGCACGACCCGGTGACCCGGCTGCCCAACCGGACCCTGTTCTTCGAGCGGCTCTCGGCCGCGCTGGAGGCGGAGTCGTACGAGCGCAGCGGCACCGGCCGGATCGGTCTGTGCTATCTGGACCTCGACGGCTTCAAGGCGGTCAACGACACCCTCGGCCACCGGGTCGGCGACCGGCTGCTGGCCTCCGTCGCCGAACGGCTGACCCGGGTGGCCGACGAGGCCGGCTTCGCACGGGCCGGGGCCCCGCTCGTCGCCCGCCTGGGCGGCGACGAGTTCGCCCTGCTGGTCGAGGACTCCACCGGTACCGAGCAGCTGGCCGACCTGGCCGAGTCGGCGCTGGCCGCCCTCCAGGCGCCGTTCGACCTGGCCGGCCAGCGGCTGTCGCTGTCGGCGTCGATCGGGGTGGTGGAGCGGCACGCGGCGGGCACCACCGCCACCGGCCTGATGCAGGCCGCCGACACGACCCTCTACTGGGCGAAGGCCGACGGCAAGTCCCGCTGGACGCTGTTCGACCCGGAGCGCAACGCCCACCGCATGACCCGCCAGGCGCTCTCCTCCACCCTCCGCCCGGCCATCGAGCGCGGCGAGTTCGTGCTGGAGTACCAGCCGCTGGTGGGCATGGGGGACGGCCGGCTGAGCGGGGTCGAGGCGCTGGTGCGCTGGCACCACCCGCAGTTCGGCACCCTGACGCCGAATCGGTTCATCGGTCTGGCGGAGGAGGACGGCTCGATCGTCCCGCTCGGCCGCTGGGCCCTGACCACCGCCTGCCGCCAGGCCCGCCGCTGGCAGCTGGACCACCCCGGCGAGCCGCCGATCTTCGTCAGCGTCAACGTCGCCGTCCGCCAGGTCTGGGACTCCGACCTGGTCGCCGACGTGGCGGAGACCCTCGCCGAGACCGGGCTGGCCCCGCACCTGCTCCAGCTGGAGCTGACGGAGTCGGCGGTCATGGGCTCGGCGGGCCGCCCGCTCCAGGCCCTCCAGGCGCTCAGCGACATGGGCGTCCGGATCGCCATCGACGACTTCGGCACCGGCTACTCCAACCTCGCCTACCTCAGCCGCCTGCCGGTCTCCGTCCTCAAGCTGGACGGCTCCTTCGTGCGCGGCTTCCAGTACGACGACCCGGGCGACCGCCCGAACCCGGCCGACGAGGTGGTGGTCGAGGCGATGATCCAGCTGGCCCACCGCCTCGGCCTCACCGTCACCGCCGAGTGCGTGGAGACCTCGGCGCAGGCCTCCCGGCTGCGCCACATCGGCTGCGACACCGGCCAGGGCTGGCTCTACTCCCGGCCGGTGACGGCGGATCGTATCTCCGAACTGCTGGACACCCGGACCTACGCGGACACCCCGGCCGGCAAACCGTAGGCGTCGGCGACCAGTTCGTAGGAGCGCAGCCTCAGCTCGCCGCGGTGGGCGTGGGTGGTGAGCATCAACTCGTCGGCGCCGGTGCGCTTGTGGAGGTCGTCGAGGCCGGAGCGGACCTGGTCGGCGGTGCCGGACACGATGTTGGACGTCCAGGAGTGCACGAACTCCTCCTCCATCGGGGAGAACTCGTACCCGTCGACGTCGTCCGGGTCCGGGAACAGGCCGGGCCGGCCCGTCCGCAGCCGCAGCATGTTCAGCGCCCCCGCCCGCACCTGGCGGCCGGCCTCCCGCTCCTCGTCCACGGCGAGCACCGAGACGCCGATGACGGCGTAGGGCTCGTCGAGGACGGCGGACGGGCTGAAGGACTCCCGGTACAGGTCGAGGGCCGGGAGGGTGTTCTGCGCGGAGAAGTGGTGCGCGAAGGCGAACGGCAGCCCGAGCATGCCGGCCAGCCGGGCGCTGAACCCGGAGGAGCCGAGCAGCCACACGGGCGGGCGGTGCGGCGACTGCACACCGCCGGGGGTGCTGCTCTGCACCGGGCCCGGGATCGCGTGGATCCTGCGGTACCGGTGCCCGTCCGGGAAGTCGTCGTCGAGGAACCGGGTCAGCTCGGCGAGCTGCTGCGGGAAGTCGTCGGCGCCCTCGGCGAGGGTCTGGGTGCGGCGCAGCGCGGCGGCCGTGGCGCCGTCGGTGCCCGGGGCGCGGCCCAGCCCGAGGTCGATCCGGCCGGGGGCCAGCGCCTCCAGCGTGCCGAACTGCTCCGCGATCACCAGCGGGGCGTGGTTGGGCAGCATGACGCCGCCCGAGCCGAGCCGGATGCGGTCGGTGTGGGCGGCGAGGTGGGCGAGGATCACGGCGGGCGAGGAGGAGGCCACGCCCGGCATCGAGTGGTGCTCGGCGACCCAGTACCGCTGGAAGCCGCGCGCCTCGGTGAGCCGCGCGAGCTCGACGCTGGTGCGCAGTGCGTCGGTGGCGGTGCTGCCGGTGCCGACGGTCACCAGATCCAGTACGGAGAGGGGGACGGGGGCGGTGCCGTGCGTGATGCCCCGGATCTCGTCTGCCGACACGGTGAGAGCCTCCTGTTTCGCGGCCTTGAGCTGTCCTGAGGGGCGTTAACAGGAGGATGTCTCCGTTTATTCCTGGCCCGCTGTCGCAGCGCGGCCGCGGGCGGGTGGGGGCCGGTCGCGCAGTTCCCCGCGCCCCTTCGGGGCGCTGTGCCGGGCCTCGCGCGGGCAGGCCCCTCCGGGGGCGCTGCGGGATCAGGCCTGCACGATCGGTTCGCGGGTGAAGAGGGTGCCGAGGGAGGGGGCGTTGACCCTGCGGTCCGCCAGGCGCAGGCCCTCCCAGACGGTGACCTGGTTGGCCGTGAGCACCGGTTTCGACAGCGCCTTCTCCAGCAGGGACAGGTGCGCGGCCGTGTGCAGCGCCGTGTCCGGCAGCAGGACCGCCTCCGCCCCGGGGTCGTCCGCGGCCCGCGCCAGCGTCAGCACCTCCTCCTCGCCCCACGTCCCCACCTCCGCCGCCGTGACGACCCCGCAGGAGCGGACGCCGGTCACCTCCAGGCCCCCGGCCCGCAGGAAGTCCGCGAAGAGGGCGGCCACGTCGTCCGGGTAGGTCGCGCCCACCGCCACCCGCCGCAGCCCGAGCTCCCGCGCCGCGCGCACGAACGCGAAGGACGTCGAGGAGGCCGGCAGCCCGGCCGCCCGGGCGAGCGCGCGGACCTGCTGCTGGGCGCCCTCCCAGCCGTACACGAAGCTTCCGCTGGTGCACGCCCAGATCACCGCGTCCGCGCCCGTCAGCCGCAGCTCCGCGACGCCCGCGGCCAGCCGCCGCTCGGAGCCCATCTCGCGCAGCGCGTCCACCCGGTGCGCGTCCTCGCCGATGTCGGTGTGGACGACGTCCACCCGGATGTCGCTGCCGAGCAACTGCTCGATGCGGGGGTAGTCGTCCTCGGCCGAGTGCCCCGGGTAGAGGAGTCCTAGCGCTGTCATGTCCAGCCTTCCTGCTGTTCTTCCGGCAGTACGGGCCACTCCCGCGGCGCGGTCGATCCGTCCCCGTGACGGATCAGCGCCTGATAGGGGCCCACCGCTCGGGTACCCAGCCTGCGCAGCGCCGCCCACATCGTGACCTGGTTGGCGGACAGGACGGGGATGCGCAGCTCCGCCTCCAGCTGGGGGATGACGTCGTAGGTGGGCAGGTTGGTGCAGGAGATGAACAGGGCGTCGGCGGCCCCGGGCCGTACCGCCTTGCGTGCCATGACGGCCACGTCCCGGTACGGCACCTGCCAGATGTGCCTGGTCAGCCCCATGAACGCGCAGCCCGCGACCACCGTGCCCGCCTCCGCGACGTACCGCTCCAGCACCCGGGTCACCGAGACGGTGTACGGCGTGACCAGCGCGAGCCGTCGTACGCCCAGCTCGGTCAGCGCCTCCAGGAGCGCCCCGGAGGTGGTCACCGACGGCACCGCGCCGGAGCGGGTCATCGCCTCGCACATCGCGCGCTCACCGGCGATCCCGCCGACGAAGCTGCCGGAGGTGCAGGCGTAGGCGACGACCTCGGGGGCGACGGCGGTGAGCGCCCGCACCGCCTCGCCGAGGGTCTCGTGCTCGCTGACCAGCCGGGCCAGGTCGAGGCCGACCTCGACGGGCACGAAGGGCGTCCTGGTCAGATGCAGGGAGACGGTGTCCGGCACCCAGCGCCACAGCTCGCGGTCGAGCGCGAAGTCGAACGGTGCCACCACGCCGATGCCGCGCTGTGGAAGAGGTCCGCCCAGAAAGGAGACGTCCATGGGAAGTCACCGGCCTCACGCTGGAAGTCGAGGGGCAACGGTCGACGGATACGCCCGTGTTGACGAAGGTAGGTTCGGGTGCGAGCGTGGTCAATCCGCGCATGTCAGACGATCCGTCCGCGCATGTCAGACGCCGTCGCAGACCGGGAGACCGCCCCGCATGACGCCCCCCGTGCCCACCTTGCTGGTCCTCGACGCCGACCCGCCGCCGCGGCTGGGCCGGCTCACCGGGCGTGCCCGGATCGTGCACACGGACGCGGCCGGCCTGGCCGCCCGGCTGCCGGCCGCCGACGTCCTGCTGGTCTGGGACTTCGCCTCGCGGGCGGTCCGCGAGGCCTGGCCGGGCGAGGGGCCACGGCCGCGCTGGGTGCACACGGCGAGCGCGGGCGTGGACCATCTGATGTGCCCCGAGCTGGCCGCGTCCGACACGGTCGTCACCAACGCGCGCGGGATCTTCGACCGGCCGATCGCCGAGTACGTGGCCGCGCTGGTGCTGGCCGTCGCCAAGGACCTGCCGCGGACCCTCGATCTCCAGCGGGAGCGGACCTGGCGGCACCGGGAGACGCGCCGGGTGGCCGGCACCCGCGCGTGCGTGGTCGGCTCCGGTCCGATCGGCCGGGCGATCGTGCGCACCCTGAAGGCGCTCGACGTGACCACCGCGCTGGTCGGGCGCGTCCCGCGCACCGGCGTGCACGGCCCCGGCGACCTGGACCGGCTGATGTCCCGCGCGGACTGGGTGGTCTCGGCCGCCCCGCTGACCGAGCGGACGCGGGGCATGTTCGACGCGCACCGGTTCGGTGTGATGCAGCCGTCGGCCTGCTTCATCAACGTCGGCCGCGGTCCGCTGGTGGACGAGGAGGCCCTGGTCACGGCGTTGACGCGGCGCTGGATCGCGGCCGCCGCGCTGGACGTCCTCGGCACCGAACCGCTGCCCGCCGACAGCCCGTTGTGGCGGGTGCCGGGTCTGATCGTGTCCCCCCACATGAGCGGGGACACGGTCGGCTGGCGGGACGAACTGGGAACGCAGTTCGTGGAGTTGTACGAGCGCTGGGCCGCGGGCAGGTCTCTGCCGAACGTGGTCGACAAGGAACGCGGATACGTGCCAGGTCACTGACCCCCGGGAGGGACCCCATGGAGCTCACCGACCGCACCGCCCGGCAACTCCTCGACGGCTACCGCCGGGGCGAGTTCGGGCCGGTGGCGGTGGTCCGGGCGGCGCTGGAGCGGGCGGCGCGGATCCAGCCGGAGGTCAACGCGTTCGTCCGGCTCACGGAGGAGGACGCGCTGGCGCGGGCGCGGGCGTCCGAGGAGCGGTGGCGGCGGGGCGAGCCGCGGGGGCTGCTCGACGGGGTCCCGGTGACCGTGAAGGACATCCTCCTGATGCGCGGCCATCCGACCCTGCGCGGCTCCAGAACGGTCTCGCCCGAGGGGCGCTGGGAGGAGGACGCGCCCTCGGTGGCCCGGCTGCGCGAGCACGGCGCGGTGTTCATCGGGAAGACGACCACGCCCGAGTACGGCTGGAAGGGCGTCACGGACTCCCCGCTCTGCGGTGTCACCCGCAATCCGTACGACACCTCGCGCACCGCCGGCGGCTCCAGCGGCGGCAGCGCGGCGGCGGTGGCCCTGGGCGCGGGTCCGCTCTCCCTCGGCACGGACGGCGGCGGCAGCGTGCGCATCCCGGCCGCGTTCTGCGGGATCTTCGGGCTGAAGCCGACGTACGGGCGGGTGCCGCTCCACCCCGCGAGCGCCTTCGGGACCTTGTCGCACGTGGGTCCGATGGCCCGGGACGCGGCCGACGCGGCGCTGCTGCTGGACGTGATCGGGGCGCCGGACGCCCGGGACTGGTCGGCGCTGGGACCGGCGCCGGGGTCCTTCCTGGCCGGGCTGGCCGGAGGCGTGCGCGGCCTGCGGGTGGCCTTCTCGCCGTCGCTCGGCGGCCAGGTGGCGGTGCGTCCGGCGGTCGCCGCGGCGGTACGGCGGGCGGTGGCGGGGCTGGCCGGGCTGGGGGCGTACGTCGAGGAGACCGACCCCGACCTCAGCGACCCGGTGGAGGCGTTCCACACGCTGTGGTTCGCGGGGGCGGCCCGGCTGACCCAGCGGTTCACGCCCGGGCAGCGCGAGCTGCTGGATCCCGGGCTGCGGGAGATCCGTACGGCCGGTGCCCGGCTGAGCGCGCTGGAGTACCTCGCGGCGGTGGACGTCCGGATGGACCTGGGCCGCCGGATGGGCCTCTTCCACGAGCGGTACGACCTGCTGGTGACGCCGACGCTGCCGCTCACGGCGTTCGAGGCGGGGGCGGAGGTGCCGAAGGGCTCGGGCCACCGCCGCTGGACGGGCTGGACCCCCTTCACCTACCCGTTCAACCTGACCCAGCAGCCGGCCGCGACGGTCCCGGTGGGCCGGGACGCCGGGGGCCTGCCGGTCGGCCTCCAGATCGTGGCCGCCCGCCACCGCGACGACCTGGTGCTGCGGGCGGCGCACGCGCTGTACGAGGCGGGGGTGGCCGCGGTGCCGGACCGCACGGTGGCAATCTGACGTCGGGCTACGCCCGGCGGAACGCCAGGGTCTCCCCCGCCGCCCCGGTGCGCCACAGGTCGTTGCAGGCCTCGGCCAGTTCCTCCAGACCGGCCATCACCTGGCCCCAGACGATGCCCGGCACCCACCCCACGTCGCCGTTGAGGAGCAGGTTGTTGCGTTCGTAGAACAGGGCCAGGTCGACCACGGTGGTGCCGGCGCGCACCTCGCGGTCGTAGCCGTAGGCCTTCGTGCCCAGTTCCGTTCCGGCGAAGGAGAAGTAGCACAGGTCGCCCGGGACGGGGGTGACGGTCGGGTTCTCCAGGGGCGGTTCGGCCGACGCGAATGGCGGGAAAAGCGCGTAGATCTCGTTGCGGGCGTACTTGGCGTGGTAGACGTCGCCGGCCAGCGGCAGGGCGTCCCAGACGGCGGCGCAGGTGAGCGGAGCGCGGTCGTCGAGGAGTCGGGCCCTGGCGGTGACCCCGCGGCTGACCAGCGAGACTTCGATGCATCGATTGCCCATGCAATCCATGGTGCATAAGTCGGTTGACCCCGGGTAGCCGCGCCGCCATGGCTCCACCACATGGGAACGACATACACACATCCGGGAATGAATCCAGACATTCTCGGCGGGCGGTGCTCGCGGGGGCAGCGGCCCTCGGCGCACTCGCCGCCGCCGGGTGCTCCCGGGTGGCCACCGCCTCCGGCAAGGACGGCGGTGACCTGCTGCAACGGCTGCGCGCCCAGGGTGTCGTACGGCTCGGGATCGCCGGTGAGATCCCCTTCGGGTACATCGACAGGGACGGTCATCTCACCGGTGAGGCACCGGAGTTGGCGAAGGCGGTGTTCAAGCGGCTCGGGGTGGACACGGTCCAGCCGGTGCCGACCGAGTTCGGTTCGCTGATTCCCGGACTGAATTCGCAGCAGTTCGATGTCGTGGCCGCCGGGATGTACGTCAACCCGGAGCGGTGCGAGCAGGTGATCTTCGCCGACCCCGACTACCAGATGCTCGACTCGTTCATCGTGCGCAAGGGGAACCCGAAGGGGCTGCACGACTACGAGGACGTCGTGGCGAAGAAGGCGAGGTTCGCCACCGGCACCGGGTACGCGGAGATCCGGTACGCGGTCGAGGCCGGGTACGCGGAGAGCGACATCCTGATCGTGCCGGACCAGGTCGCCGGACTGAACGCGGTGGAGGCGGGGCGGGTCGACGTCTTCGCCGGGACCGCGCTCACCACCCGCGCGGTCGTGAAGAAGTCCGCCAAGGCCGAGGCGACGGAGGCCTTCGCACCGCTCGTGGACGGCGAACCGCACGTGGACGGGGGCGCGTTCGCGTTCCGGTCGGCGGAGACCGGGCTGCGGGACGCCTTCAACGTGGAGCTGCGCAAGCTGAAGAAGAGCGGCGAACTGTTCCGGATCCTGCGGCCGTTCGGCTTCACCAAGGCCGAGATGACCGACCTGACGGCGAAGGAGCTGTGCGGCGGATGACCTCGGGACTGTGGGACCTCGTGATCAAGGGTGCCTGGACGACCGTGCAGCTGCTGGTGCTCAGCGGGGCGCTGATGACGGCGGTGGCCTTCGTGGTGGGCGTGGCCCGGACGAACCGGCACTGGTTCGTCCGGTTCCTCGCCGGTGTCTACACCGAGGTGTTCCGCGGCACCTCGGCGCTGGTGATGATCTTCTGGGTGTTCTTCGTGCTGCCGGTCGCCTTCGGCTGGCAGCTGGTGCCGATGTGGGCGGGCACGCTCGCGCTCGGGCTGACCTACGGCGCGTACGGCTCGGAGATCGTGCGCGGGGCGCTGAACGCGGTCGACCCGGCGCAGCAGGAGGGCGGGATCGCGCTCGGCTTCACGCCCTGGCAGCGGCTGCGGCTGATCCTGCTGCCGCAGGCGGTGCCGGAGATGATCCCGTCCTTCTGCAACCTGCTGGTCGAGCTGCTCAAGGGCACCGCGCTGGTGTCGGTCACCGGCATGGGCGACCTGGCGTTCAGCGGGAACCTGGTGCGCCTGGCGCTCCAGGAGAGCGCGCACATCTACACGTACCTGCTCCTGGTCTACTTCGTGATCGCGTTCGCCATCACGCGGCTGATGCGCGGGCTGGAGAAGCGGCTGAAGGCCGGGATCGGCAAGGACCCGGGGGACGAGCGGACGGCACGTGAGGCCAAGCGTGCGCAGACGACCGGGGTCGGTGGTGTCGCGTGACGTGGGACTGGAACGCCGTGCACGAGTTCATGCCGCATTTCTGGGACGGCCTGCTGGTCACCCTCCAGGCGCTGGTCCTCGGTTCGCTGATCTCGTTCTCGCTGGGACTGGTCTGGACGCTGCTGATGCGGACGCCGACCAGGTGGGTGCGCTGGCCGGTCGGCGTGGTGACCGAGTTCGTGCGCAACACCCCGCTGCTGGTGCAGCTGTTCTTCCTCTTCTACGTGCTGCCCGAGTGGGGTCTGACCCTGTCCGCGCTGACCACCGGTGTCCTCGCGATCGGCCTGCACTACTCGACGTACACCATGCAGGTCTACCGGGCCGGTATCGAGGCGGTGCCGGCCGGCCAGTGGGAGGCGGCCACGGCGCTCAGCCTGCCCGCGCGGCGGACCTGGTGCGCGGTCGTCCTGCCGCAGGCGCTGCGCCGGGTCGTGCCGCCGCTCGGCAACTACGTGATCTCGATGCTCAAGGACACACCGGTCCTGATGTCGATCACCGTGCTGGAGATGCTGGGCCAGGCGCGGCTCTTCTCCCAGCAGCACTTCCAGTTCACCGAGCCGGTGACGGTGATCGGCGTCGCCTTCGTCGTCATCTCCTACCTCGCCTCCCTCCTCCTGCGCACCCTGGAGCGTCGCCTTGTCCGTTGAGACCAGCAAGCAGCCGGCCAGGCCCGGCACCCCGGGCACCGATCTCGTCCGCCTGGAGGGGGTGAGCAAGCGGTTCGGGGACAACACCGTCCTCGACGGGCTCGACCTCACCGTGCAGGCGGGCCGGCACGTCACCCTGATCGGGCCCTCCGGGTCCGGCAAGACCACCATCCTGCGGTTGCTGATGACCCTGGTGAAGCCGGACACCGGCACCGTCACCGTCGACGGGCAGCGGCTCTTCCCGGCCTCCGAGAAGGAGCTGCGGGAGGTCCGCAAGCAGATCGGGATGGTGTTCCAGCAGTTCAACCTGTTCCCGAACATGAGCGTGCTGCGCAACATCACCGAGGCCCCGGTGACGGTGCTGGGCCTGTCCCGGGAGGAGGCGGAGGAGCGGGCGCGGGAGCTGCTGGACCTGGTGGGCCTCGCCGACAGGGCCGACGCCCGGCCGACCCGGCTCTCCGGCGGCCAGCAGCAGCGGGTCGCGATCGCGCGGGCACTGGCGATGCGGCCCAAGGTGCTGCTCCTCGACGAGGTGACCTCGGCGCTCGACCCGGAGCTGGTCGCGGGCGTCCTCGACCTGCTCCGGGACATCGCCCGCACCACGGACATCACGATGCTCTGCGTGACCCACGAGATGAACTTCGCCCGGGACATCTCCGACCAGGTCCTGATGTTCGACTCGGGGCGGATCATCGAGGCGGGCCCGCCGGAGCGGATCTTCAGCGAGCCCGAGCACGAGCGGACCCGGGAGTTCCTCGGCGCGGTGCTGTAGATATTTCCATCACGGCGCCGTAAAAGTTTCCCGACGCAGTCCCGTGGCTACAGGAAGTGAAGCCGCGATCAGACGAGGTCCGGCGGCCGGGACATCCCGCTGGCATATGCCAGCGGGTCTCTGTCCCAGCTCGGAGGGGTGCGTTCTCGCCAACACCCTCTCCGTTTCGGCTTCTTGCCCGTTATCGTGGAGAGGATCCGCCATCCGGAACGCGGCCAGACCGTAGAAGTGCCGAGCGAGCGCAGGGGGACCACCGTGGCGCTGAAGCACGAGCCGACCGCCCCGTACCACTCCGCCCAGGACGCCCTGCGCGTGCTGGAGACGGTGGGACGGCACTCCGCCGGCGTCACCGACACGGAACTGGCCCGCCACACCGGCCTCGCCCCCGAGCGGCTCACCCCGCTGCTGCGCATGCTGCGCCGCGAGGGCTACGTCGAGCAGACCGCCGACGGCGCCTACGTCACCGGCGAGACACTGCGCCGCCTCGGCTCCGCCCACGACCGGGAGCAGGCCCTCGGGGAGCAGCTCCAGCTGACCCTGGACCGGCTGCGCGACTCGGTCGGCGCCGCCGTCTACCTCAGCCGGTACGTCGACGGGGAGGTGCGGATCGGGCAGTACGCGGCCGGTCCGGCCACCCCCGCGGTCAACGAGTGGGTGGACTTCCGCTCCTCCGCGCACGCCACCGCGATCGGCAAGAGCCTGCTCACCCAGCTCGACCACAACGCCCGCCGCGACCACCTCTCCCGGCACAAGATGGCCCGCCTCACCTCGCGCACCATCACCAGCGACAAGCTGCTGCTCTCCCGTCTGGAGTCGCAGCCGCCGACGGTGCCGGTCCTGGACCTCCAGGAGTACGCGATCGGCACGGTGTGCGCGGCGGTGCCGATCACCGCCGGATCGTCGGTGGGCTGCCTGGCCCTGTCGCTGCCGGTGGAGCACGCGCACCGGCTGCGCCAGGCCGCCGACGCCCTCAACCGCGGGGCCGCACCCCTGCTGCTCTCGCTGGCGATCTAGTGCTGTGGCCGGAAAGGTTTACCGGAAAGCTCGCGGCGTCCGGTGCGGTGCATCGCAAGGCGGAGCATGGCCCGCGTACTGGATGTACTCGGGTGATGTGACAACGCGGCGAGGTGCCGTGCCGGGCGTCGCGAGCCGGTGAACCTTTCCGGTCGCAGCACCAGCGCCCGGACCGCTGGTCGGAAGCATCCTCGCGGACCAGGTAGTATTTTCCTCGTCGCCAGCCGCGAGAATGAAGATTCGAGCGGTCGGCGGGAGTCATGCGCCGCTAGCTCAGTTGGTTAGAGCAGCTGACTCTTAATCAGCGGGTCCGGGGTTCGAGTCCCTGGCGGCGCACCATACCGAAGGGCCCCTCGTCAGACGAGGGGCCCTTCGGCGTCCTCCGGGGTGAGTCTGCGGTAGGTCTGCTCCCCCGGGGGCCGCCACCAGACCGGGTCGGCGCACCGCACCCCCTCCTTCCTGAGCGCCGCGCGCTGGATCTTGTTGGTGGCCGTCACCGGCATCCGCTCCACCACCCGCACGAACCGGGGCGCCATCTTCGTCCCCAGGTCCGGCTGGGCCAGCAGGAACTCGGCGAAGTCCAGCGGCTCGAACCGGCCGGCGATCGTCGCCATCACCTGGTCCCCGGTCACCGGGTCGGGCACCCCGTACACCGCGACGGCCTCCGCGCCCGGGTAGCGGGCCACGATGTTCTCGATCATCGCGGCGGCCAGGTTCTCCCCGTCCACCCGGATCCGGTCGTCGGTACGCCCCGCGAAGAACAGATAGCCGTCGGCGTCCCGGTAGAACAGGTCCCCGGTCCAGTACCAGCCTCCCCTGCGCCGCTCGGCCTCCGCCTCCGGGTTGCGCCAGTACCCCTCGAAGGGGTTCGGGGCCCGGTTCACCAGCTCGCCTATCGCCTGCTCCCCGTTGAGCAGCCGCCCCCCGGAGTCGAAGACCGCCGTCGGGCACTCCCGGCCCGACTCCCGGTCGAGCACGGCGAGCCCGGGCGCCGCCCGCCCCACCGCCCCGGCCGGCGTCCCCGGCGACCACTGCACCGCCGCCCCGCCCTCCGAGGAGCCGTACCCCTCCACCAGCCGCACCCCGAACCGCTGCTCGAACGCCGCCGCGTCCACGGCCCCGGCCTCGGTGCCGAACCCGAGCCGCAGCGGGTTGTCCCGGTCGTCCGGCCGCGGCTCGGTCGCCAGGACGTACTGCACCGCCCGCCCGACGTAGGTGAAGTAGGTGGCCCGGTAGCGCCGCACGTCCGCCAGGAACCCGGACGCCGAGAACCGCCGCCGCAGCGCCACCCCGGCCCCGGCCACCAGCGCGGGCGCCCAGTCCGCGATCACCGCGTTGCCGTGGAACATCGGCATGCAGACGTAGTGCACGTCGTCCGGTCCGACCCCGAACTGCCCGGCCAGCGAGCGCCCGGCCGCCGCCAGCCTGCCCTGCGAGCAGAGCGCGGCCTTCGGGGCCCCCGAGGACCCGGACGTGAAGTAGAGCAGGATCCGGTCGGCCGGGGTGGCCCGCGAGGCGTCGGGACGGGCGCCGGTGTACGGGGCGAGCAGGCCGTAGTACTCCGGCTCGCCGGTCACCAGCACCCGCACCCCGGGCAGTTCGAGCCCGGCGAGCAACGGCAGGTGCGCCCGCTCGGTGACCAGGACGGCGCACTCGGTGTGCAGGATGTCGCGCGCCAGCTCGGCCCCCCGGCGGGTCGGGTTGACCCCCGCGACGGCGGCCCCGGCGAGCGCGGCGGCCCCCAGCCAGAGCGGGAACTCCGGGGTGTTGTCGAGCAGCACCCCGACGTGCGGGACGGCGCCCGCGGGCAGCAGGTCCGCCAGCAGCCCGGCCCGCGCCGCCGCGCCCGCGGCCACCTCGTGGTGCGTGAGCACCCGCTCCCCGCACCACAGCCCCGGCCGGTGGTCCCCCCACCGGGCGGCCACTGCCTCAGCGATCGTGCGCCCTTCGAAGGCCATGGCGACGCAGGTTAACTGACAACCCGTCAGATCAACACCCCGGCGGCCGGCATCCGGCGCTCACGGCCCGAAGTCCTGCGCCGCCGAGAAGGCGAAGTGGGCCACGACCATGAAGGCCACGCACCCGGTGGCGAACACCCCGAAGAACGCCAGCACGCACCCCGTCCCGGCGGCCAGCCGTCCCCGCGCCGGAGCGTGCGCGGTCGCCTCCTCGGGCACCCGGGGCAGGTAGTACACCGTCACGAAGTCGCCCTCGACGACGGTGGCCGCCCCGTTCTCCTCCTCGAAGCGGGCGGTGCGCCCCTCGGCCGTCCTGAACTCGTAGACGTGATGGAGCGTGGTCGTCACGGCCGTGTCCCCGCCGCCACCGCCG
Source organism: Streptomyces sp. NPDC104367 (assembly GCF_055583825.1). NCBI lineage: Bacteria > Bacillati > Actinomycetota > Actinomycetes > Kitasatosporales > Streptomycetaceae > Streptomyces > Streptomyces sp. NPDC104367. Next base: position 217,237 of record NZ_JBVJND010000008.1, on the reverse strand, counting down.
GTCGTCGTGAACGTCCGCAGACAGCGTGCCTCCGCGGTCCGGCCGTGACTCCACGCCCGGCTGATCGCCCGCGACCGCCTCAGCAGCCCCACCGCGCCGAACAGCACGGCGACGATCATGACGCTGGGGACGATGTAGAAGAACGCTTCCATCAGGCCCATGGGAATCCCCCGATTCCGAACGCCGGTCCGAATGACCGGTGTGGCGGGAACGTACCCCTTCGACCTGCGGCGGGTCCTCAAGCGGAGCTCAGATCAGCCCGGTGTTACGCACTCGTCGAACGGCTCCGGTCAGAACGTGACGTCCGAACAGGCGTAGAACGCGTTGCCCGTGTCGGCGATCGTCCAGACCGCGAGGATCACGTGGTGACCGCTCAGCCCCGTCGGCAGGGTGCCGCTGTGGCTGAGCGTGGCCGGCGGGCGCTGGCCGCCGTAGGGGACGGTGAGGAACGGGGTCGTCTGGAGGTCCGACCGCGCGAGGGCGTGGTTCTCGTTCCAGCCCTGCTTGGTGACGTAGTACTCGAAGTCGGTGGTCGCGTGCAGCGCCGTGAACTGCCAGCGGAAGGTGTACGACTGGCCACCGGTCACGCCGGTCGTCGGCCAGGCCCCGCCCGAGGGCGTGGTCGGCGAGCTGAGCTGGGCGAACCTGCTCAGCCCGCCGTTGCAGAGCTGCCCGTCCGCGGGTCCGGACGCCGGGAAGCCCTTGGGGCCCTCGACGCTCTGCGGCTCGTACTGGATGTCGCCGCAGCCGGTCACCGTGCCGTTCGCGCACAGCTTCTGCCGGCTGACGGGGAGGTCGGTGTAGCCGTGTCCGCTGGCGCCGCCGGTGGAGAGCGCGAAGGCTCCGGCGGTCGCCGCGCCGAGCACGACGGCCGAGATCTTGGTCCGTTTACGCATGCTGCCGCTCCTGGAGAACGTGGGGACGGTTCTATGAGCCGTGCAGGTCTAGACCAAGTCCCAGATTATTGCCGTCACTTGACCGTGTCCATCCCCGTCACGGCGCCGGCTCGGTCCGACCGGAGCAGAACGCCACCGTCAGGTCGCGCACCAGCACCTTGCGCTCGTAGTCGTCGAGTTCGACCAGGCCGCGCATGGTCAGCCGGGTCACCGTGTCCTCGACCGAGTCCACGACCGACGTGAGCGCGGTGGCCCGCTGCTGGGCGTCGAGCGCGGCGATCCGGCGGCGCCGCATGGCCGCGGCGACCTCCGGGGCGTACTCCACCCGGACCGGCTGCACGGAGAACACCTCCAGGCCGATCCCCGCCGCGTCCGCCGCGACCCGCCGGGTCAGCGCCTCGCCCGCCACCTCCACCGAGCCCCGGACGGTGCCCGGCAGCTCCACCGGCACCCGGGCCAGCGCCGCCTCCACGCACTCGCGCAGATAGGTCTCGTGGTCCTCGACCCCGAGCACCGCCCGCGCGGTGTCCCGCACCCGCCACACCACGAGGACGACGACCCGGAGCGCGACCCCGTTGCCGTCCGCCGCGGGCATCTCCTCGCTGCGCCAGTGCCGCAGCCGGACGTCGACCCGGCGGCGCAGGAACAGCGGGTTGACCCAGAGCAGGCCGGTGCGCCGTACCGTCCCCCGGTAGCGGCCGAACAGGCCGAGCACCCAGGCCCGCCCGGTCGCCCCGCGCGCGAGCCCGCCGAAGCCGAACACGCCGAGCGCGCCCGCTCCGGCGTACGCGGCCCACTGCGCCGGGCCGAGGCCCGTGCCCGTGTGCTCCGGCAGGCGCAGGGCGTGAGCCGCGAGCGGCGGCAGCACCCCCGCCCACCACGAGGTGGCGAGGCCGCCGGCCACCCCGCCCAGACCGGCGAGGACACCGGCCAGGCCGGGCAGCACCCGGGCGGGGTGCTCCGCGAGAGAGGGGTCGACGGCGGCCGCCGGACGGGGCTCGGCCATGACCGGGCGGCGCAGCCGGGGCTGTTCGCCGGTGCCCTGCCGGCGGCCCACCACGGCGGGCCGCAGCGGCACCGACACCGGGTCGGGGTCGTCGCGGAACAGCAGGTGGACGGGGATCTCGGTGGTGGCCTCGGTGTGGATCAGCCGGGGGGCCGGGCGGACGGGCGCCCCGCCGTCCATGGGCTCGTCCGAATCAGGGGTGTGTGCGGTGGTCGTACTCATGCCTGCCTCCAGCCTCCGCGCCAGATGCTTCATGGGTGTTCGTGGGGGGTGTCCGGACGCCCGGGTGACCGGACGTCCGCGTGCTCACAGGAACAGGCGGCGCCAGGTCTCCGGCCCCGGGTAGCCGTCGGCCGCGCCGCCGCGCCAGCCCTGGGCCCGCTGGAACGCCTCGACGGCCCTGCGGTCCGCCTCGCCCCAGGCCGGTCCCGGGCCGTCGGCGTAGAAGCGGCCGTAGCCCTTCGCGACCAGCTGCCGGCCCAGCCGGGTGACGTGGTCGTTGGTGGCGCCCGGCCGGAAGTAGTTCTTGCCGGGATAGCCCGGCACCCCGTGCGAGGCGGGGGCGGTGGGTGCGGCCGGGGCGGCCGGTTTGATGTTCTTGCCCTTGCCGGTGGCGAGGAGTTCCCAGGTGCGCGGTCCGGGCAGGCCGTCGGCGGCGGCGCCGGTCCAGCCCTGGGCCCGCTGGAAGGCCTGGGTCGCCCGCTGGTCGGCCGTGCCCCAGACCGGCCCCGGGCCCTTGGCGTAGTAGCCGCCGGCGCCGCGGGTGACGAGCAGCTTGCCGAGCAGGGTGACGTACTTGTTGTCCGCTCCCGGCCCGAAGCTGGCCGCCCCGGGGAAGGGCTCCGAGGTCCTGCCCGCGGTGCCGGACTGGGCGCCCGACGCGCCCGCGTCCGCGACCAGGCCCTTGTAGCGGTAGGGGACGTACTTGGCGGAGTTGCTCCAGTAGGCGTACGGCGTGGACTGGCGGCGGGTGCGCGGGGGTGTCTGCTCGTACGCCGTGTAGTAGGTGTGCGTGTAGTCCGTCCAGCCGCCGAAGATCACGACGTGGGAGCCGCGCTCGGGGTTGGCCGGGTTGTGGAAGAGGAGCATGTCGCCGGGTTGCAGCTCCCCCTTGGTGATCTTCGTGCCGAACTGGCCGAGGCTGCCCGTCCACTCGTTCCCGGTCAGCCCCCAGGCCATCGAGACGAAGCCGGAGCAGTCCTGGCGGTACCCGTCGGTCCAGTAGAGGGACATGCTGTACGGCACCTGGGCGGCGACCCAGGTCTTGGCGCGGTTGATGATCTCCGTGCGGCTGATGGGGGGCGTCTTGACCGGGCTGTGGGCGGGCTTGCCCGCCGGGCCGTGCAGAGGCGCCTTGCTGCCCTGCGGGGTGTCGGGCTCGCCGTCCGCGGGGGCGCCGGAGCGGTGGGGGGCGGGCGGGGTGCTGTGGGCGGCGGCCGGGGGGCTCGCGGCGAGGGCGGCGGACGCGGCGGCGGCCACGACCAGCACGCCCCTGGCCGCCGGGTGCCCGCCGAACCGGCCGGGCAGCGGGGAGGGGCCCACCCGGCGCCAGTGGACGCAGCCGGGGCATTCGCAGTCGTTCGCGGGGTCGAATTCCTCGAATACCGGGGCCGGCATGCGATTCCCCTCACACTTCGGGTGGGTATGTCCAGAACTGTGCACGTTGATGAGTTTCCCAACTGTCGCCCCGACGCGCATGCTGACGGTCCGAATGATGTACGGGGGCGGGCGAACGGGGGTCCCCCGGACGACCGGTGGTCGGGAGCACCGCCCGGGGTCGGGTAGAGTTCTCGATGTCAGCAGGCGCCGCTAGCTCAGTTGGTTAGAGCAGCTGACTCTTAATCAGCGGGTCCGGGGTTCGAGTCCCTGGCGGCGCACAGACAGCGGAAGGCCTCTCGCGAGAGCGAGGGGCCTTCTCGCATTCACCCCCTTCTGTCAAGAACCGACACGGTCGGCCCGAACAATTCCCATATGCCCGACAATAAACATGTGTGACCGATAAACAGCGCATTTCACATGCAAAGCGCCGGTGATTACGGACACTTGGGCAGGGTGGACAACCCCGGTTACCGGATCCGCGGGGAGAGGGCCGGCCCGGGCGGGGGGTCAGCCGGCGTCGGGGCCCGGCTCCTCCGTGCGGGACAGCCAGGCCGCGAGCAGCGTCTGGAGGGCCGCGGCCTCGGCGGGGCTCAGCGCGTCGAGCAGCCGGCGCTCATTGCGCATGTGGTCGGTGAAGGCGCGGTCGATCAGTTCGCGGCCGGGCCGGGTGAGGGCGACGATCCGGCCGCGCTGGTCGTCGGCGGAGCGGCGGCGGGTGACCAGTCCGGCCCGCTCCAGGCGGTCGACGCGCTTGGTCATCGCGCCGGTGGTGACCATGGTGTGCGCGGCGAGTTCACCGGGTGCCCGTTCATAGGGTTCGCCTGCCCGGCGCAGCGCGCACAGGACGTCGAACTCGCCCTCGCTCAGACCGTGGCGGCCGTAGACCAGGCAGAGTTCGCCGGTCAGCCGGTCGGCCAGGCGGTGCAGCCGGCCGATCACGCCCTGCGGGCCGACGTCGAGGTCGGGCCGCTCCCGGCGCCAGTCGGCCTGGATGCGGGCGACGTGGTCCATCGGTTCACCGTGTTCCATGACTCCCATATTAGCTTCCCCGGAAGTTATATTGTCTTCCATGGAAGCCAATTCCCGTTGGGTCGCGCTGACCGCCGTCGCCCCGGTGGCCTGGGGAGCCAACTACTTCGTCACGCACGAGTACCTGCCGGCCGACACCCCGCTGTACGGGGCCGCCCTGCGCGCGCTGCCCGCGGGCCTCGTCCTGCTGGCCCTGCGCAGACAGCGGCCGCACGGGGCGTGGTGGTGGCGGTCCGCGGTCCTCGGGCTGCTCAACATGAGCGTGTTCTTCGTCCTCGTCTACGCCGCCTCCCAGCTGCTTCCGACCAGCGTCGCCTCGACCGTCATGGCGGTGTCCCCGCTCACGATGACGCTCATCGCCTGGCCCCTGGTGTCCGAGCGGCCCCGGACCGCCCACCTGGCCGGCGCCGCGGTCGGCCTCGGCGGGGTCTGCCTCCTGCTGCTCACCGGGACCGAGGGGGTCAGCGCGGAGGGCGTGCTCGCCTCGGCCGCCGCCATGCTGGTCTCCTCCTTCGGGCACATCCTGGCCAAGCGGTGGAGCGCCGGCACCGACGTCCTCGCCTCGACCGCCTGGCAGCTCACCGCCGGAGGCCTCTTCCTGCTCCCGGTCGCCGCGGCGGTGGAAGGACCGCCGCCCGCGCTCTCCCCGACGGCCCTCCTCGCCTTCGGCTACGTCACCCTGGTCGCCACCGCGCTGGCCTTCGTGGCCTGGTTCACCGGGCTGCGCCACCTGCCCGCGGGGACGGTCGGGCTGATAGGGCTGCTCAACCCCCTCACCGGTGTGCTGCTCGGCACGGCGGTCGCCGGCGAGGTGCTGACGGTCCGGCAGACGTGCGGACTGGCCCTCGCCCTGGTGGGCGTCGTCCTGGGCCGGCCCACACGCGCGGGCCGGCCCCGAGGACGGCGGACACTCCCCGGGAGGTCCACGCCCCCGCCGGCTCCGGGGCGTACCGCGGCCACCGGTCCCCCGCCCGCGGCCCGTCCCCGCACGTCCCGTCCGGCTCCCCCGGGCACTTGACCCGCAGGTGCGCGTCCGCCGGCGGTTCCGCCGCGCCCGCCGTCGGCGTCCCGCCCAGGGACCGGCCCGGCGGGTCGCACCGGCATTCGCCCGGATCCCCGCCCGCGCAGGGGCCGTTGCCGTTCCGGCCGGCGTCGGCCGCGTCCGGGCAGACCTCGGTGTTCCTCCGTCGCGTTCCGGGTACGCGTACGGGAAGGCGGCTCGGCGGGCACGGAAGCTAGGCCCGGGCGCCCGTTGCCCTCTAGAGTCGCTTGCAGGCGGCCCGGCCTCCCGGCCCGCCCTTCCAACCTCCCGCGCCTGACGCCGGGTTACTCCCGCAGCCCGTGCGCGCGCGGTCGAGGACCGGCCCGGTCGGCGGTCTCAGGGGAGCGGGTCGTCGACCGGGCCAGGTGGGCCGTACGGGCAGGCCCTCAGACGGCGGTGCCGGTGAGGTACGCCGAGACGACCACGTTCGCCGTGTAGCTGCGGGTGGTCCGGTCGAAGGTCCCGCCGCAGGTGATCAGGCGGAGTTCGGCGCGGCCCGACTCGCGGGTGCCGTAGGCCTGCCGGGCGTCGAAGCCGTCGCGGGGCAGGACCTGCACGTCGTCGACGGTGAACTCGGCGACCGTGCCGTCGGCGCGGACCACCCGGATCGTCTCGCCCGCGTGCAGGGCGCTGAGCTTGTAGAAGACGGCGGGCCGGGTCTCGGTGTCGACGTGTCCGACGAGGAGCGCGGTGCCGGCCGCCCCCGGTTCGGTCCCGGAGCCGTACCAGCCGACCACGCCCGGCTGGTCGAAGGGCGGCGGGTCGACCGCGCCCTGCCGGTCCAGGCCGCGGGCGACGACCGGGGCCTGCACGCCCAGCTCGGGGATGTCGACGCGCTGGGGCACGGCCGCCTTCAACGGCTTCGCGGCGGGCGGGAGTCCGGCGTCGGCCGGGCGGCCCACGGCGGCCACGTCACCGGTGGTGGGGCCGGACATGCCGTCGGGTACCTCGGTGACCCCGCGGCCCCACAGCCACAGGCCGAGCAGGAGGAGCGCCCAGGCCACTCCGGTCAGGAGCCGGCCGGTTCCGGTGGACTGTTCCGTGTCATGTGTGCCATGTGACATATCGCGTGCGTCCTCAGCCCGAGCCCCGGCTCCGCCGGGCGCTCAGCAGCCCGACGGCGACCGCGGCGCACCCGGCGAGCACGAGACCGGTGACCGCCTGCGCGGTACCGGGTTCGGCCGGCCGGGACTCCACCGAGGCGAGCGGTGCGGTCCCCCCGCCGCCCGCGTGCACGGGCGCGACGGGCGAGGCGGGTACGACGCCGGACGGGATGCCGGGCGGGATGCCGGGCGCGTCCTGCCGGGACGGGGACGACGACCGCTCGGCGACGGTCACGCTGCCGTCGAGCACCGCACCGGCGCAGGTGATCTTCACGTCGTAGGCGCCGGCGCTGATCGCCGAGCGGACCCGGGTCTCGCCGGTCAGGGTGCCCCCGGAGCCGGTGAGCCGGGCGTCGGCGACGAAGGCCCCGGAGACGGCGGTGCCGGTCGAGCCGGAGCAGCCGCTGACCCGGAGCGCCACGTCGGTGCCGGGGGCCGGGGAGGCCGGGGTCACGGAGACCCCGTGACCGTCCGCCGCGAACGCGGCCGCCGGGAAGAGGGCGGCGGCCGAGGCCAGGAGTCCTGTACTGAGAGTGAGGCGTACTGAGCCCATCGTGAACCTCCAGATATCTGGAGGCTCCCCCGCGGCGGGCGCCCCCGCATCCTCGGAGGGCGCCGTTCTGCTCCGTACGGGTGAGGCCGGGTTTGGGCCCCGGCCCCCCGGCCCGGGTCAGATCAGGTCGACGAGGTCCGCGATGGAGTCGACGGTCCGGGAGGGCCGGAAGGGGTAGCGGTCGACGTCCTCCGGCCGGGTGACGCCGGACAGCACCAGGAAGGTGCGCATACCGGCCTCCAGGCCCGCGAGGACGTCGGTGTCCATGCGGTCGCCGATCATCGCGGAGGTCTCCGAGTGGCCGCCGATCGCGTTGAGTCCGGCCCGCATCATCAGCGGGTTGGGCTTGCCGACGAAGTACGGCTCCTTGCCGGTGGCGGCGGTGATCAGCGCGGCGACCGAGCCGGTGGCGGGCAGGTCGCCCTCGGTGGAGGGGCCGACGTTGTCGGGGTTGGTGGCGATGAACCGGGCGCCGCCGTTGATCAGGCGCACGGCCTTGGTGAGCGCCTCGAACGAGTAGGTGCGGGTCTCGCCGAGGATGACGAAGTCGGGCTCGTGGTCGGTGAGGATGTACCCGATGTCGTGCAGGGCGGTGGTCAGACCGGCCTCGCCGATGACGTAGGCGCTGCCGCCGGGCCGCTGGTCGTCCAGGAACTGGGCGGTGGCCAGGGCGGAGGTCCAGATGTTGTCCACCGGCACGTCCAGGCCCATCCGGCGCAGCCGTGCGTGCAGGTCACGGGCGGTGTAGATGGAGTTGTTGGTGAGGACCAGGAAGGGCTTCTCGGAGTCCCTCAGCTTCTTCAGGAAGGCGTCCGCGCCGGGGATCGGGACGCCCTCGTGGATGAGGACGCCGTCCATGTCGGTGAGCCACGACTCGATGGGCTTGCGGTCTGCCATGTGGATGCGTCTCCTGGCGTGCGGTCATACGTGAGCTGGGGGCGCCGGAACCACGACGTACCGACGCCCCCAAGCCTAGTCAGGACCGCGCCGGACCGACCCCGCCGATCACCGGGTACCGGTCGCCGGGCAGTCCCCGGGCCACGGGCGGACCGGGGCTGCGGGCGGACAGGGGCCACGGGCGAACCGGGGCTGCGGGCGGACCGGGGCTGCGGGCGCGGTGATCCGGGGGTGCCTCCGGCAGCGGTCCGGGGGGGTGCCTCCGGCGGTGGTCCGGGGGTATCTCCGGCAGCGGTCCGGGGGTTACCTCCGGCGGCGGGCCAGCAGGGAGGCGGCTGTGCCGACGGTCAGGAGGGTGGCGGTGGCCGCGAGCAGTCCCTGGGCCAGGCCGAGGCCGGTGCGGGCCAGTTCGCGGGCGCGTTCACCGGCCTGCTCGGCCGCCTCCGCCTCGTCGGCGAAGGCCAGGGCGTCGCCGGGAGAGGCGGTGGGGGTGGCGGCGGGGGTGGCGGCGGGACCGGTGGACGGGGCCGTCGAGCCGGTCGGGACGGCGGTCGGAACGGCATCCGCGGTCGAGGTCCCGGTCGAGGTCGCGGCGGCCGTGCCGGCGAGGGCCGTGGGCAACGGCTGCGGTTCGCCGCCGATGCCGAAGCGGTAGTCGCCGGACTCACCCACCCAGCCGCCGTCCGCACCCTGGCGCTGGACGAGGGCCGCGTTGACCGTGACCGAGTTCGGCACGGCGTCCGCGGTGACGGCGAGTCTGACCTTGACCGAGACGGTCGCCCCGGGCGCCACGGTGAACCCCGGGAAGTCGTTCCCGTCGAACACACCGATCAGCTCCGACTCGTCGGTCGAGGTCAGCTCGACCGGGCGGGTGCGCGGGCCGTCGTAGAACTCCAGCTCGGTCTGCGCGGGTTCGAGCGCCCGTCTGTCGTCGGTGAGGACGACGACCGGGTGGACGTCGGCGCAGGTGCGGCCCGTGGTGTTGGTGAGGTCCAGGTACCAGGTGCCGAAGCCGCCGCCGGGGTCGTAGGTCCGGGGGCCGTCGTGGATACGGGTGGTGAGCGGGAAGTCCCCCGCGTCGGCGGCCGTGCAGGACGCCTCGGCGACGACGGGAGCGGCTGCCGCCGCGGGGACGGCGGCGGTCAATGCGGCGGCAGCGGTCAGGCAGAGGCACAGGGACGCGGGGGTGCTCGGTCGCATGGTCATGTGATCCTGCCGGGCACGGCCGCGGCCCGGCGGCCGCCACTCCGCGCGGGCGGACCGACTCCGCTCGATCAGCCCCCTGTCGTCAGCCGTCCTGCCGTCGAGCCGTCCTCCCGCCACGTCAGCCGTCCTCCCGCCAGGCCGTCAGGTGTCCTGCCGACGAGCCGTCAGCCCTCCTCCCGTCCACCCGTCCTCCCGTCCTCCCGTCAGACGCCTGCCGTCCTGCCGTCAGCCGTCCTGCCGTCAGCCGTTCGCGCGGCCGAACAGTGGGGCGAGGAGCAGCTGGGCCGCGCCCTGGGCGACGCCCCGGTCGCCGCCGGGCGCGAGGCGGACCGGGACGGCGTAGCCGAGGCCGCCCTCGCGCCGGGCGCGCTCGTCGAGGACGGCGGCGACCCCTCGTACGAAGGTGTCCGGGGCGGCGGCGACCGTACGGCCGCCGAGCAGCACCAGGTCGATGTCGAGCAGCCCGGCCAGGTTCACGGCGCCGGCGCCCAGGATCCGCGCCGCCTCCCCGAGGTCGCCCCGGCCGACCGCGGCCAGGCAGAGGGCCTCGACGCAGCCCCGGTTGCCGCAGGGGCACGGCGGCCCGTCCAGCTGGATGACCTGGTGCCCGAACTCCCCGGCCCCGGTCCGCGCACCCCGGTGCACGCCGTCACCGATCACCAGACCGGCGCCGAGCCCCGTGCCGAGGTGCAGATAGGCGAACGATCCGCCCTCGCCGCCGACGGCGAGACCGAGGGCCGCCGCGTTGGTGTCCTTGTCGACGACGACCGGCACCCCGAGCCGCTCCGCCAGCGCGTCCCGCAACGGAAACCCGTCCCACCCGGGAAACCCGGTGACCCGGTGCAGCACCCCACGCGCGTGATCGAGCGGCCCGGGCAACGCCACCCCGACCCCGAGCAGCGGCCGGGGGACGCCGAGGGGGGTCAGCTCGTCCACCAGGTCCGCGACCGCGCCGACCACGGCCGTCGCTCCCGCGCCCAGGCCCGGTTCCGCCCGGCGCTCCGCGAGGACCGTGCCGTTCAGGTCGGCGAGGACCGCGCGGAGCTCGTCGCGGTCGAGGTGGACGCCGACCGCGTGTCCGGCCTCCGGCACCAGCCGCAGGACCGTGCGCGGCTTGCCGCCGGTGGACGCGCGCCGTCCGGCCTCCGCCGCGAGGCCCTCCGCACGGAACCGGGCGGTGATCTTGCTGACCGCCTGAGGGGTGAGCCCGGTCCGCTCGGCCAGTTCGAGACGGCTGATGCCGCCCTCCCCGGCCGTCCGCAGCAGGTCCAGCACCAGCGCCGCGTTGTGGCTGCGCACGGCGAGCAGATTCGCCCCGACCGGGCCGGTGGCAGTCCCGGCCCGGCCGGCACCGGTCCCGGCCGGCCCGATAGCAGTCCCGGCCGGGCCGGTGGCAGTGGCTGCCGGGCCGGGACCCGTGCCCGCGCCGCTCCCCGTGCTTCCCCTCGCACCGTTCCTCGTCCTGTTCACGTCGTCCATTCTCGCTGCCGCTTGCACTTTGGCAACAGCGTTGCGAAAGTGGGGGCCATGACCCGTACGACAGCTGCCCGCCCGCTCCGCGTCGGCCTCATCGGCTACGGCCTCGCCGGATCCGTCTTCCACGCCCCCCTGATCGCCGCCGCCGAGGGCCTCGCCCTGGACACCGTGGTCACCTCCGACCCCGAGCGGCAGGCACGGGCGAGGGCCGAGTTCCCGGACGTCAGGACGGTCGCCACCGCCGACGAGCTGTTCGACCGGGCGGCCGGGCTGGACCTGGTCGTCATCGCCTCCCCGAACAGGACGCACGTCCCGCTGGCGACGACCGCGCTGAAGGCGGGCCTGCCGGTCGTGGTGGACAAGCCGGTGGCCGGTACCGCCGCCGAGGCACGCGGCCTGGCCGCCCTCGCCGAGGAGCGCGGCCTGCTGCTCTCGGTCTTCCAGAACCGCCGCTGGGACAACGACTTCCTGACCCTGCGCGCGCTGCTGGACTCCGGCGAGCTGGGCGAGGCCTGGCGCTTCGAGTCCCGCTTCGAGCGCTGGCGGCCGCAGCCCAAGGGCGGCTGGCGCGAGTCCGGCGACCCGGAAGAGATCGGAGGCCTCCTCTACGACCTCGGCAGCCACGTCGTGGACCAGGCCCTGGTCCTCTTCGGCCCGGCCACCGAGGTCTACGCCGAGTCGGTGATCCGCCGCGCCGGTGCGGAGGCCGACGACGACACGTTCATCGCCGTCACCCACGCGGGCGGCGTCCGCTCCCACCTCTACGTCTCGGCGACGGCGGCCCAGCTCGGCCCGCGCTTCCGGGTGCTGGGCTCGCGGGCGGGTTACGTCAAGTACGGCCTGGACCCGCAGGAGGCGGCCCTGCGCGAGGGCGGGCGCCCGGACGCCGGGTGGGGCACCGAGCCGGAGTCGCTGTACGGGCGGGTCGGCGCGGGAGAGTCCCCGGTCACCGGCGGCGGCCGGGTCGTGCCCACCGTGCCCGGCGACTACCCCGCGTACTACGCTGCCGTGGCCGCGGCCCTGCGGGGCGAGGGCCCGAACCCGGTGACCGCGCTGGAGGCGGCCGCCGCCCTGGACGTACTGGAAGCAGCCCGCCGCTCGGCGCGAGACAAGGTGACGGTGACCCTCTGATGCACCACCCGCAGATCACCCCCCGGTCCACCCCCGAACTGACCCCGTCGGCCGAGGAGCTGGAGAAGCAGGAACAGCGCCTGGTCTTCAGGCAGTTCACGAACGACGACGCGTGGGCGCTGGGCTCCCTGCTGGTGGAGATGGCGCAGGAGCGCCAGGCTCCGCTGGCCATCGACATCCACCGCGCGGGCCAGCAGCTCTTCCACGCGGCGCTGCCCGGCTCCGCCCCGGACAACGATGCCTGGATCGCCCGCAAGCGCCGGGTCGTGATGCGCTACGGCGCGGCCTCCTACCTGGTGGGAGCCCGCTTCCGGGCGAAGGGCACCACCTTCGAGGAGTCCTCCCGCCTGGACCCGGACGAGTACGCGGCCCACGGCGGCTCCTTCCCGATCACCGTCGAGAACGTGGGCGTGATCGGCGCGGTGACGGTCTCGGGCCTCCCCCAACTCCAGGACCACCGCTTCGTGGTGGAGGCGCTGGAGCGGTTCCTGGGCGTCTAGCCGACACGTCCCGTAACGGGTTCGTCACCGAACGGCGTCGCCCCGTGCACGTGTTGCCGGCAGACGGCATGCTGTACGGAGTGGCGCCGTCGGTGCCACGGGGACTCGCGTCGAGTCCGCTGTCAGTGAAGGAGGGACGATGCCCGTACACACCAAGCGAATTCACCTCGACGACGCCTTGGCGCAGCCGGGCGTCGCCTGAAGCAGCAGCTCCCTGACGACACGTCACCCTGCTCCGTCGCGGAGCGGGAGGGACCGCGGCTGATGGCCGGCTTTCCGGCTCATCGGCTGCGTTCCGCCCGTTCCGGCCCGACATCGGAGGAGGTCCCGTGTTCACCCTCACCACGCTTCTCGCCGCCCAGGCCCCCGTGGCCCTGCTCGCCGTGGTCGTCGTCCTGTCCGTGACGTTCCTGCTCGCGCTGCTGATCGCGGTGCACGGAACGGAACCCGCCCAACGACCGGCGGTGTTAAGGGCCTTCGCCCACATCCTGCCCCGCAGGAGGAGATAGAGGCGCCCTGCGCACGCCCGCGCACGGTACGGTTCCGCGGGTCCTCCGAGTTCGCCGGGTCCTCCGACTTCTCCGGGTTCCCCAGGTCCCGTACCGTGCGCGGGTGTTGTCGCTTGCGGCCGCCGTCAGGCGTCCTTGAACTCCTGCCGCTGCCTGCCGAGCCCGGTGATCTCCAGCTCGGCCACGTCGCCGGACCGCAGGAACGGCTTCGGCTCGGGTGCTCCCAGCGCGACGCCCGCCGGAGTGCCGGTGTTGATGACGTCGCCGGGGTAGAGGACCATGAACCGGCTGACGTAGCGCACGACTTCGGCGACCGGGAAGATCTGCTCGGCGGTCGTGCCGTCCTGCTTCAGCTCGCCGTTCACCCAGAGCTTCAGCGACAGCCGCTGCGGGTCCGGCACCTCGTCCGCGGTCACCAGCCACGGCCCGAGCGGGTTGAACGTCTCGCAGTTCTTGCCCTTGTCCCAGGTCCCGCCGCGCTCGATCTGGAACTCCCGCTCGGACACGTCGTGCGCGACGGCGTATCCGGCGACGTACGCCAACGGGTCCTCGTCGTCGCCCACGTACCGCGCCGTACGCCCGATGACGACCGCCAGCTCCACCTCCCAGTCGGTCTTCACCGACCCGCGCGGCACCAGCACCGTGTCGTCGGGCCCGACGACCGTGTCCGCGGCCTTGAAGAAGACGACCGGCTCGGCCGGCGGCTGGGCACCCGTCTCGCGGGCGTGGTCGTGGTAGTTGAGCCCGATGCACACGATCTTGCCGATCCGCCCCAGCGGCGGCCCGATCCGCAGCCCGGCCGCGTCGAGCGCGGGCAGCTCCCCCGCGTCGGCGGCGGCCCTGACCCGGCCGAGGGCCGCGTCGTCGGCGAGCAGTGCGCCGTCGATGTCGTCGACGATCCCCGAGAGGTCCCGCAGGACGCCCTCGGCGTCGAGCAGCGCGGGCCGCTCCGCCCCCGCCGTACCGACTCGCAGCAGCTTCATGGTCGTCACCATCTCCCTTGATAGCGTGCGCCCGGCCGATGGGTGCAGCCATCGGAGGACTTGTTCGATCCTCCGAGAAGTGAGTGCAGCGGGCAAGAGCCTGTTCACGTACTGGACCGCGCACGCCACCCTCAGCCCCGCTCCGCCCCCAGGGACTCGACCGGCTCGATCGGCTCCAGCAGCCTCTTCGGCTTGAGCAGGGCCCGGCTGACCGGGTCGGCCGGATCGGGGTCGAGCCCCGGCCCCGGCATGAGGAGGACGTCCGCGGCGGGCACCACGAGCCCGCAGGCCGGGCACTCGCCGTACGACCCGAGTTCCGTACCGCAGTCCGCGTGCCGGAAGTAGCGCAGCCGGCGGTCCATGAGGTGCTCGCGCCCCCAGACGGCGAGGGCGCGCAGCGTGGGCCACAGCGCGATACCGCGGTCGGTGACGACGTACTCGTCCCGGGGCGGCGACTCCTGGTACCGGCGCTTCTCCAGGATCCCTTCCTCGGTGAGGGTCTTCAGGCGGGCCGACAGGACGGCGCGCGGGATGCCGAGGTGGACGAGGAAGTCGTTGTAGCGCCGGACGCCGTAGAGCGCGTCGCGGACGACGAGCAGGGTCCACCGCTCGCCGACGACCTCCAGCGCGCGGGCGATCGAGCACTCCTGCGTCACGTAGTCCCTGCCCAGTGCCATAGACCACCTCAGCCGCTTTCCTTGCCGTTGGTTCAATGACCGAACCGATACTGCTAGGGTAGCGGCATGCCTAGGTTCAATGAACGAACCATCCAGCGCGCGGCGGCGGTCACCGTGAAGACCGCCGACCACCCCACCGCTCGGGCCACTCTCGCCCTCACCAGCGCCGCGACCGCCGTGGCCCTGATGACGTACACCGCCCCGATGGTCACGGTCCCGGACACCGCCGCCGCCCTGCACACTCCGCTCTCCGCGCAGGCGTGGCTGCTGAACGGCACCCCGCTCGGCCTCGCCGCCCTCCTCCTGGTGGCCGGCAGCCTCGCCGACGACTACGGCCGCCGCCGGATCTTCGTCGCCGGCGCCGTCGCCCTCGGCGTGACCACGGCCCTCGGCGCACTGGCCACCTCCACCTGGGCGTTCGCCCTGGCCCGGGTGGCGCAGGGAGCGGCGAGCGCGGCGATCCTGGCGAGCAGCCTCGGCCTCCTGGTGGCCGCGTTCCCGAGCCCGCGCGGCCGGCTGCACGCGACCGGCGTGTGGGGCGCGTTCGTCAGCGGCGGTATCGCGGTCGGCCCGCTGGTCGCCGGGGCGATGCCGAACTGGCGGGTGGCGTACGCCGTGCTGGGCGCGGCCGCGCTGGTCGTGGCGGGACTCTCCTTCCGGACGCTGGCGGAGTCCCGTTCGCCGCGCGGCGGCCGCCCGGACATCGCCGGGGCCGTGAGCTTCGGCCTGGCGCTGGTCTGCCTGGTGGCGGCCCTGA
This sequence comes from Streptomyces sp. NPDC104367, assembly GCF_055583825.1. Classification (NCBI taxonomy): domain Bacteria; kingdom Bacillati; phylum Actinomycetota; class Actinomycetes; order Kitasatosporales; family Streptomycetaceae; genus Streptomyces; species Streptomyces sp. NPDC104367. Next base: position 201,873 of record NZ_JBVJND010000008.1, on the reverse strand, counting down.
CCCTGGGCCGGGACGGCTGGCTGCGGACACCGGTGGCCCTGCTGTTCGCGGCGACCGTCGTCCTGCTGGCGCTCTTCACCCTCGTCGAGCACCGCTTCGCGGCGACCCCGATGATCGACCTCTCCCTGCTGCGCAGCCCGCGCTTCCTGGGCTCCGCCACCGCCGGGCTCTTCACGGGCCTGACGGTGATAGGTCTCTTCAGCTTCCTGCCGACGCTGCTCCAGCAGACCCTGCACATGACCGCGATACAGACGGCGTGGCTGCTCCTGCTCTGGTCCGGCCTGTCCTTCACGGTCGCGCTCCAGGCCAAGCGCCTCGCGGGCCGTGTCTCCCCGCGCCAGCAGCTGGCCGCCGGCTTCCTCCTGCACGCGGGCGGCGCCCTCTCCATGCTGGGCGCCCTCGACGCCGGTTCCTGGCCCCGCCTGCTGCCGGGCCTGGTCCTCGGCGGCGTCGGCAGCGGCCTGCTCAACGCCGGGCTCCCCCTCCTCGCCGTCGAGTCGGTCCCCGCCGCGCGGGCGGCCATGGGCTCAGGCGCCCAGCAGACCTTCCGCTACATCGGCTCCTGCGCCGGCGTGGCCCTCACCATCGCCCTCGCCACCTCCGCCCGCGCCGGCCTGCCCCACGGCGCGGACATCGCGATGACGGTGTCGGCGGTCCTGGCGGTCGTCGGGGCGGCGGGGGTGCTGGCCCTGCGGGAGCGGCACTGACCGCTCCGTCGGACGGTGCTCGGCGAGAAAACCGACCCGGGTTCACGCACGCGTCTCCCACAGCCTCACCGTCGAGTCGAGGCCGCAGGCGGCGAGCAGTCGGCCGTCCGGGCTGAAGGCCAGCCCGCGTACGGCCTTGCGGTGGCCGGTGAGGTGGGCGGTCGCGGTGAGGTGCGTGGGATCGGTGACGTCCCACAGGGTCACGGTCGCGTTCTCGCATCCGGACGCCAGCAGCCGCCCGTCCGGACCGAACGCCACCGCGAACATCCGCCCCGTGTCCCCGCGTCCGGCCAGGGGGAGGGAGGCCGCGGCCGTCCGCGCGGGACGGGCCGGGTCGGTGACGTCCCACAGCGTGACGGCTCCCTGCCGCCACGACCCGTAGGTGCCGGAGACGACGCCCAGATCGCCACTGCCGGTGGCCAACAACCGCCCGTCCGGGCTGAACGCCACCGAATGGACGGCGGGCGCCCCTCCCGAGGTCAACGCCTTGGGCCAGTCGCGGGCCTGCGGCCGGACGACTGCGGTGCGGGCCGGACGCGTCGGCTCGCCGACGTCCCACAGCACTCCGGTGTTCCTGTCTCCGTCGGACCCCGTGGCCAGCAGCCGCCCGTCCGGGCTGTACATCACCGTCCTGACGGGACCGGACCGCCAGAGGTGCCGCTGGTGGGTGAGCGGGGCGCCCCGTTCGGGCCGCGACGGATCGGAGACGTCCCAGACGGTCACCGTACGGCCGACGGCACAGGCGATGAACCGTCCGTCCGGGCTGAACCCCACCGCGTGGACACCGCCCTGCCGCCAGCCGTCGCGGAGCAGCAGGCCGGGGGGTCGGTGCGCGAGGGTCACCGACCGGGCCGGTCCCGCCCCGTCCGTGACGCCCGTCCCATCTCTGACGCCCGTCCCGTCCCTGACCCCCGTCCCGTCCCTGACGCCCGTCCCGTCCGTGACGTCCCGGAGGAGCACGTTCCAGTCGCTGCCACCGGACGCCAGCAGCCGCCCGTCCGGACTGAACGCCACCGTGTTCACCGCTCCGCGATGGCCGGTGAGGGCCGTGGCCCGGACCGGGCGGGACGCGTCCGTGACGTCCCACAGGACGACGGTCCTGTCACCGCCGCCGGACGCCAGCAGCCGCCCGTCCGGGCTGAAGGCGACCGCGTTGACCGCTCTGCCGTGCCCGTCGAGGGTGGCGGCCGGCTCCCTCGACGGAGGCGGCGAAGGCCGTCCCAGGAATGCCATGGTGCAGTCTCGCGCGATCCGCGCCCCCGGGGAAGCCGGAGCACCGCCTTCCGTCGCCCGGCCGTGTCGATGCGGCCGCGGCCGTAGCGCCGTCACGCCCCCGTCCGCGCTACGTCCGCGGCCGCATCGACACCAGCTTCCCCCACACCACCATCCGGTACCGGGACGTGAACTCGGGGGTGCAGGTGGTCAGGGTGATGTAGTAGCCGGGCTGCTTGTAGCCGTACGACGGCTTCACGGTCGAGCGGGGTACGGCCTTGATGACCCCGGAGTCCCGGGACGAGGTCTGCGGCAGGATCTGGTCCACGGCGTAGGTGTAGGTCGCCGACCCCGTCTCCACCTCGACGGTGTCCTCGCGCCGCAGCCGCGGCAGGTGGCGGAACGGCTCGCCATGGGTGTTGCGGTGCCCGGCGAGCGCGAAGTTCCCGGCCTGGCCCGGCTGTTGGGTGCCGGGGTAGTGGCCGACGTATCCGTGGTTGAGGACCTTCGGCTTGCTGACCCCCTCGGCGATCGGGACCCGCAGCCCGAGCCGCGGGATGACGAGGACGGCGTACGCCCGGGAGGCGGTGACCCGCGGGGTGTACGACGTCGAGGAGCGGCCGGTGCCGGAGCGGGCGGACGACGAGGAGCCGGCCGTACCGGAGTCGCCGCCCCCGCTCTCACCCAAGCCGCCCGAACCGGCTTTCTTCGACGCGTCGTTGTCCCACTCCCGCTCCAGCGCCTCCACCTTCCGTTCGGCGCCCCGCTTCGCCTCCCGGTTGGTCCACCACAGCTGGTGCACGACGAGGAGCATGAGCACCACGCCCACGGTGACCAGGAGTTCGCCCCCGGTCCACCACACCCGCCGACGCCGAGCCCGCCACCGCCGGTCACCATGCCCCACGACCCGCACCGCGCACCTCCCGCCAGCCGCGTCACCGGCCGCCGCCGGCCTCGTCACCGGCTCCCGCCGGGCCCGCACGATAAGGCGATCGCCGCCAAGTCACCAGAGCCGCAGGGCCTCCCGTCACCGACCCTCCCCACAAGCACTTCCTCCACGGGTTTTAGAAAGCGCTGTCACATCCCTCGACAACCTCATGCGCCACACCCGATGCTTCCTGTTGGCATGCGGGGGGACGAGTCAACACCGGTCCGGGAACCGGTGATTGAGCCGCAACGGAGAGGTTGAGAAGCAGCCATGATCCGACGCAGAACACTCCTGGCCGCCGCGGGCGGCGGCCTCCTGGGCAGCGCCCTGGCCACGGGCACGGCCCGCGCCGACGCGACCATCGCGGTCAGCCCGTCGACGTCGTACGGCACCTGGGAGGGCTGGGGCACCTCGCTCGCCTGGTGGGGCAACGTCTTCGGCACCCGCGACGACTTCGCCGACATCTTCTTCACCACCAAGTCGACGACGTACAACAGCACTTCGCTTCCGGGCCTCGGCCTGAACATCGCCCGCTACAACCTGGGCGCGTGCAGCTGGAACACCGTGAGCGGCGAGAGCATGGTGGCCTCCGCCAACATCCCCGCGTTCAAGCAGATCGAGGGCTACTGGCAGGACTGGAACAACGAGGACCCCACCTCCTCGGCCTGGGACTGGACCGCGGACGCCACCCAGCGCGCGATGCTCGTGAAGGCGGTGAACCGCGGCGCGACCGCCGAGCTGTTCGCCAACTCCCCCATGTGGTGGATGTGTCTGAACCACAACCCGTCCGGCGCCTCCGACGGCGGCAACAACCTCCAGTCCTGGAACTACCGCCAGCACGCCTCCCACCTCGCCTCGGTCGCCCTGTACGCCAAGAACAACTGGGGCGTGAACTTCGCGACGGTGGAGGCCTTCAACGAGCCCTCGTCCTCCTGGTGGACGGCCACCGGCACCCAGGAGGGCTGCCACATGGACGCCACCGTCCAGTCGGCCGTACTTCCCTACCTCCGCAGCGAGTTGAACAGCCGGGGCCTGACCGGCACCAAGATCTCGGCATCGGACGAGACCAGTTACGACCTGGCCCGCACCACCTGGAGCTCCTTCTCCTCCACCACGAAGGGCTACGTGGACCGCGTGAACGTCCACGGCTACCAGGGCTCCGGCGGCCGTCGCGACCTGCTCTACACGGACGTCGTCACGACGGCCGGCAAGGCCCTGTGGAACTCCGAGACCGGCGACAACGACGGCACCGGCTACACCATGGCCTTCAACCTCCTCTACGACTTCCGCTGGCTGCACCCCACCGCCTGGGTCTACTGGCAGGTCATGGACCCGTCCTCGAACTGGGCGATGATCGCGTACGACGCGGACACCCTGGCCGCGGGCGCGATCACCACGAAGTACTACGTGATGGCGCAGTTCAGCCGGCACATCCGCCCCGGCATGACGATCCTCGACACGGGCGTCAGCTACGCGACGGCGGCCTACGACGCGTCCGCGAAGCGCCTGGTGATCGTGGCCCTGAACACCGCCACCTCCGCCCAGACCCTCACCTTCAACCTCTCCGGCTTCACGACCGTGACCGGCGGCACGGGCGGCCTGGTGCCGCGCTGGAGCACGGTGACGACGGGCGGCGACGCGTACAAGTCGTACTCGGACACGTACCTGTCCGGGAAGACGGTCGCGGTCTCCTTCCCCGCGAAGTCCGTCCAGACGCTCCAGATCGACGGCGTGACGATCTAGCGCACCGTCCGGCCCGACGCATCCGGACGACGGACCGGCGCCGGGGACACACACCCCTCCCGTGCCCCCGGCGCCCCCACCCCCACGACCTCACCGCCCACCACTGGGCCCACCGCACCGACCCACCCCTCGCCCTACCGCACCAGGACCCTCATCCCGACCTGCACCTCGTCGCCCGCCCCAGCCCCTGCGGCCCTCGCACGACGCTCCTGAGCGGCAGCGGACAGCCGCCGTCCTTCGGGAACAGGGACGTCCCGAACACCACCCCGCCCACGGTCGCCTCGGCCGGAACGCCCCCACCCGTACGAGAGCAGGGCGGCCACCGCGGATCTCCTCGGACTCCTCCTCGGGCACGGGCACGGGCACGGGCACGAAGTAGTGGGGAGCGGGCCCCGCCACTCCACCACGCACCCACCGAACCCGAACTCCACGCAACGGCTCCTCTCCCGTCGACTGCCCCCATCCCTGTCTCTCGTTTGTCACCGCCGGGCAGTACCGTGTCGTTCATGCGCCCCGACACGCCCGCCGAGAACGTCGACCACGCCGCCGAAGCGGCACGCCTGGAACGGACCGCCGGCCTCTACCCCGAGGACGCCGAGGCCCTCCTCCTCCAGGCCGCCGCCCACCTGGAACTGGCCGGTGACCGCCCCGCCGCGTCCGCGCTCTACGACCGCCTGCTCGCCGCCCCGGAGGCCTTGGAGAACGCGGCCCTGGTCCGGGCCCTCAAGGCGTCGAACCTGTGGGAGTACGACCACGAGGCCGAGGCCAGGGCGATCATCGACGGCCTGCGCACCACCGCTCCCAGCGACCCGGCGCCGTGGGTGATCATCGCCGAGTCCCTCGAATCCCACGACGAACTCGAAGCGGCGCACGACACGTTCACGGAGGCGGCGACCCTGCTCCTCACGGACGTCCCGGAGCCCCCCTACGCCACGCACCCCCTCCTCTTCGGCCGCCACCGCGTCCGCCGCATGCTCGGCCTCCCCCACGACGACTGGGACGCCCGCGCCGACGCCCTCCACACCTCCCCGGTCTCCCTGGACGAACTCCACGACCCGAAGCGCGTGTGGTCCCTGGGCTCGGACAACCCGGCGGAACTGAAGGCCGAGATCTCCCGCCTCCGGGCGGAACTGGGCGCCTACCGCGAGGCCCTCTCCCGCCCCTTCCCGGTGGCGGTCCTGCACTGGCCGGCGGGCGAGCTGGAGGAGCTGCTGTCGGCGTACCCCACGCTGACCACGGAGTACCCGTCCCACCCCGAGCACCTCTCGACCATAGAGTCCTCCCTCCGCGAGCTCTCCACCTCCGGCACCCCCAACCTCGGCATCGTCACCGGCACCGTCCCCTCCTACGAGGCCTTCGCCGCCTCGGAAGGCTCCTCCCCCGGCGACACCACCCTCCTCCCCCAGTACGCAACGACCCTGGCGGCCCGGGGACGGGCCGTGGTGTGGCCGCCGCAGCGGACTTCAGAGTGTTGGTGCGGGGTGGGGTCGGCCTACGCGGAGTGTCACGGGACGCCCGGGGCCTGAATCGGCACCGTTTGCTCCGATCCCCCTGTTCCTTCACAACTGGCTCACGCTAACGTCATATGTGACCAGCTGAACTGGCATGCCCCCAGGCGTCCCTGGCATGTCCTAGCGCCCGAGGAACATCCGCATGCCGCCCTACCAGCCGTCCTCGGACTGGCAATTCGACGTACCTACCAGCGGAAGCAAGCGGCTGCCTCCGGCAGCGCGGTCGTTCGAGTCGCTCGCGCACCAGGGCTACAGCTTCGAGGCGGCCATCGCCGACCTGATCGACAACTCGATCGACGCGCAGGCGCACAACGTCGTCGTGAGTTTCCTGCGGGACACCGGCGAGCGGGGCGGCCGGGACCGCCTGGTCGGCCTGCTCGTCATCGACGACGGCCGGGGTATGGACGATGCCGGCCTTGACACCGCGATGACCGTCGGCGGACGTGAGGACTACCCAGCGGGCGCTCTGGGGCATTTCGGAGCCGGGCTGAAGGCCGCCTCGCTCTCGCACGCGGACTCGCTCACCGTGATCAGCCGGACCAAGCGCACCCGGTCGACCGGCCGCCGCTGGCTCACCGCCCGCGCGCAGGCGGACTTCACCTGCGACATCGTGGACGCGACGTACTGCCAGAGTCTGGTCGACCGGTACGACGGCGTCATCGGCTGGCACGGCACGATCGTCCGCTGGGACGAGGTCCGGGCGTTCGAGACCATCACGGAGGGGCAGACCGACCGCTACCTCAACGACGCGATCGAGCGGCTTGAGACCCACCTCGGTCTCCATCTCCACCGGTTCCTCGCGCGCGACGGGTTCAACATCGACATCGTCGTCGAGGACGTCCACACCCGGGAGGAGCTGGACCACAGGGGCGTCGAGCCCGTCGACCCCTTCGGTTACCGTGTTCCGGGCCGGGCGGGCTACCCACGCACGTACAGCGCGCCCGTCGAGGGCGTCGGCGATGTCGCGCTCACCGCGCACATATGGCCGCCCAAATCACCGCTCGTCGCCTACCGGGGCATCGGCCCGCTCGCGGAGCGACAGGGCTTCTACGTCTACCGCAACGACCGGCTCGTCCAGGCCGGCGGCTGGAACGACACCCGCAGCCCCGAAGGCCACCTCGCGCTCGCCCGAATCGCCGTGGACCTGCCGTCGGAGCCCAACGACGTGTTCGCCCTGACCGTCAAGAAGGACGGCGTCCAGGTCACCCCGGCATTCGCCCGCGGGCTGGAGCAGGCAGCCGATCCCACGACCGGCCATACCTTCGGCGAGTACATCCGTGAGGCCGAGACGACCTACCGCGAGGCCGCCAAACGGCGCACCGAGGTCAAGCGCATGGCCGTCATCCCGCCGGGCAAGGGACTCGACCCGAAGCTCAAGCGGACACTGCGCGACGAACTGCCGCAGCTGGAGGGTGACGATCCCATCACCTTCACCTGGGCCAGGCTGGACGTGCCGCCCGGCGTCGACTCCGCTGAACTGATCTTCACGATCGACCACAAGGAGCGCCGGATCGTCCTCAACAGGGACTACCGGCACGTCTTCAACGGCGGCCGGCGCGGAGGTTCCAATGACGCGCCCGTCCTCAAGAGCCTCCTCTATCTGATGCTCAACGAGATCTTCCAGAAGGAACGGGTCTGGGCCAACCAGACCGACAAGGTCGCCCTGTGGAACAGCGTGCTCGTCACCGCCGCACGGGCTGAGATCGAGCGCGCCGAGGAATAGCCGGCCTCTCTCCCGCAACTGCCCGTATCCCAGAGAGGCCGACAAGCCGCTGTGACTGCCGAGAACACCCCTGCCCACGACCGCCTCGCCGATCTCCACGGCGAGGTCCTCGACGCGATGAGCCGACGCGGGCCCAAGCACTTCGCCAAGCTCGCCTCCGTGCTCGCCGACACCGATGAGCCGGCGGACACGGACATGTTCCACCTCCGGGACCGGATCCTGGCAGCTGACCCAGGCGACGAACTGCTCGCCCTCTGGCGCCGAAAGCTCACCGCATGGGACTTCGAGCAGTCCCCCTCGTGGTCGGCTACCGAGCCCCGTACTCCGGAGCGCCGTGCCGAGGTCTACGGCAAGCTCGCGTTCGGCGCGGATCTGCGCAAGGCCCTCGATGCCGCTGTCCCGGTGCACAAGGAACAGGGTCCGGTCACCATCAGCCGCGAGTTCCAGGCCTGGTACACCAGGGAACACGCGGCTAACCGCTCCTTCTACTGGACCTCGTACGAGCAGCTGCTGCGCCGCAAGGGCTGGAGCGACACGGCCGTCTCCAGCCTGGACGAAGCCTCCCACGCGGTGGTGGAGCGGCTTGCCGACCCCACCCGTGACGATGCCTACGGCGCGCGCGGACTCGTCGTCGGCTACGTGCAGTCCGGTAAGACCGCCAACTTCACCGGCGTCACCGCCAAGGCGATCGACGCGGGCTACCGTCTGGTCATCGTCCTGGGCGGCACGCTGAACCTGCTGCGCGGCCAGACCCAGCGCCGTCTCGACATGGAGCTGATCGGCCAGGAGAACATCCTGGGCGCCGTCGACCCCGGCGACCCGGACGCCCTGGTCGGCATCGACTACCAGGACGACGATGACTGGCCCGCGAAGTTCGTCTCGTTCGGCGCCCGGCCTTCCGTGCTCGGCGCCTTCGACATCGAGCGTCTGACCTCTCGCGACCGTGACTACATGGCGCTGGAACGCGGCATCAGCGCCCTGGAGTTCGAAAAGCCCGACCGCACCCGGCCGCTGTACGACCCCGCGAACCTGCACGCCGCCCGCGCCCGCGTCATGGTCGTGAAGAAGAACAAGTCGGTCCTGGAGAAGCTGGTCAAGGACCTGAAGAAGATGGGCCCGATCCTCGGCGAGATTCCGGCCCTGATCATCGACGACGAGTCCGACCAGGCCTCGGTGAACACGACCGACCCGAAGAAGTGGGAGGACGGCAAGGTCACCCGCACCGCGATCAACGGCCAGATCAGCAAGCTCCTGCACCTTCTGCCTCGCGCACAGTACGTGGGCTACACCGCGACTCCCTTCGCCAACGTGTTCATCGATCCGGGGGACGAGGAGGACATCTTCCCGCGCGACTTCCTGATCTCCCTCCCGCGCCCCAGCGACTACATGGGCGTACAGGACTTCCACGACCTGGACAACGCCGACGACGGCGAAGGCGAGGCCGAGAAGACGCACGTCCGAGGCATCTACGACGCCACGGGCGACCGTCTCCAGGAGGCCCTGGACGCCTTCGTGCTCACGGGAGCCTTGAAGATCTACCGCGAAAAGCACGGCGTTCCTTCCGACCCGTTCCGGCACCACACGATGCTCGTGCACGAATCCGTCCGCATGGCCGAGCACACCGCGCTCGCCCTGCGGATCAACACTATGTGGCACAACTCGGCGTACACGGGCCCGAAGGGCCACGCACGCCTGGCAGACCTCTTCGACAAGGACTTCGGCGCACACGCCAGCGGCTCCCTGCCGAACCCCGCAACCTACGCCGACCTCAAGCCGCATGTGTCCCGGGCCTGCCAGCTGATCAGTCAGGGTGGCAGCCCCGTCATCGTGGTCAACGGCGAGAGCGAACGCGACTACGCGCAGCCGGACCTCGACTTCGACCGGACCACGAACGTCTGGAAGATCCTCGTAGGCGGCACCAAGCTGTCCCGGGGCTTCACTGTCGAAGGCCTGACCATCACGTACTACCGCCGCAGGACTCAGCAGGCCGACACCCTGATGCAGATGGGCCGCTGGTTCGGCTTCCGTCCCGGGTACCGGGACCTGGTGCGGCTGTACATCGGCCGCGAGGAGCAGCTCGGCAAGGGGCGCAGCGCCAAGACCGTCGACCTGTATGAAGCCTTCGAGGCGATCTGCCGCGACGAGGAACTCTTCCGCGAGGAGCTGACGCGGTACACCGCTCTGGTGGATGGCCACCCCCAGGTCACCCCGGCCCAGATCCCGCCGCTGGTGGCGCAGCACCTCTCCTGGATCAAGCCGTCAGCCCGGAACAAGATGTTCAACGCGGAGCTGGTGGAGGTACGTTCGCCGGGGAAGCCGATCGAGCCGGCTGCGTATCCACAGGACTCCGGGATGACCGAGCGGAACACCAGGCGCTGGGAGCCCGTCCTCGCGGCACTCGGCGGAACCCCGTCAACCTGCACTCTGCAGCCAGACGCGTCCTCGCCGCTGCCGCGCAGCTTCCAGGCGGCAACCGCGATTATCCCGCACAGCCGCCTCCTTTCCGTGCTCAGCTCACTGGAGTGGGAGGAGGGCAATGTCCTCGCCCCGCACCTGACCTATCTCTCTCAGCTCGACGGCCGCCTGGCCAAGGTGGACGACTGGCTGGTCATCGCTCCCCAGCGCACGCAGCGCAACCGGATCGAGGCGACGGTGCTGGGCGAAGGCCCCTTCTCGCTGTTCCGCCGAAGCCGTCAGTCCGACAAGCTGTCCTTTGGCCGCATCTCGGGCCTGGAACACCGGCTGTACGCACAGCAGTTGATCGACCTGGCAGGTCCAGCTTCAGCGGGAGAGAGCGACCTGGGGCCGCATCGCGGTGTGGTTCTGCTGTACCCCGTCGTCGATGCGCGCCATGACGATGAGGTGAAGGCGGTTGCCGCAGCCGGGGCGGCTGCGCCCGACCAGGTCATCATGGCGTTCACCGTGATTCCGCCGAAGGCTGCCGTCGACTCGAAAAAGCAGCTCGTGCGCTTCCGGACGAAGGACTCTTCCCGTCCGGAGGCGGTTATCGTCGATGCGTTCTGAGGCACTCCCGCTTCTTGTCCGATGAGCGAGCCGTCAGCGAGGGAATGCATGCTTCCTTTAGAAGAAGCCGACATCAAGGCTGCCACGTCGGTCGCACTGAGCGACATGGCGGCCTTGCCGGACCCTGAACTGAACCAGGTCTACGAGCACGTCAAGGCACTCGACCCTGCTGGCCGACGGTTCGCCACGGTCCTCCGCGACACCATCGACCAGTTGCTCAACGGCGAAGTGACCGGGCGGTACGACTGGAAGACGCTCTTCAAGACAGAGAAGACACACGCGGGCACCCTGGTAGAGATCAACCTGCAGCGCGAGTTCAGGTTCGCGGACGGCGAGGCCATGGACTATCAGATCGCCGACGTCGACGTGGACTGCAAGTACTCACAGCAGTTCGGCGGCTGGATGATTCCGCCGGAGGCGGTGGGTCACCTCTGCCTGCTGGCCTGGGCGGACGACTACAAGTCACGCTGGAGCATCGGTCTTGTCCGGATACGCAGCGAGTGGCTCAACACGGGCAACAACCGTGATCTCAAGCTCACTATCAAGGCCGCGCACCGTGACAAGATCCACTGGCTGTGGCGTGATGAGCCGCTGCCCGAGAACGTGCTTCTCCACATGGATGCCGCCGACCGCGACGCCGTGTTCGCCGCGGGTTCGGGCCAGCGGCGCTTGAACGAGCTCTTCCGGCGCGTTCAGCGGCGGCGCATCGGCCGCAACGTGGTGCGTACCGTGGCCCAGCAGAAGGACTACATGAAACGGGTACGCGGCAACGGCGGCTGCCGGTCGGCTCTGGCACCCGAGGGGATCGTCATCATGGGCCACTACACCAGCCACCGTGAGATCGCCGGCCAGCTGGGCCTGCCGCTTCCCGACGAAGGTGAATTCGTCAGCGCCCGCCTGGTCCCGGCAGGGCCGGATCACGGAGACAGCGCCCGCGTCACTCTGGACGGCGGGGAGTGGGTCCTCGCTCTGCCGGGCGACGCCGCTGTACCCGCTCCGGCCTTGCCTGCGCATACCAAGGAGGACTGACCATGAACGCTCCGTTCGCGGCCTGTCTTCCCGGGTGAAGAAGCTGGACGAGACCGGGAAACGGAACTTCTTGCAAAGCGCGTTCTTAGGACGCCGACAGCAGATACTCCGCCCGCCCCACCTGCACACGGCGGTATCCTGCAGGTGGAAATCCGGTCAGACCATGTACAGAACGTACAGCATGAGTCCTCCGGACGATCAGACACCGTCGCGGCACCGGGAGAGGCTCCCCTCTAGCGTACGGATAGCTGCTTCCAGCCCTGTCCGGCCGGCAACCACTCAGGACAGATGACTACTCCGACATCCGAACCAGATGAGCCGCAGGCCCCATGGACGCCTCCCGAGGGCTCTTGGGCCTCTTCCGCCGCGCGTCGCCGCAATATGCAGGCAATCCGAAGCCGCGACACCACGCCGGAGCGTCTCGTACGCCGGCTAGTGCACGCCCAAGGACTGCGGTACCGAGTGGCAGCTCGGCCGCTCTCAGATCTCCGCCGCACTGCCGACATGGTCTTCCGCCCTGTGAAGGTGGCCGTCTTCATAGACGGGTGTTACTGGCACGGCTGCCCCCAGCACTACGTCCCCCCGAAGACCAACCAGGGCTACTGGTCCGACAAGGTAGCCCGGAACATGGCCCGTGACCGCGATACGGACGAACGCCTGCGAGCGGCCGGCTGGCTCGTCCTGAGGTTCTGGGAACACGAACCGGCAGAGGAGTGCAGCGAGTCGATCTGTCAGACCGTGGTTTCCCTGCGTGCCTCCAGGAGCGACCGGAAACCGGAAGCGCCTACCGGGTGAGAGAGATCTCAAGCATGTGCCGGGCCATGGGGTTGTTGCCGAGCTGCATGAACTCGTACGCAATTGCGGCGAGTTCACGCTCATCCCGCCCGGACTGCGCATACTGGACGATGACTTCCGCCTCGGAGCGCAGCCCTCGGGCCCCGCACACGGTCACCGCATGCGCCACCTCTTCCGGGCTCGCGGTCATACCGAGGTGCCGCAGAACGCCGGCGACATCCTCACTTCTTCTGTTCTGCTTCATGGCCAGCAAAGCGACCACGGCGGGCCACCGCCCTTGCCCGTGTTGCCGGTCCCCCGCCGGTTGGGGGACCGGCAACACGGGCGAACCGCACTCGGCACAGAACGGCGCCGGCGGCTTGCATGCCTTCTCCCAGAGGGCTCTGAGCTCCTTCCAACCAATCGGCATGGGAAGCTGCTTCTCCCGTGCGATACCCTCCGCCAGGTAGTAGAGCGCCTGGACCACGCTCTCCTTCGGCTTGCTGATACGCCCGCTGAGCAGGTCAGAGAGGGCACTCGCCGAAGTGTCACAACCGCTGCTCCGCTGCTCCAGAGCTTCATGCGTCTGGCGGAACGACAGCTCGGTCAACAGCATCAGGCGTCGCAAGGCCGCCGCGAGAGCCTTCCTTTCATCCGGAATACCAGCCTCCAGCTCCCTGAAGCGGCCACGTCTCGGCACACCAGCTCCTTGAGCCTCATCGCGCGAAAAAGCATTCGGCAACAGTCTGCCTCCACCCTGCGCCAACTCGCGCCCCAGATATGTCCGGATACTCATCCGGACACACAGCCCCTTCCGCTCCAAGTGAGCTTCGAGTTGAGTGGGGTCTCACGGGCCGCCGCCAGGAACTCACTGCTCTGGCGTCCATCTGGACTGGCCACTCAGGCTCCGCGAGGTGACGAATGAGTGCAGCCTTGCCTTCATGGCAGGACAGCAAGCTGGGCACGATGAAGCGCGCCGCTCTCTGGCTCGTCCAGAGAGTCGGCGAAGGAAGAATTTTCACGAAATCAGAGTTGCGTGAGGCATTTCCGGATACAGCCCAGATCGACCGCCGGATGCGCGATCTCCGCGATTTCGGATGGAAGATCGACACCAATCGCGAGGACATCGAACTCGGCGCCAACGAGCAGCGCTTCGTTCAGCGCGGCGCACCTGTCTGGGAGCCCGGACGCGGCACCCGGCCCAGGAGCGCCATCACCGTGACCCAGCGCCGGGAACTGCTGGCCAAATACAACAACAAGTGCAGTTCGTGCGGCGCCACCCCCGGCGACAAGTACGCAGACTCCGAGGTCACGGCCCAGCTTGATGTCGCCAGACGCGAAGTACTGATGCCGGACGGCACCAAGGCTCTCCAGTACGTCATCGAGTGCAATCGCTGCCGTGTCGGTGGCATCGGTTCCACGTACGACGTGCCGACCCTGCTCTCTGAAGCCGGAAGGCTGCCCGCGCTCGAACTCGACATCCTGAAATCGTGGATCAAGCAGGACGCCCGGACGTTCAGCGCGGCTGAGGAGCTCTGGGCGAAGTACCGCGCGCTGCCGACCGAGGCGCGAGAGGCTTTTCTTGACGGCCTGAACTGAGCGGGCAAGCGCCACGCTTGACGCGCTTGCCGTCATCGGTTTACACAGCTCATTCCAGTTTACGAGAGGTATCCATGCCGACGGATTTCGGTGTCCCCCCGATCGCGGAGGAGAACCGTGCCCAGGTCGAACAACGACTTCAGGACGCACGTGAAGGTGAGTCCGTACCCGAGACTCTCCGGGTGGAGTTCCGGGGCCGCCCCATCCACGTGGAAGTCATCGACATGCCAGTGGACCGGCTTTTCTACAATCCCGGGACGCACAGGGTCAGCGCACAGCGTGCCTACGACCGGGCACAGGAAGAAGAACTGCAAAAGGACTGCTGGTCTGAGGCCGGCCAGCGCTACCTCCACCACCTTCTGATGGCGAAGCCGGCCAACCCGCACCAGCCCGACCCAGACTTCGGCAAGCTGATGGACAGCCTCCGCGAGCACCAGCAGAACGAGCCTGGCCTCATCTCGCGTGAGGGTGTCCTCGTCAACGGCAACACGCGCCGAGCCGCTCTCAAGGAACTGGGTGTCCTGTCCATCCGCGTGGGTGTCCTGCCGGCCAGCTGCACCTGGGATGACATCAGATCTGTCGAACTGTCCCTGCAGCTCAGGCCAGACCGCAGGCGAGAGTACTCCTACGTCAACCGGCTCATGGCGATCGAGGAACAGACCAGGCTGGGGGTGCCGTTTTCCGCCATCTCCAAGCTGTTCCACACCACTACTCCGGCGTTGGAGCGGGACACCTGGGTTCTCGGTCAGTTGCGTGACCTGGTCAAGCGAAGCGAGCACGGGCAGATCGCGTTGCGTCTCATGGACTTCGAGGACGCCCAGGAAAGTTTCGCCGAGCTGTACCGGGCCTACATCAAGGAAAAGGCCAAGGGGAAGGAGAAGGCCGACACGCTTCTTGAATACCGGCTCGCGGCTATCGTCCTCGATTTCGCCAAGACGGACATCCGGGCCATCCGGACCGACTTCCGCGACAAGTACCTGGATCACCGTCTCACTGAGGAGGTACGGACGGCGCCGTCCGAAGCGCCCAGGGCGGTATCGATTCCTGGCCTCAACCGCGTTGTTCCAGCGCCGAGTTCAGAGACGGCCAAGGCCCGCGCCCTCACTGACGCACTCCTCAAGGCCAAAGCCACTCAGAAGTCCGGGACCGCTGCGACTGCCGAGGAGACCAACGCGGCCAACCACTCCGTGTCCCTGCTGAAGGAAGCCTTCGACGATTCGATCCAGGCCGCTCAGAAGGTCATCCGTGAGCAGAAGAAGCGGCTCGCCGCGCCCGACCGGGTCATTGCAGCGGTCGACAGCCTGCAGCAGTGCGTCACGGACCTGGTGATGGCACGCGGTAACAACAGCCTGGACGAGGGTGCCTTCGACGATGCGCTGGTCTCACTCAAGCAGGCGCTGACCAAGGTATCGGCTGAGGCCTCTCGGAGCATCCCACTGCCAGGCGAGGGCCTGGTGTGGCTCCGTGAAGCGGCAGGAAGCAGCCAGCAGTGACCCATCCTGATACCCCGTCCCTCCGTATCGCCTTCGATATTACGAGGACGCGAGCGGTACTCCGCGCCCGTCCGGGGCTCGAAGCGGACTTCGGACTGCTGGCCACCCGGGTGACTCCTGGTGGCCAGCGGGGCCCGCTGACCTCAGATGCCGATCTGGACAGTTTCCTGTCTTCCATCAGCGACCTGGCGGAGTGGCCGCACGACGACGTCGAATGGGAACCCGAGCTTGCCAGCCTGGTCACAGGCGTTCTAGACGACTCCGAGACCGTCGAAGCACGGCTCAGCTCTTCGTCAGCCGGCGCCCCGCAGGCACCTCCCGTGCTTGAGGATGTGCACTCGCTGCTGGGAGCGGACTGGCAAGCGGATCTCACCGCGTTCCAGCTCCGGGACATCGGGGAGCTGCTGTCCCTGGGCCATGGCGCGAACTTCAGCGTGCCGGGAGCCGGCAAGACCCGCACGGCACTGGCTGTGTTCAGTGCCCTGCGGGAGCGGGGAGAGGTCTGTCGGCTTCTCGTCGTCTGCCCCAAATCCGCCTATGAAGCATGGGAATTCGAAGCGGATATCTGCTTCAAGGAGCCTTTGCTGACGTCTGTCATGGACAACGGTCGCCTTGTCTCCGAAGCTGATGTCGTTCTCGTCAATTACGAGCGTCTGGCCGGCTCGGTGAACCAGTTGTCGGAGTGGCTGCGCACGGTCCCGGCAATGCTGGTACTGGACGAGGCGCACCGCATGAAACTCGGGGCCCGCGGCACGTACGGCGCCGCATGCCTCGCCTTGGGACCGCTAGCCCAACGACGTCTCATTCTCACCGGAACGCCTGCCCCTAACGGGGCCCGCGACCTGGAAAGCCTCCTGTCGTTCGTCTGGCCTGGACGCGGCAAGCAACTCGTCGTCCAGGCGGTCAGCGGTGGTGACCTCGCCCACGCGAGCAAGGTGCTGCGTCCGCTGTTCACGCGGACAACGAAGAAGGAACTGGGTCTGCCTCCCTTTGAGCCGGTGGTCCGCTACGTAGAACTCCCCGCGCTGCATCGCGAGTTGTACGAAGCGATCAAGGGAGCCCCGACGTCACGCCGTGGCGACCTGGCCTCTCTTGGCAAGGCAGCCATGCGCTTGCTGATGGCGGCGATCAGTCCGGCTCTGCTCGCTCCCAGCGACGACCCGTATGACCCGCTTGTCTTTCAGCTGCCGTCGGCTGAACCCGCAGCCCAGGACACGCTCCACACTCTGCTGCATCGGCTTCCTCAGCACGAGCTCTCACCGAAGTACGCGGAAACCGTGCGCATCGTGGCCCAGAACGCACGGGCTGGCCGCAAGACCTTGGTATGGACCAGCTTCATCCGCAGCCAAAGGACACTTGAGCAGCTCCTGGCCCCGCACGCCCCGGCTTCCGTTTACGGCGCCACGCCGGGCGCGGACCGGGAAGCTGAGCTCCGCCGCTTCCGGGAGGACCCTTCGTGCATGGTCCTGATCTCCAATGCCGCGACTCTCGGAGAGGGCATCAGCCTCCACCAGGTCTGTCACGACGCGGTGTATGTGGACCGTGATTACATGGCCGGGCGCTTCCTCCAGAGCCTGGACCGCATCCACCGGCTGGGGCTGCCGCCGGGCACCGATACACGCGTCACCGTACTCGCCGCCCGGGGCACGATCGATGAACTCGTCGCGTTCAGTCTGGAAAAGAAGCTGGCATTCCTGGGAAGCGTGCTTGACGACCCTGCCGTGCGGCAGCTCGGCGATCTTCAGGAGGAAGAGACCACGGAGCTGGGGATGGACGCCGATGACATCCATGCCCTTCTCGCACATCTGGGCAGCCCGGTCTCGTGACGGACGGGTGGCGGGCGGCGACGCCCTGGAGCCGCGCCACCCGTCACCCGCTCACCGTCACCGGCCCGCGTCACGCCGTCGGTCGGCGTTGAGCACCTCGATGATCGACTCGCCCACCGCCCGCGCGACAGGCGGCGGAAACGCGTTCCCGACCTGCCGGTACTGGGCGGTCTTCCTGCCGCTGAACTTCCACTTCTCTGGAAATCCCTGGATGATCGCGGCCTGCGGAACCGTGAGCATCGGGCCGTCGGCACCGAACAGATCCCTCTCCTCAGTACCAGTCGGCTTTCCGTCGGCAGGCGCGTTCGCCACGCCCATGCCCGAGACTCCCAGTGCTCGCCACGCCTTCTTGGCCCGGCTGGGACCGAGATCCGCTCCTCCGTGCTTCTTGGAGCCGCCTACGAGAGTGGGAGCCACGTCCTTGGCCGCGTCGCGCTTCCAGCTGTCGAACATCTCCTGCGCCCGAGCGGCCTGGGCTCCTCCCTCAAACGGCTCGATGCGCGCCTTCATCGTCTTCTTGAGCGCGTCATAAACCGTGACCCGTCGGGCACTGGGAGTGGGAGCCTCGTACTTCAGGTCCTTGAGCACGTCCCTCCGGAACGCGACCAGGATAGAGCGGGGCCTGAGCTGCGGTACGCCGAACTTCTCCGCTTCGTAGACCTTCCACGCCACAACCTCATAACCGGGCAGCCCGTCCTCGCTTGGCTCCATCTCCTCAAGACTCGCCTGGATACGGGACCGGTAGTCATCGAACTTGGCGTCCATAAGGCCGCGAACGTTCTCGATCATCACCGCCCGGGGCCGGACGTGCTCCGCCAGCTCCAGGATGCGTGGAAAGAGGTCGCGCTCGTCGTCCTCACCGAGCTGTTTGCCCGCATGGGAAAACGGCGGGCACGGAACGCCGCCGGCCAGCAGATCGACCTCACCGGTGCGGTACAGGCCAGCGCTCTTCACCAGGTCGCGCTCGGGGTTGAACTCCAGGACGTCTTTGCAGAGCACGTCGCAGTTGTCGCGCTCCCACTCCCACTCCGGGTGCTCTTTGATGTTCTGCTCAAGTGTCGCAGCGGCGTGCTTGTCGATCTCGACGAGGACAAGGTGCCTGAAACCAGCCAAGTGCAGTCCGATCGCCTGCCCGCCAGCGCCGGCGCAGATCTCGATCGACGTGTAACCCCGGTCAGTCCCGGTCATGGCCCCTCCTCTTGCACGTATTCCACTGACGCCTCGCACAACAGCCATCACAGAGGGTGACATGACCCACTGACATTGAGACTCGACACGGCGGCACACACTAGTGTGCGGCATCCCCCGCCCCACCTTAGTCACCAACAGCTGACAATTTCGAATGCCAGTACGATTTACGACGAACCGGAATGCGGCCGCATCAAGGCCCACCACAAGGCGCCTCCCCACGCATCCGCGGCACTGGAGGCCCGGGCGGCGGATCTTGCCCTCTCGTGCGCGAACTGCAACCGCATGCGCCGCAGCAGCCTCCACGGAGCCCCCCAGGAGCAGTTGCGGAAGTCCGGCTGGGCGGCGGCCGCTAAGCCGCACACACGTCCGCCTCATAGTGCATCTGAGCCCGGTCAAGAACATCGTCCGGGTCATAACCGCAGGCGGCGGACCAGTGGAGCAGGTCGGCGATCAATGCGATAGCAGACTCCTCTAAACCGGCTTTCCGCACCTTCCCCTCACGGTCGGCGCGACCAGCCTGATAGCTCTCCAGCGTCCCGACCGCCCGCTCAATTCGGCGGCAGTCGCTCCCCGCACCGAGCTGAATCTCGCACCACACCGCCTTGCCGACCGCGGTCAGGACCGTTCCCCAGTCCGCCGCGAAGGTCGCGAGGAGGTGCAAACCCCGGCCACACTCCTCCTCACACGACTCTGACCTGAGGACCGGAACCGTGCGGCTTTTGTCATGAACCTCCACCCGCAGCCGTTCGCCGGCCCATTCGAGGATCAGGGTCGCCGACGCGCCTTCGCCGACGTGCTTGAGAACGTTCGTCGCCAGCTCAGCCACCAGCAGCTCGGCCTCATCGGCAACTGCGGGCAGACCCCAGCCGCCAAGCTGCTGCACTGCCGCTCTCCGCAGCAAGCGCACCTCCGCCGGCGCCGCCTCGAACGGCAGCACACAGCGGAGTCGGGGCTCGGGCGCCTCGTAAGCAGACATGTCAGCTCCTCACTCCCAGCCACGCACACACCCGCACGCGTCGTATCCGCACGACTGCATCGCGTAGCGACCTGTAAGCGAGGATGACACAGAGAAATCTCTCTATGTAACTTCTCACGGGACTCCATCGAGTGAATCTGTTGGTCAGTCAGTTCTCCGCTGCCTA
The DNA here is from genome assembly GCF_055583825.1 of Streptomyces sp. NPDC104367. Taxonomy (NCBI): domain Bacteria; kingdom Bacillati; phylum Actinomycetota; class Actinomycetes; order Kitasatosporales; family Streptomycetaceae; genus Streptomyces; species Streptomyces sp. NPDC104367. The sequence goes on along the minus strand of NZ_JBVJND010000008.1, from coordinate 181,971 downwards.
GCCTGAGGGCGGTCACCGGGCCATACCCGGATGCGGACGAAGGAGTCGTATGGCCGAGCGGACCACTACCCGACGTCGTCAACTTGGCTCGATGATGCGCAAGTTGCGGGCTCGCAGAGGGCTGACGCTTGAGGAGGCGGGAGGGCTCGTCGGTGTCTCCAAGGCCACCGTCAGCCGGTACGAGACACAGGCGGGGCCGGTGAGGTGGATTGTCGTGGACGCCCTGTGCCGGGAGTACGGGGCAACGGAGGCCGAGCGGCGGGCCGTTGTCGGACTGGCCAAAGACGCCAAGCAGCAGGGCTGGTGGAGTTCCTTCGCCGACTCCATTCCGGAGAGCATGAACCTCCTGCTGACGCTGGAGGACGAAGCGGTGAGTGAGAGCCACTTCTCCTGTGTCTACGTCCCTGGTCTTCTGCAGACCCGCGCGTACAGCACGGCACTCCAGAAGGCCAACGAAGTCCCTCTGGAGCCAGCGGAGATCGAGCGGCTCGTCGACATCCGTCTGAAGCGGCAGGAGATCCTTGGCCGGGCCAGGCCACTGCGGCTCTGGGCGATTCTCGATGAGTCCGTGATCCGCCGGGTGGTCGGGTCCCCTGCCGTCATGAAGGAACAACTGGACCGGCTGCTCGAAGCGAACGAGTCACCCCACATCACGCTTCAGGTGCTCCCCTTCTCCAAGGGCGCCCACGCCGCCGCTCTCGGCAGCTTCGTCATCATCGGAGGGACCGAGCCTGCTCTCGACGTGGTGTACGTCGACTTCCACACCGGCTCGCTCCTTCTTGAGAAGGACGAGGAACTTGACCGGTACAGACTTGCGTTCGAGTACCTTCGCGCCCAAGCGTTGGACATGGAGGCTTCCTCGTCTCTGATCGAACGCGCCCGCAAGGAGCTGTGAATGCCTGTGCCCGGTGGATCCGCTGAAGAGCCCAGATGGTTCAAGTCCTCGTACAGCGGAGGAAACGCAACGGAGTGCCTTGAGGCCGCGTTCGCCCGCGCGGAAGTCCTGATACGTGACTCCAAACGGCCCGCTGGTCCTCGCCTGAGCATCTCGGCGGAGATCTGGAGCAGATTCGTGGCCGACGTCCTGGAGTGAACGGCTGGCGGATCCGCGCGGTTTCCGTCCGTCGTCGCGGTTGGCAACTGCCGTTCTCCCTGCGAGAGTTGAGCCGTCAGCTGCGGCTCGGGGGAACGAGTGGGCGTGGGGCAGAGGCGTCGGCGGGTCGTGTTGTGCGTGTGTGCCGGCGTGCTCGCGGGGCTCGCCGCCGGGTGGCCGCGCGATGCCGATGACGTCGTGGCGGCGACCCAGTTCAGCATCGCGTTCTTCGCCACGCTGCTGACCGGCGAGGCCGTGATCTTCGCCCTGACGTTCTCGGCGGCGAGTTCGTGGCCCTCGCTCGGGGCGATAGACGGCCACATCGCCTTCCGGGAGTGGGTGCTCGTCGGATGGTTCGCCGCGTTGTTCACCGGGTGCGGGCTGTTGTGGGACAGCCCGGTCAGCGCGACGTACGGCGCGCTGCTGTTCCTGTTGGCCAATGTCTTCGGGATCTTCTCGTTCGTTCAGCTCTTCGGGCTGGCCGGTGCCAAAGGGCGCAACCGGCTGCTGTGCCGGACGCTGGCCCAGGCTCTCGGGGAGGTAAGGGGCGGACCGTCACAGCGGGACTTCGAGGACGGTCCGGTCGTCAACGCCTACCTCAGCGCGATCAGCCAGGCCGTCACCAGCAACGACCCGACCGCCGTCCGGCACCTGGTGGAGCAGCTGGCCGATGCAGAGGTGGGCGGCGAGGCGGCCGGGAACGCGATCGCGCTGCACATCGACGTCCTGCACCGGCTCGCCCGCGCCGCCCTCGTCAGCGGGGCCGACCCGATCCAGGTCACCGCTTGCGCCCACACGCTGGTCGATTCCGTCGTCCGGCTGTGCCGGCGGATGCCCGACCCGGCCTCGCCTCTCGGTGCCCTCAGCCGGTACCTGGCCTGGCTGGCCGAGACCGCGCTGCTGATGTCGGTGCGGGGCGTCGCGTCCAACCGGTCCGCCCGTGAGCTGGTCGCGCTGAGCACCGACGCCCGGTCGAGGATCCTGCGGTGTGTGGACCCGGACCCGAAGACGGCAAGCGGCCCGGACGAGATCGGCACCCTGCTGCCCGAGCCTGCGCAGGTCCTGCTGTGGAGCGCGGACTTCACCGAGTTCCACGGTGCGCACCAGGCCGGGGCCCTGTACGGCGTGTACGAGATTCTCACCGGCACGAAGTTCATCGGGAACTACTGGGACGGGGCGTCCATTCTCACGCGGCTGCGTACGGCGCTGTTCGCGGGCGCCGAGGCCGTGCGCACTCCGGCCGCGGACGCGTCGCGGGCGGCTTTCGGGGACGTAGCGGAGTACGACCACTTCTGGGCCCTGGCGTCGGTGACCGCGCTCGCCACCCTGCGGGACTGCCGGGTCGCGCACCCTCCGGAGTTCGTGCGGCCCGAGTTCACCCCCGATCACCAGTTGCTGGGCGCGTACCTGCGGACGTTCGCCACACACCGGTACTTCGGCACCGCCGAGGAGGGGCGTACCGCGCTGCTCCGGCTGCTCTCCCGTACCGCCGCGGCCGGGTCGGTGAGCGAGCGGGTGCACCACGTGCGGGCCGGCCGCGCGTTCCGGGTGCCCGCCCCGCACGTGGAGCCGCAGCTCCGGCCCGCCGCGGTGATCCTCGCCATCGCGTGCAGGCTGGCTCCGCTCGCGCCCGGCGGAGGCGACGCGGAACTGCGCCGCTTCCTCGCCCTGCTTCCCTCGGTGAGCCTGCGCATCACCGCCGCTCTGGCCGCCCGGATCCTGCCCGGCGCCGCCGCGGTCGCGGAGACGGATCCAGCCGAGGCGGTCGTCGTGGGCCTGAGGGTCCTGACCCTGGTCGGGTCGCGCACCGGGGAGGGAACATGACGGATCCGGGTCTGGACCTGGACGGCTGGCACGCACGGCTCGCCGCGCTGGAATCGGAGACGGTGACGGCCGCCGTCGTCGTACAGTGCGATCCGATGTGGTTGCGGCCAGGCCTCCTCGGCCTCCGCAACGAGACCGACCAGGCGGTCATGCAGGCCCAGTTACGGCGCGGGACCGGCCTCACCGTCGACCGCGTGGTCCTGCACAGCCTGCCCGTCGAGTTCGCCGCGGACGCCCGCGTGTTCGAGGAGTGGCAGCTCCGGATGGCGGCCACCACGCTGCTGCTCTGCGGGGACGGCCGGACGGCACCCAGGATCCACCGGCTCATCCTGGGCGGCGACCGGGCGTCCGCGCCCATTCCGGATATGGTCGAAGTGCTGGACAACGGCGACTGGACCGACCACCTGCGGGCCGGACCGGCGCTGGACATCATCCATACGGTCGGCGCCACCACGCCCCTCACGGGCTACGACATGGACCTGGACGGCCCCTTCGGCGACGCCGATCCCTCCATCCACATGTGAAGACTTGGAGAACCGGTGCCCCTCTCCCCCGAGATCCCCGCAGACCACGCCTTTCTCGCCCAGGCCGTCGACCTGTCCCGCCACGCTCTGGAGGATGAGGGCAAGACCCCGTTCGGTGCCCTGGTCGTCATCGACGGGGAGGTCGTGGCCACCGGCACCAGTTCGGTCATCGAACTCCGGGACCCGACCGCGCACGCCGAGGTCATGGCACTGCGCGCGGCCGGGGAAAGGCTCGGCCGCCATCTCATGGAGGAGGCGGTGATGTACTCCAGCAGCGAGCCGTGCCCCATGTGTCTGGTCGCCTGCTACTGGGCCCGCGTCTCGCGTCTCGTCTACGCCGCCACCAGTCACGACGTCGCGGTCAACGGCTTCGAGGATCTCCAGTACTACCGTGAACTCGCCGTCCCCAACGCGGAGCGCGGGCTGCTTACGGAGACCGCGGTGGGCGGGGAATCCCGCCGGATCGCCGTGACTGCTCTGGCCAGTTGGGCGGAGAAGCTGCCGTTTCCAGTGGAGCCCAAGGACTGAGGCCGTGCGGTGAGCGGTGGCCGTCAAGCCGACCGGTAGACGCCCTCGTCGTCGTCCTGGGCCCATTCCGCGTATTCCTCGAAGCCGAGGTTGCCGATGCTCAGGTTGGCGTGGACGTCGTGGACGCCGGGTGGTGTGGTGCGGAACTCGGTGCCGAACTCGATGAGTTGCTCGTAGTCCTCGTCGTCCTCGCACTCCTCCCGGGTGAGGGTGGTGACCGCGAGCAAGGGGTGGTCCGCGGAGGTCATGGTCGTGCGGTCGGCCAGGAACACCACCGAGAGGTCCTCGTCGACGGAGACCACGGGGAGTATCTCGTCGACGGCCGCGTCCGCCCAGGCCGGGTCGTCGACGAAGTGGACGTGGGCCTCGTACGCGCCGTCCCCCCAGGGCGCCGTCAGCGCTGCCGTCACGTCCTGCCAGGCGCGGTCGTCCTCGTAGTCGGTCCGGACGACCAGGGCGTCGAACTCCTTGCGGCCGGTGACGGCGGGCAGCGTTCTCATGGTGCTCTTCTCTTCGGCTGGGGATTGGGGGGATTGGTCTGACGGTGGTGCGCCGACTGTCTCATGGCGGTCGGACAGGACGGGGGCGCGGGGCGCACGGGACGCCGTCGGGGTGCGCAAGTCAGCTATATGCAGGATGAGTTGACGTGTGTTCGGCCCGGGGGAATCATCCACTGCTCATGACCACTAGCAAATCCAGACGCGCCGACGCGTCGAGGCGTCGGCGTCCGGTCCTGATGACCGTCGTCGCCGCGCTCGCCGTCACGGGTGGGGCGGCCGTGCCGGGACCGGCGCTGGCCGCGGACGCGGCGGATCCCACGCTGCAGCAGGAGTTCACGGCCGCCGCCGACGCGTACCACGTGCCGCGGCAGGTGCTGCTGGCCGTGGCCTACCAGGAGTCGGCCTGGGACACGCACGTCGGGCAGCACAGCACGGACGGCGGCTACGGGCCGATGCACCTGACGGACGTCACCCCGGCCATGATGGCCGGCGGCGACGCGGGCGCGGCCGGGCGCGGGGAACTGGCGCGGCTCGCCGCCGATCCGGCCCTGCACACCCTTCAGGCCGCCGCGAAGCTGACCGGCCTGTCGGCCGAGGAGCTGCGCACCGACCCGGGCGCCAACATCCGCGGCGGCGCGGCGCTGCTCGCCTCGTACCAGAAGGCGGTGACCGGGGCCGGCGGAGAGGAGGCGGCGGACCCCGGCAACTGGTACGGGGCGGTGGCCCGTTACAGCCAGTCCGGCGTGCGGCAGGGTGCCTCGGCCTTCGCCGACCGGGTGTTCGCCACGGTCGAGAAGGGCGCCGGCCGCACCACGGCCGAGGGCGAGCACGTGCGTCTGGCGGCCGACAGCGATGTCACCCCGGCCACCGGCCAGTTGGCCGCCCTGGACCTGGCGTCCGCGGCGACCACGGACACCGAGTGCCCGACGACCGTCGCCTGCACGTTCGTTCCGGCGGCCGCGTCCAACGGGCAGGTCGCCGACCGCCCCGCCGACGGCATCCGGATCGACTCCATCGTCATCCACGACACCGAGACGTCGTACGACGCCGCCGTCTCCCTCTTCCAGCAGGCGGGCGGCTCCGCCGCGCACTACGTCATGCGGTCCTCCGACGGCGCGGTGACGCAGATGGTGCCCACGAAGGACCTGGCCTTCCACGCGGGCAACTACTCCACCAACATGCACTCGATCGGCATCGAGCACGAGGGGTACGCCGCGCACGGTGCCACCTGGTACACCAAGGCGCAGTACGAGGCCACGGCCGAGTTGGTCGAGTACCTCGCCGACCGATTCGGCATACCGCTGGACCGGCAGCACATCATCGGGCACGACAACGTCGCCGGGCCGAAGTCGTCGCTGGTCTCCGGCATGCACTGGGACCCGGGGCCGTCCTGGGACTGGAACCGGTTCATGAGCCTGCTCGGGGAGCGCACCGGGCGGCACGGCGTCGGTCCCGTCGGCTCGGTGGTCACCATCGCGCCGCGCTTCGACGGGAACACGCAGACCGTGCAGATCTGCCCGTCCGACGACCCGACCGGCGCCACCACCGAGTGCACCGAGACGCGGCAGCCGTCCGACTTCGTCTACCTGCGCACCGAACCGAGCGACACGGCGCCCCTCTTCGGGGACCAGGCGCTGCACCCGGGCGCGGCCGGCACCGACCGGATCAACGACTGGGGCAGCACCGCGGCGGCCGGACAGCAGTTCGTGGTCGCGGGACAGGACGGGGACTGGACCGCCGTCTGGTACGGCGGTTCGAAGGTGTGGTTCCACAACCCGCACGGCTGCAACACCGCGCCCGCCCACGGGGTGAAGGTGATCGCTGCGGCCGGTGACTCCCCGGTGGCGGTGTACGGCTCCAGCTACCCGGACGCCGCCGAGTACCCCGCGGGCCTGTCGCCCTCGACGCAGGCCCCGCTGAGCATGTACACCGTCCCGGCCGGCCAGGCCTACGTGGCCACGGTGGCGCCGTCCCTCACGGACGACTTCTTCCCCTCCAGCGGCACGGTCGTCACCGGCGGCAAGGCGATGTACACCATCCAGTACAACCACCGGGTCGCCCTGGTGTACGCCTCGGACGTCACCGCCACGGACGGCTGACGGACTGCCGACGACTGACGGACTGCCGACGGACGGCTGGCGGCTGGCGGCTGGCGGCTGGCGGCTGGCGGCAAGGCGGTGTGGCTCCCCGGTCGTGCGCCGGGGAGCCACGAACGTCCGGCGGCGCCCGTCACGGCCGCGCGCCCGGGCCGTCGGGGCCGGTGGTCACCGTCCGGAGACGGAGGCCACCCAGGCGATGAAGTTCGCCGTCGAGTCGCCGGTGCGCTCGGCCTGCGTGTGGCCCTGGGCCCACACGGTGGCGAAGTCGACGTCACGGATGCCGTAGTTCCGCAGCGCCAGCGCGATGTTGATCTCGGTCGTGTTGGCGGTGTCGCCCTGCATGATGCCGGTGCGGATGCGCCAGTGGCGGGCGGGCTGCGAGCGGCGGTAGCCGTCGAAGGCGGGCGAGAGGAAGTACAGCGGGTTGTACGCGTCGGCCCGCCAGGCCATGTCCTTGCCGACGCTGTCCTTCTTCGCGAAGTCGCTGTCGTACGCGGCGGAGCCGTAGCCGGAGTCCCAGTCCGCGTACGTGGCGTACGTCGACTCGTTCGCCTTGACGACGTCACGGGTGAGCGGCGCGAAGTGGGCCGGGGCGTCGAGCCCCATGGCGAAGACGCCGTTCTCGGTCTGCCCGCGGGAGTACCCGTCGAACGCGCCGACCGGCTTGTTCGCGTTCTTCTGGCTCCTGGCGAAGCCCTCCAGGCCGGACACCGTGGCGGTGTTGGTGGTGGCGTCGTAGGTGACCCAGGTGCTGTCGGTGTTGAGGTAGGCGATGTAGTCGGCGACCGTCTCGTAGGTGGTCGAGGACCCGGTGGAGCCCGATCCGGGCGGGCCGCCCATCGTGGTGATGGTGTACGGGAAGGTGTTGTCCGACAGGAAGTGGTTCAGCGAGGTGGTGATCACCTCGATGAGGTGGTCGTGGTAACTGCCCGCCAGGTACACGCCGTCGGCGGACTCGGTCAGCTTCAGGCTCCTGCCCCGCTCGTCGCGCAGGCCCAGGCGGTTGAGGTACCTGGGCCAGGCCTTCGCGAGGTCCGCCGAGTAGGCGCTGGTCCAGGTGCCCGACGCGCGGGTGCCGGTCGAGGCGAACTGGCCCATGTTCCACTCGTAGGAGAGGTTGGCCTCGTGCAGGCTGGTGATCGGGCACCAGGCCATGACCCCGGCGACCGCGTCGCTGAGGGGGCGGCCCTCGGCGTCCTCGAAGGCCGCGCCGATCGTGCGCAGGTAGGGGTGGTAGAGGGCGCTGTCGCCGGACGCGCCGGCCACCGTGTCCTGGGCGCCGCCGCCGCTCATGCCGAACAGGAAGACGTCGTCGGTGCTGCCGGGCAGGACGGCGCGGTTGTAGCGCAGGAAGCGGACCGCGGCCTTGAGGTCGGTCACGCCCCAGGGCGCCGCGTCGGAGCGGGTGCTGGTCGAGGAGTCCCGGCCGCGCAGGCCCGGCCACACGTAGACGAGGCCGGCCTCCAGGTACTGCGACACGCTGTCGTAGCTGTAGGACGTGGCCGGCTTCTGGCCCGCGTAGCCGGGGGTGTTGACCGGGACGACGATCGGCGCGGTGCGTCCCGAGTAGCCGCCGACGGTGCCCTTGGGGTCGACCGTCGCGGTGTAGGTGGTTCCGTCGCTGTTCGCGGTGGCCTTCAGATAGGCGCCAGGTACGTAGACCGACAGGTGCTCGTAGTCCGTCGCGGCCGGGTCGGCCACGTACATCTTGCCGATCTGGTAGTACACGTCGTTGGTCGCGTCGTACGACCAGGCGGTGGAGTCGAACTCCAGCGAGTACGCGGAGGACGTGCTCGCCGGGCTGCCCGACGAACCGCCCGACGACGAGGTGCCGGCGAAGGCCGTGCCCGCCGTGCCCGCCGCGCTCTCGGCGACCGTGAACACGGCTACGGCGGTGGCGCCCCGGATTACGGTTCTGCGGTTGATCTCCACTCGTAGACCTCCTTGTGCAGCGGGTGACGTGGCTCGTTCGCGTCCCAGACTGTAGGCAAGGAGACCCAGGATTGTTAACAATTTCGATGATAATTTTGTTAGAAGCATTCCGGGGCGCGGTTCGGGGAGGCCGCGGGCGCCGCGCTAGCCTCGGGAGATCCAGACAGGACGCAGGCAGGGCGCAGGCAGGACACAAGGAGGCGCGGGCATGGCCAGGGTTCCCGGTTCGGTGATCGCGGCGGGCGGGCTCGTCGGAGGGTACGGCGTGGCCCGGTGGACGAAGAAGCGGCCGCTGGGCGGGGCGGTGCTGGCCGTCGCCGGGGCCGCGGCCGCGCAGCAGTGGCGGCAGCGGGCGGGCGGGAAGGCGGCGGGGGCGCTGACCGTCGCGTACGTCGCCGCCTTCGCCGGGTCGCACCCGCTGGCGAAGAAGGTCGGCGCCTGGCCGTCGGTGTTCGGGGTCGCGGGCGCGGTGGCACTGGCGTCCTGGGCCGTCGCCGACCGCCGCGGCTGACCCGCCCGGACGACCACTGCGCCGACCCACCCGGGCAACCGCCGCAGCCCCGGCCGGACGACCCCCGCGGCCGACCCGCCTCGGCCGACCGGTCGGGCGGCCGCCGAGGCGGCGGTGGGCTAGCCGGCCGTGAGCAGGGTCCGGGACAGGGTGCGGAGTTCCTCGTCCGGATGGTCCTGCCCCGGAAGCGACCAGTCGTGGATCAGACGCAGCGGTGAGAAGGCGAACGCGCGAAGGGTGGGGCGGAGTTCCTCCGGAACCTGTCCGGTGGCGGCGAGGGCCCGGAGCGCGTGGAGGCCGACCGGAGCAGGGCCGACCAGGTCGGCGAGGACGGGGACGACGCGGTCCGGGGAGCCGGTGATCCGGTGGAGTCCCTCGGCGGCGGCCAGTCGCGTCCACTCGCCCACCGCCCCGAGCAGGGGCTCCATGAACGGCAGCAGCGGAGCGGCGGCGCTGCCCAGCGGCTCCAGGGCGCTCAGGTGCCGGCCGGTCCGGCCCGCCGTCCCCGAGAGCAGCCCTTCGAACGTGCGAAGTGCTGGACCGGCGTCCCCGCTCAGCCGGTAGTGGGCCGCGGCCGCCGCGGCACGCAGGGCGGGGTCGGTGCTCCGCATGGCCTCGCGCAGCGTGTCGATGGCTTCTCCCGTCGCGATACCGAGGGCTCCGAGCCGGCGGGCGGCGACGACGGGCGCGCGGCGCGTCCTGAGGCACGCGACGAGTTCCGGCAGGGCCTGGCGGGCGGCGGCACCGAACGGCGCGAGAGCCTCGACCAGGCAGATGCCTTCGTTGCCGGTGGCGCCCGCCGCCAGCTCACGGCGGATGGCGGGGATCAGCCGGTCGGCCGCCTCGGGGAAGTGCCGCGCCGTCGCCGCGAGAAGCCGGGCTCCGGGCCGGCTCAGGACCAGTTCCGGTGCGCGGGAGTCGCGGGAGCGCACCAGGGCGAGAAGCGCCGGCCCGGCGGTCTCCTCGTCGGATCGCGCGTACCGGTGCAGCGTGTCGCGGAGACCGGTGTCCGGTTCGGGCAGCAGCTCGGCCCAGTGACCGATGGTGCGCAGGCGGGCGGCGAGGGCGCGGGCTCCCCTCTGTTCGGGCAGGGCTGCCACCAGCAGGTCCAGCACCGCCGGCTCCCGGTCCCGCCAGGTCTCGGCGATCTCCTCGGCCAGATGAGAACCGCGCGAGCCGATGTCTCCGGCCGTGATCCAGCGGGCGGCCACGGTGAGACCGGCGTCCGGGTCCCCGGTGAGCAGGCGCCTGAGCCGCTCGTCCTGGGTGACGGTGTCCGACCAGGGGAAGTCGTCGTCCCCCGGGTCGGGGTCGGCGCCGTCCTCGGCGATCACATCCGTCGGGCCGGCCGGGTACGGCGGACCGGACCGTGCGACGGCCAGCATGGCCGCCGCCAGTCTGACCTCGGGCAGCGGGCTGTCGAGTGCCGCCGTCTCCCGTCCGAACCGGTCCAGGACGACCACCGCGTCCGCCCGTACCGACGGCACGGGATCGGTGGCGTACACGTCGTCGAGCCGCGCCGTGACGCAGGCCCGCTGTTCCGCCGGGAGCAACCCGGCCACTGCCGCGACCACCCGCAGCGCCGCCCGGCGCACCCCCCGCTCGGCGTCCTGGAGGCAGACCAGCAGCTCCGGGAGGACGCGGCAGAGCTCGGCGCAGACCGCGGCGACCGAACTGCGCGGCCAGCGCGGCGAGTCGACGTCCGCCGGGTCGTGGTCGGCGAGGACGGCGAGAAGCATCAGCAGCTCGGCGCGCCTGTCCGGGGCGTGCCGGACGGCGTGCGCGAGGAAGGGGACGGCGGGCGCCGACGCCGGGTAGACCGTGCCCTGGTGGTAGATGGTGCCGTGCAGCTCGTGAACCGCTTCGTCGGCCGCCTCCCCGTCGCTCCCGTAGAGCGCCTTGATCAGCTCCGGGACGTCCTCGGCGGAACCGTAGGCGTGGGTCAGGGCGTGCCACTGGACGCGGTCCAGTTCGGCCGGAGATCTCATCGTCCGCACTCCTCGGCTGATCAGGTGCGCAGACCCTATCGATCACCACTGACAAGGCCGCGCCGGTGAGCCGGCCGGGTCGGCGGCGGACCTGCCGCCGGAGCCGGCCGGCCGGGCTGGCCGGCGGGACCGGCAGGACCGGCAGGACCGGACGGGTCGGACGGGTCGGACGGGGTGCGGAAGGCGCGTCGGTAGGCCTGGGGGCTGGTGCCGACGACTCTGCGGAAGCGTTCGCGGAAGGCCGTCGGGGAGCCGAAGCCGGCCTGGGCCGCGATGCGTTCGACGGGGTGGCCGGTGGTCTCCAGGAGGTGCTGGGCCCGGCGCACCCGGGCCCGGTGGAGCCACTGCAACGGTGTCGTGCCGGTCTGGTCGCGGAAGCGGCGGTTGAGGGTACGGGTGCTCATGCCGGCCCGCGCCGCGACCTCGTCCAGGGTGAGGTCGCGGCCGCAGTTGTCCTCCAGCCAGGTCAGCAGCGGCTCCAGGGCGGCGCCCGCCGGGGCCGGCGGGCGCGGCTGGTCGTGGACGATGAACTGGGCCTGGCCGCCCTCCCGTTCCAGCGGCATGACGGACATCCGGGCGGTGTGCGCGGCGACCGCCGAGCCGTGGTCCCGGCGGATCATGTGCAGGCACATGTCCATGGCCGCGGCCGCGCCCGCCGAGGTCAGGAACTGGCCGTTGTCGACGTACAGGACGTTCGGGTCGACGTCGATCCGCGGGTGCCGCGCGGCCAGGGTGCCGGCCGCGACCCAGTGGGTGGTCGCGCGCAGGCCGTCGAGCAGGCCGGTGGCGGCGAGGACGAACGCGCCGACGCAGACCGACGCGATCCGCGTGCCGTTCGCCGCCGCCGCGCGCAGGGCGTCGGCGACCTCGGGCGCGGGTACGGCGGCCGGGTCGGCGACGCCCGGCACGATGACCGTGTCCGCCTCGGCCAGCGTGTCCAGCCCGTACGGCGCCCTGATCGTGAACGCGCCGCCCGCCGCCGTCACCTCGGCGGCCGGGCCGCAGACCCGCACCCGGTAGGCGTCCCGGCCGTCGGGCAGCCGGGCCCAGCCGAAGGTGTCGATCGGCACGGTGAAGTCGGACGGGACGACCTGGTCCAGGACGAGGACGGCGACGGTGTGCATGGCAGGAACCTAGTCGGCCGACGGGTTGCGGCCAAGGGTGGAGGTACGGCGGGAACGGGTCCCGCTGTGCCGACACGTGCGCTGACACGTGCGCTGACACGTGCGCTGGCGAGAATCCGTCGGGCGGTGGCAGTATCGCCGCTTCCGCGTGATCCACCCGCCGCCTACGGTCGTGGCCGTGACCAAGTTCCTCCTCGCCGTCCATGTCATCGCGGCGATCGTCGCGATCGGTCCCGTCACCGTCGCCGCCAGCATGTTCCCGCCGGCCGCCCGGCGTGCCCTGGCGGCGCCGGACGACCTCCGGACCGCCGGGACGCTCCAGCTGCTGCACCGGATCTGCAAGGTGTACGCCGTCGTCGGCGTCGCCGTCCCCGTGTTCGGGTTCGCCACGGCGAGCAACATGCACGTGCTCGGCAGCGCCTGGCTGATCGTGTCGATCGCGCTCACCGCGGTCGCCGCGGTCGTGCTGGCCGCGCTGGTGCTGCCCCGGCAGAGCGCGCTGGTGGAGGGCGGCGCCGTTGACGCCACCCGGCAGGTGACCGTCCGGCTGGCCATGTTCACCGGGATCTTCAACCTGCTCTGGGCCGCCGTGACGATCCTGATGATCGTGCGGCCGGGATCGACGACCGGCGCCTGAGCCCGGCGGCTCCGGCGGCTCCGGCGGCTCCGGCGGCTCCGGCGGCTCCGGCGGCTCCGGCGGCTCCGGCGGCTCCGGCGGGACCTTCGCGCGCCCCGGCCGCCTGCCGCGCCCCGCACGGCCGGGTGCGCGAGGCTAGGACTCGGGAGCGTCCGGCTGCGGTTGCGGCGGCTGGGGCTGGGGTGGCTGCGGCGTCTGTGGCGGCTGTGACCGCGGCTGCGACTGCGGCGGCTGCGGCTGCGGCTGCGGCTGCGGCTGCGGCTGCGGCTGGGTGAAGAGGACGTCGCGGGACTGTTCCGCCGCGCGGAGCATGCTCTCGCCGACGAAGTCGACGAAGCGGGCGATGTTCTCCAGGCGGACGGCGGCCGGGGTGCCGGGGCCGAGGATCTCGGCGCCCTGGCGCGCGGTCTCGGCGAACCGGGCGTGGGACCGGGCACTGGCGATCATGCCCTGGTACCAGACGTCGTTGTCGGAGAAGTAGCGCTCGCGCCGGCGTTCGTCGCGCTCCCGGCGGATGAGGCCCATGGAGTCGAGGAGGCCGACCGTCTTGGAGACGGACGCCGGGCTCACCTCCAGGCGCTGGACCAGTTCGGACGCGGTGAGGCTGCCCGCGTCACTGGTGTAGAGGCAGACCAGCACCCGGGCCGCCGTCCTGGGCAGGCCCTGCTGCATGAGGAGGGTGGCGAACGCCTCCTCGTACGCGCGTACCGCCTGGGCGTCGGGGCCCTCGGTCCGCTCGGGCGTCCTCCCCGCGCGGGCCGTGGTCCGCCTGCGGCGGTGGGCGCGCTGTTCGGTGGCCCGGTGGGCGAGGTCGGCGCGGTAGCCGGTGGGGCCGCCGTTGCGCATGACCTCGCGGGTGACGGTCGAGGTCGGGCGGTCCAGGCGTCTGGCGATCTCCGCGTAGGCGAGGCCGTCGGCCAGCCCCAGCGCGATCTGCTGACGTTCCTGCTGGGTGAGTCTGCCTCCTGGCATCGCGGTCTCCGTTCCTGTTCCCTGAGGGCTGCCAGCATAGCCTTCAGCGTTCACTCATTGCAACGGACGGAAGAGCGACTGTTGCATTAGATCCATCTCCATTGCAATGAAATTGCGTGTCCTAGCTGGGAATTCGGCATTCTTGCGCAACAAGTATGTTGCCCAATCCATGAACGCAACGTAGCGTTTCCATCATCGGAAACAACGGATCGAAGGAGAGCACGATGCAGAAGTTCGCCACCCCCGCCCCCGTCTCGGCCGTCCTCGACATCCCCGCGGGCCGTATCCGGTTCATCGCCGCCGACCGTGCCGACACCACCGTCGAGGTGCTGCCCGCGGACGCCTCGAAGGGGCGGGACGTGAAGGCGGCGGAGCAGATCGAGGTGGCGTACGCCGACGGCGTCCTGCGCATCGCGGCCCCGGCACCGGCCCACCGGGTCCTCGGCGCCTCCGGGTCCGTCGAGGTGACCGTGCAGCTGCCCGCCGGCTCCCGGGTCGAGGCGAGGTCGGGCGCCGCCGAGTTCCGCGGCGTCGGACGGCTCGGCGACGTCGACTTCGAGGGCGGCCACCGCTCGGTCAAGCTCGACGAGGCCGCGAGCGCCCGCCTCACCGCCCACGACGGCGACATCACCGTCGGCCGGCTCGGCGGCCCCGCCGAGATCAGCACCGGGCGCGGCGACATCCGGATCGCGGAGGCCGGGCACGGCGCCGTCACGCTGAACACCCGGCAGGGCGACATCAGCGTCGGCGCCGCCCGCGGCACCTCGGCCACCCTCGACGCCGGCACCACCCACGGCCGTATCAGCAACTCGCTCGTGAACGCCGGCGCCGCCGGTCTGACCATCCACGCGACCACCGCGCAGGGCGACATCACCGCCCGCAGCCTGTAGTCCGCGGCCGGCGGCGACGGAACGCGGAAGACGACACGCAGAAGCAGGAAACAGGGGGCACCTCTCATGACCGACCTGGCCATCGCGGCGCACGGGCTGCGGAAGTCCTACGGCGACAAGACCGTCCTCGACGACGTCGACCTGACCGTCGAGGAAGGCACGATCTTCGCCCTGCTCGGCCCGAACGGCGCCGGCAAGACCACCGCCGTGAAGATCCTCTCGACCCTCGTCTCCCCCGGCGCCGGCAGCGGCCCGATCCGGGTGGGCGGTCACGACCTCGCCACCGACCCGCAGTCCGTGCGGGCCGCGATCGGCGTCACCGGGCAGTTCTCCGCCGTCGACGGCCTGATCACCGGCGAGGAGAACATGCTGCTCATGGCGGACCTGCACCACCTGTCCAGGTCCGAGGGACGGCGGGTCACCACCGAGCTGCTGGCGCGCTTCGACCTCACCGAGGCCGCCGAGAAGCCCGCCTCCACCTACTCCGGCGGCATGAAGCGCCGCCTCGACATCGCCATGACCCTGGTCGGCGACCCGCGGATCATCTACCTCGACGAACCGACCACCGGTCTCGACCCGCGCTCGCGGCACACCATGTGGCAGATCATCCGCGAGCTGGTCGCCGGCGGTGTGACCGTCTTCCTCACCACGCAGTACCTGGAGGAGGCCGACGAACTCGCCGACCGCATCGCCGTGCTCCACGACGGGAGGATCGCCGCCGAGGGCACGGCCGGGGAGCTGAAGCGGATCGTGCCCGGCGGACACGTCCGGCTGCGCTTCGCCGACCCCGGCGCGTACCGGAACGCCGCCTCCGCGCTGGGCGAGGCGGACCGGGACGACGAGGCCCTCACGCTCCGGATCCCGAGCGGCGGCAGCCAGCGCGAACTGCGCTCCGTCCTGGACCGGCTGGACGCGGCCGGCGTGGAGGCCGACGAGCTGACCGTGCACACCCCCGACCTCGACGACGTCTTCTTCGCCCTCACCGGCGGCACCGACATCCCCGCCCAGTCCAAGGAGACTGCCCGATGAGCGCCCTCTCCCTCGCCGTGCGCGACTCCTCCACCATGCTGCGGCGCAACCTCCTGCACGCCCGGCGCTACCCCTCCCTCACCCTGAACCTGATGCTCACCCCGGTGCTGCTGCTGTTGTTGTTCGTCTACGTCTTCGGCGGGGCGATGAGCGGCGGCGCGGGCCGCTCCGCGTACGTCGCCTACCTCGTCCCCGGCATCCTGCTGATGACCATCGGCTCCACCACGATCGGCACCGCGGTCTCCGTCTCCACCGACATGAGCGAGGGGATCATCGCCCGGTTCCGCACGATGGCGATCCACCGCGGTTCGGTGCTGTTCGGGCACGTCGTCGGCAGCGTGCTCCAGTCCGTGCTGAGCGTGCTGCTCGTCGGCGCCGTCGGGGTGGCCATCGGCTTCCGCTCCACCGACGCCACCGCCCTGGAGTGGCTCGCGGCCTTCGGGCTGCTCGTGCTCTTCGCCACCGCGCTCACCTGGATCGCGGTCGGCATGGGCCTGGTCAGCCCGAACGCCGAGGCCGCCAGCAACAACGCGATGCCGCTGATCCTGCTGCCGCTGCTGTCCAGCGCCTTCGTCCCGCTGCACACCATGCCGGGCTGGTTCCAGCCGGTCGCGAGGTACCAGCCGTTCACCCCGGCCATCGAGACCCTGCGGGGCCTGCTGCTCGGCACCCGCATCGGCGGCAACGGCTGGCTCGCCGTCGCCTGGTGCGTGGGGCTCGCGGTCCTCGGCCACTTCTGGGCGGCCTCGAAGTTCGACGCCGACCCCGAGTGACACCGGTACCGGCGGCCGTGCCGCGGGCGCCCGGGGCGGGTCACGCCCCGAGCGCCCGCGACGCCGTGAAGATCAGCACCCCGGCCAGCGAACCCACCACCGTGCCGTTGATCCGGATGAACTGGAGGTCGCGCCCGATGTGCGCCTCGATCTTCCGGGTGGTGTGCTCCGCGTCCCAGCCGGCCACCGTGTCGGTGATCAGGGAGGTGATCTCCCTGCGGTACGTCGTCACCACGTGCACGGCCGCGCCCTCGACCCAGCTGTCGACCTTCTCCTGGACCTTGGGCTCGGAGGCCATCCGGGCGCCCAGCGAGATCAGGGAGGCCCGGACCCGCAGCCGCAGCTCGCTGCGCTCGTCCTCCGCGGCCGAGACGATCATGGACCGGACGGCCGTCCAGGCGGACGCGATCAGGTCCTGCACCTCGCCGCGGCCCAGGACCTCGCCCTTCAGCCGCTCGACCCGCGCCCGGGTGTCGGTGTCGGACTGGAGGTCGCCCGCGAAGTCCGCCAGGAAGCGGTCGAGGGCCCCGCGCGCCGGGTGGGAGGGCATGTCCCGCATCTCGGCGCAGAAGCGCAGCAGCTCCTTGTAGACCCGCTCGCCGACCTTGCGGTCCACGAACCGCGGGGTCCAGCCGGGCGCCCCGCCCTGGACGGCGTCCATCACGGAGTCCGCGTGCAGCACGAGCCAGTCGTGGGCGCGGGTGACGACGAGGTCCACGACGCGGTTGTGGCCGCCGTCGGCGACGATCCGCTCCAGCATCTTGCCGAGGCCGGGGGCGATCTCCTGGGCGTCGGCCCGGCGGGTGACGGCCTCGCCGACCACCGCCTGCACATCGGAGTCGCGCAGTACGGTCAGGGCGCCGCGGAGCGCCGTCGCGAGCTCGGCCGTGACGCGGTCGGCGTGCTCCGGCTCCGCGAGCCAGCTGCCGAGGCGGCTGCCGATGCCGACCGAGCGCAGCCGCTGCCGTACGACGTCCTGGGAGAGGAAGTTCTCGCCGACGAACTCGCCGAGCGAGACGCCGAGCTGGTCCTTCTTGGTGGGGATGATCGCGGTGTGCGGAATGGGCAGGCCGAGCGGGTGGCGGAAGAGGGCGGTGACCGCGAACCAGTCGGCCAGCGCGCCGACCATGCCGGCCTCGGCGGCCGCGGCCAGGTACTGCGCCCAGACTCCGGCGCCCTCGCCGGACGCCCACTTCGCCAGGACGTACACCAGCGCGACGAACAGCAGCAGCCCCGTCGCCGTGCGCTTCATCCGGCGTACCCCGCGCCGGCGCTCCTCGTCGGCGGGTGTGAAGGCGTTCATGGACTTGTAGGAGGGGATGCCGGCCCCGTCCGCCGTTTCCGTACGTTCCGCCATTCGCTCCACCCGTTCGCAGCCGGTCGCGCCCTCACGGCGCTCCCGCACCTATTGTCCCTTCCCGGCCTGCTCCCGGAACGGAACAGGAGTTCCCGCGGGCCCTCGGGGAGATCCCGCGCAGAGGGCGGGGCCGGGCGGCGGGCGGGTGCCGGTCCGGCGTTCAGTGGCCGCCGTGCCTGCGGCGCTCCCGCTCCTCGCGGCGTTCCTCGCGCTGCTCGCGCCTCGCCGCGTGGAGTTCGTGGCGGGAGGCCCTGCGGTCCAGCTTCTCCTGGCGGCGCTCCTCCTTGAGGCGCAGGCGTTCCGCCCGGGTGACCTTGCGTTCGACACCGACGCCGCCCCAGAAGGCGAAGCCCGTGACGACGACCCTGGGGGCGCCGGGCTCCGGCGGCGTGCCCTCCTCACGGGAGTCGAAGCCGCCCATGACGCCGATACCGCGGACCACGACCTCCATGCCCGGCGGGACGACGACGTTCATCCCGCCCATGACCGCCACGCAGTTGATCACGACCTCGCCGTCCGCGAAGTACGCCTCGCGCAGGTCGATCTCGCCGCCGCCCCAGAACGCGAAGCAGTTGAAGCGCCGGGGCACCGTCCAGCGCCCCTTGCGCTGGAACCCGGACATCACCGCCACCGCCCAGGTCGACGAACCCTCGCCGCCGACGATCCGCCCGCCCCAACCGCCGCGGTCCGCCGGGGCCTTGTACGGGGACACCGCGGGCAGGTCCCGGGTGATCGGGGTCAGCTCCCCGTACGTACGGGCCTTGTACGTCGCCTCCAGCCGCTCCTCGAACTCCTCCATGTCGAGGCGCCCTTCCGCGAGGGCGTCCCTGAGGACCTCGGCGACTCGCTCGCGATCGGCGTCGGAGGCGCGCAGCTCCGGGGCATCGTCGGTCATACCGAGCAGCCTACGAGCTGTGCCCGGCGGGCACTACGCGCTGGTGCGTTCCGACGGGGGCCGGGGGGTGTCACCCAGCGACCGCAGCATTTTCGCGATCACCGACTCGATGTCCGGTTCCCTGACGGAGAGATCGACCAGCGGGTACTCCGCGGCGATCCGCGCCACCAGCGGCGCCGCCGACTCCGACGCCGGGAACGCCAGCCACTGGCGGGGCCCCTCCACCTTCACCACCCGGGCCGACGGGCCCGCGTCGAGCGGCGGGAACTCGCGTTCCAGGTCGACCACCAGCGTGCGCTCGCTCTCGCCCGCCTCGTGCAGGCCGGCGAGCGGACCGTCGTACATCAGACGGCCGTGGTCGATGACCATCACGCGGGAGCAGAGCTGCTCGATGTCCTGGAGGTCGTGCGTGGTGAGCAGGACCGTGGTGCCGCGCTCCTCGTTCAACTCACGCAGGAACTCACGGACCTTGGCCTTCGAGATGACGTCCAGACCGATCGTCGGCTCGTCCAGGTAGAGCACGTCGGGGTCGTGGAGCAGCGCCGCCACGATGTCGCCGCGCATCCGCTGGCCGAGCGAGAGCTGCCGTACCGGGACGTCCAGCAGGGGCTCCAGGGAGAGGAGTTCGACCAGGCGGTCGAGGTTCTCCCGGTAACGGGCCTGCGGGATGCGGTACATGCGGTGCACCAGCCGGTAGGAGTCGATCAGGGGGAGGTCCCACCACAGGGTCGTGCGCTGGCCGAAGACCACCCCGATGCGGTGGGCCAGCCTGGTGCGCTCGCGGGACGGGTCGATGCCGGCCACCCGCAGCCGGCCGCCGGACGGGGTGAGGATGCCCGTCAGCATCTTGATCGTCGTCGACTTGCCCGCGCCGTTCGGGCCGATGTAGCCGACCATCTCGCCGCGCGCCACCGTGAAGGAGAGCCCGTCGACGGCCCGCACCAGCCGTCGCTCCCGTTTCAGGAAACCGCTCTTGCGGCGTACCTCGAAGACCTTCTCGACCTCGTCGACCTCGATGAACATGCTCAACTCCCCGTACTCCGATACGACCTGAGACCCACCCGCCAGGCCAGACCCGCCAGCACGCAGCCCACCGCGGCCGCCAGCGGCGGCGACCACGCCGTCCACTGCGGGAGCCGCAGCGGGTACGGCCGCCCCAGGAGGTACGCGGCCGGGATCCAGTTGACGAAGGCCAGCGGCAGCAGGAAGGTCACCCCGCGCACGAAGTCCTTCCCGAAGACCGTCGGCGGGTACTGGAGCAGCGTCGTGCCGCCGTAGGTGAACGCGTTCTGCACCTCGGCCGCGTCCCCGGCCACGAACTGGAAGGTCGCGCCCGCCAGGAACAGCGCGCAGAAGATCACCGCGCCGCTGACCACCGTCACCGGCACCAGCAGCGCCTTCTGCGGGGTCCAGTCGACGTCGACGACGCTCAGCGCGTACGCCAGGACCAGCCCGCCCTGGACGATCCGGCCGAGCCGGCGCAGCGCGAAGCGGTCGGCGCCGATCTGGGCGAGGACCGGGGCCGGCCGGACCAGCAGCGTGTCGAAGGAGCCGTCGCGGATGCGGGTGCCGAGCACGTCCAGCGAGCCGAAGACCAGGTCGGCGATGCCGAACGCGGTCACGGACAGACCGTAGAGGAGGGCCACCTCGGGCATGGTCCAGCCGCCGAGCCGGTCGACCTGGGTGAACATCAGGAGGATCGTGGCGAAGTCCAGGCCGGTCACCACCAGGTTGCCGGTCAGGGTGACGGCGAAGGACGCGCGGTAGGTGAGGGAGGAGCGGATCCACATCCCGGCGATCAGCCGGTACGCCCGCACCCCCTCCCGGACCCGTGGGAGACCCGCCCCCGGCGGCTCGGTCCGCTCCGGTGTCTCAGCCACCCTGCACCACCACCCGGCGGGTCGCCGCCGTCTGCACCAGCCGGCCCGTGGCCAGCAGGGCCACCGCCCAGGCCGCCTGGAAGGCGTACGCGCCGAGCGGGTCGCTCTCCCCCAGCAGGACGTCCGCCGGGACCTGGAGCTGCGCCGCCCACGGCAGGGCCCGTACGAGGTCGCCGAGGGCGCCCGGGAAGACGTTCAGCGGCAGGGTCATGCCGGAGCAGAAGATCCCCAGGACCATCAGCACCTGGTTGACGCCCATGCCGTCCAGCAGCCAGAACACGCTCAGCGCGGCGAGGTAGCGGATGCCGAAGCTGACCAGCATCGCCAGCAGCAGGGAGACCAGGAACGCCGCCCAGGTCGCCACGTCCGTGGGCAGGTACATGGGGAAGAACAGCGCGCCGAACGCGAACGGGATCACCCCCCGTCCCAGCATCTGGAACAGCGAGCGGCCCAAATCGGTCGCCAGCCACCACAGTTGGAGATCGGCCGGACGGTACAGGTCGATCGCGATCTCACCCGTACGGATACGCTCCATCAGGTCTTTTTCCACACCCCCGCCCTGGATGGCGAGGGTGGCGTACAGGCACTGTCCGAGCCACACATAGGTGACGGCCTGGGCCTGGTCATAGCCTCCGAGGTGCGGTTTCTCGTCCCACAGGGCCAGATACGTGTAGACGAGGATGATCCCGAAGACCGTGTTGGTGAAGACCCCTGCCGCAGTGGCCGCCCGATACGTCGCGTACCGTCGGAAACCCCCCGCAGCGACGGCCGTGTACAACCGTCCCGCGCCCACGCCAACCGACCTCCCGCACGACCGGACACCGAAGCGCAGGAGCCTACTGCGCCCGCGACCCGGCAGGCCACGCAATTTCCGTGACCGAAGCGTGCCGCAATTAGGGAACGGAACGCGCGGTGCGAGAGTCTTCAGCAGGGGGCGCAGAAGCGTACGAGGTCGTACGGCAGCGAACGTACGACGCGAAACAGGAGTCCGTGCACGACATGAGCGACGAGCCGCAGCCGCAACAGCCGAACGAGGGCGGCGGAGGCCCGACGGAGCCGACGGCTGCGGCCGGGGCGGAGAAGACCCCGCAGCGGCCAGAGCCGCCCGCGGCGACCGGGGCGACCGGGGCGAAGAAGCCGGAGCCGACGGCCGGGCCGGCCGAGGCAGGCAAGGCCGCCGGGACCGCCGGGGCGGAGAAGCCGGGCGGGAGGAAGGTCGTGCCGCCGCGCGCGGCCGCCGAGGACACGCACACCCAGCAGCTCACCACGGTCAAGGCGCCGAGGACGCGGCCGACGGCGGCCGGGTCCGGTGCGAGCGCCGGGGCTGGTGCCGCAGCCGGGGCTGGTGCCGCAGCCGGTGCCGGGAAGGCCGCGCAGGGCATACGGCCCGGACAGGGCGGGCAGGACGGGCCGGGCGCCGCCCGGAACCGGCGGGGAACCGCGCAAGGCGGACAGGACGGGCCGGGTGCGCCGGGCGGGCGGGACACGGAGACGCGGCAGCTCTCGACGGTCAAGCTCCCGAGGCCGCAGGCACCCGCCACGGCCACGCCCGCGGCACCGCCCGGCGCGGCCACCGCCGCCACCGCCTCACCCACCGCCGGAGCCGGGCCGGCCGCCGCCACCGCGGCCGAGGCACCGGACGCCGACGCCAGCGCCGAGACGAAGAAGGGGGGCGGGAAGAAGATGAAGCGGCCCAAGCGGACCGGATGGCGGCGGATCCTCCCGACCTGGCGGATGCTGCTCGGCACGTTCGTGCTCGGCGTACTGCTGCTGATCGGCCTGTTCTTCCTCGGCTACTCGATGGTGAAGATCCCGGCGGCCAACGCGTTCGCCACCAAGCAGTCCAACGTGTACCTGTACGCCGACGGCTCCCAGCTCGCCCGTGACGGCGAGGTCAACCGGGAGAACGTCACCCTCGCCCAGGTCTCCAAGGACGCCCAGCACGCCGTGCTCGCCGCCGAGGACCGCGACTTCTACACCGAGTCCGCCGTCGACCCCAAGGCGATGCTCCGCGCCGCCTGGAACACCGCGACCGGCAAGGGCACCCAGTCCGGCTCGACGATCACCCAGCAGTACGTGAAGAACTACTACCTCGCGCAGGAGCAGACCGTCACCCGCAAGGTGAAGGAGGTCTTCGTCGCGATCAAGCTGGACCGCAGCGAGTCCAAGGACCAGATCCTGGAGGGCTACCTCAACACCAGCTACTTCGGCCGCAACGCCTACGGCATCCAGGCCGCCGCCCAGGCCTACTACGGCAAGGACGCCACCGACCTGGACCCGGCCCGCGCCGCCTACCTGGCCGCGCTCGTCAACGCGCCGAGCGAGTACGACGTCGTCGCCCACCCGGAGAACAAGGCGACGGCCGTCGCCCGCTGGAACTACGTGCTGGACGGCATGGTCAAGAAGGGCTGGCTGAGCCAGTCGAAGCGGACCGGGATGAAGTTCCCGATGCCCAAGGAGCAGACCGTCTCCACCGGCATGTCCGGGCAGCGCGGCTACATCGTCAACGCCGTCAACGACTACCTGGTCAAGAACAAGATCATCGACTCGGACTCCCTGGAGGCCGGCGGCTACCGCATCACCACCACCCTGGAGAAGGACCGGCAGAACGCCTTCGTGAAGGCGGTCGACGACAAGCTGATCTCCAAGCTGGACAAGAAGAACAACAAGGTCGACAACTACGTGCGCGCCGGCGGCGCCTCCGTCGACCCGAAGACCGGCCACGTCGTCGCGATGTACGGCGGCATCGACTACGTGAAGCAGTACACCAACGGCGCGACCCGCGGTGACTTCCAGGTCGGCTCCACCTTCAAGCCGTTCGTGTTCGCCTCCGCCGTCGACAACGGCTCGACCACCCAATCCGGCCAGACCATCACCCCGAACACCTACTACGACGGCACCAACGGACGTACCGTCGAGGGCTGGTCCGGCGGCTCCTACGCGCCGGAGAACGAGGACCAGAAGTCGTACGGCCAGATCACCGTGCGCAAGGCGACCGACCTGTCGGTGAACTCGGTGTACGCGCAGATGGCGGTCGACGTCGGCCCGTCCAAGGTCAAGCAGACCGCGGTCGACCTGGGCATCCCGTCCGACACCAAGGACCTCCAGCCGTACCCGTCGATCGCCCTGGGCACCGCGACCGCCAGTGTCCTGGACATGGCGGAGGCGTACGCGACGCTCGCCAACCACGGCAAGCACGGCACGTACTCGATGGTCGAGAAGATCACCAAGGACGGCACGCAGACCATCGAGCTGCCGAAGTCGAAGACCACGCAGGCCATCAGCCGGCAGGCCGCCGACACCACCACCTCGATCCTGCAGAGCGTGGTCGACAACGGCACCGCGACCGCCGCGCAGGCCGCGGGCCGTCCGGCGGCCGGCAAGACCGGTACCGCGGAGGAGGACACCGCCGCCTGGTTCGCGGGCTACACCCCGGACCTCGCCACGGTGGTCTCGGTGATGGGCCAGGACCCGGTCACCGCCGCCCACAAGTCGCTGTACGGCGCCATGGGCCTCGCCCGGATCAACGGCGGCGGCGCGCCCACCGAGATCTGGGCGCAGTACACCAAGGACGCCCTGAAGGGCACCGCGGCCTTCGCCTTCGACCTGGACCTCCAGTCCGGCGCCGAGACCGTGGCCCCGGGCACCCGGAGCCCCTCGGCCACCCCGGGCACCGACGGCCAGGACGACGGCACCACCGGCCAGGGCCAGGACGACGGCACCACCACCGGCTCCACCACGACCGGCGGCACGACGGACGGCACCACCGGCTCCACCACGACGGGCGGGACGACGGACGGCTCCACCACCGACGGCTCCACCACGTCCGGCACGACGACCTCGGGCACCAGTTCCGGGACCACCTCGTCGGGGACCACGTCCTCCGGCACGACCACCGGCTCCACCACCGACGGCACCAGTACCGGGACGACGACCGGGAGCACCGACTCCGGGACCAGTACCGGGACCACGCTGGGCAGCGACGGCGGAGGGTTCTAGCCGGGCCGGCCGACCGGCGGTCAGTGACCGCCGGTCGCCTTGAGCCCCACCACGGCGACCAGCAGCAGACACACGAAGAAGATCCGGGCGGCGGTGGCCGGCTCCCCCAGCACCGCCATTCCGAACACCGCCGCCCCGGCCGCCCCGATCCCCACCCAGACGCCGTAGGCGGTACCGATGGGCAGGGTGCGGGCGGCGTACGAGAGCAGCACCATGCTGGCGACGATGCCGCCGCCGGTGAGCAGACTGGGGACGAGGCGGGTGAAGCCGTCGGTGTACTTCATGCCGACCGACCAGCCGACCTCCAGCAGACCGGCGACGACGAGCAGGACCCAGGCCATGACAGGCACCTCCGAGACGTTTCGCTGAACGGGGTGCGTCGTCTTTGCCTTCACGGTCCCGGTACGGCGCGTCTCGTCGGGCTGGCTCCTTCGAACATAGCAAAGGAATGACAAAGGGGCCTGGTGACCGCGGTCACCAGGCCCCTTTCGGCCGTCGATTCAAAGACAGCCGTCGGTTCAGGGACAGCCGTCCACTCAGAGGTAGAGGCCGGTCGAGTCCTCCGAGCCCTCGAACCGGTCGGCGGCCACCGCGTGCAGATCGCGCTCGCGCATCAGTACGTACGCCACACCGCGCACCTCGACCTCGGCGCGGTCCTCCGGGTCGTACAGCACCCGGTCACCGGGCTCCACCGTCCGCACGTTCTGGCCGACCGCGACCACCTCGGCCCAGGCCAGCCGGCGTCCGACGGCCGCCGTGGCCGGGATCAGGATGCCGCCGCCGGAACGTCGCTCGCCCTCGCCGGTGTCCTGCTTGACCAGGACCCGGTCGTGCAGCATGCGGATGGGCAGCTTGTCGTGCTGGCTGCCGTGCTCGTTTCTGTTGGCGCTCACGCCTTGAACCTACCTGCCTCTGGTCAGCTCCTGCGCCGCCGGGTGCCGAAGACGAGCAGCCCGGTCACGCCCACGACGACGAGCGCCACGGGCACCACGCGCTCCAGCCGGGGCGCGCCGTCCTCGTCCACGAACTGCGCCTTCACCTCGCTCACGACCCGGTTGACCTGGACGTAGGCCCTCCCGAGGGTGTGATCGACATTGGCCGCGACCTTGGCCTTGGCGTCGCCGACGATGGTCTTCGGGTGCACCCGCACCCCGATCTCGTCCAGCGTCTCGGCCAGCACGTCGCGGCGGCGCTTGATGTCCGCCTCGATCTGCGCCGGGGTTCTGGTGTCCGACGTCTCCGCCACCGTGGGCCCTCCGAACTCTGCCGTACTGCCTGTTCCGGACAGTCTGTCAGCTCTCGCCGCCAGTGCCATGTCAGGACCCCCCGTTACGCTAGAGCGATGAGTGAGCGACTCCAGCCCGGGGACGTAGCCCCCGACTTCACCCTCCCCGACGCCGACGGCAACGAGGTGTCCCTCTCGGACCACAAGGGCCGCAAGGTCATCGTCTACTTCTACCCGGCCGCGCTGACGCCGGGCTGCACGAAGCAGGCGTGCGACTTCACCGACAACCTCGACCTGCTGGCCGGCGCGGGCTACGACGTCATCGGCATCTCCCCCGACCAGCCGGAGAAACTCGGCAAGTTCCGCGAGAAGGAGAACCTGAAGGTCACCCTGCTCGCCGACCCCGACAAGAAGGTCCTGGACGCCTACGGCGCCTTCGGCGAGAAGATGAACTACGGCAAGACGTATCTGGGCGTCATCCGCTCCACGGTCGTCGTCGACGAGCAGGGCAAGGTCGAACGCGCCCTCTACAACGTCCGGGCCACCGGCCACGTGGTCAAGATCATCAAGGACCTGGGCATCTGACACCCGCCCCGCCCGCCCCGACGGCTCGCACCCGGACCCCCCGGCGCGGGCCGTCTCCCTTTCTCCGGCACGACCGTCCGCCCCCTCCGGGCGTAACCGTCCGACGAGCCGGTTCGTTACTCCGTACGGACCACGAACGCGGGGTCGAAACGGAGGGGGCCCGATGGGAACGAGCGCGTACACCAGGGAGCGGCTCGAGGCTGCGGCCCGGGGAGCCCGGACGCTGTCGGAGGCGCTGGGCAGGCTGGGGGTGGACCCGCGGAGCTCGACACGGCGGTACGTGTACGAGCGGATGAAAAAACTGGGCGTGGACGTGTCGCACTTCGAGCGGGAGGGGGTGAGGTGGACGCGGGAGGTACTGAAGGAAGCGGTGCAGGCATCGACGAACATGTACGAGGTGCTGCGCAGGCTGGGACTCGACGCGGCCGGCGGGCATCACACGCACATCAGCCGACGGATCGGGGCGTACGGGATCGACACGTCTCATTTCCGGGTGCCGACGAGGAAGGGCAGGCCGTGGCGGCCGAGGACCCCCGAAGGGGTGCTCGTCGAGCAGCCGGCGGACCGCGCCCGGCGCGTTCCGGGCGACCGGCTCAGGCAGGCGATGACCGCGATGGGCGTACCGGAGCGCTGCGCCCGGTGCGGCACGGAGGCGGTCTGGCGAGGCCACGCGCTCCCGCTGGAGGTCGACCACATCAGCGGCGATTGGCGTGACAACCGGATCGGGAACCTGCGCCTGCTGTGCCCGAACTGCCACTCCACGACGGACAGATACCGGGGACGCGGCAAAGGCAGGGCTTCGTGAGCACGGGCGTCCGGTACAGCCGAGAGCGGTTGGCCGAGGCGGCCGGGCGGTGTTCCGACATCGATGAGGTCATCGCCTTCTTCGGCACCCGGCCCTACGGTCAGCTGCGCCGTCACCTCTTCCGGCGCTTCGACCACTTCGGGATCGACGTTTCCCACATGCCCCGCCAGAGGCGAGCGAAGACATCACCCTCGAAACCGACACCCGGCGCACTGCGTCAAGCGGTCGAGAAGTCGGCGTCGATCGCCGGGACGCTTCGCGCGCTGGGCATGGAGCCCTACAACAGCAGGCTGCGGACTCAACTCCGCCGCTGGATGGCCGAGGACGGTCTGGACACCTCCCACTTCCTCGGGCAGGCACATCAGCGCGGCGGCCCCGGCACCACGCAACTGAGGCACGCCGAGGACATCCTGGTCCGCCATGACCGCACCCGGCGGACCAGAACCCACCTGCTGCGGCGGGCTCTCCTGGAAACCGGCGTGCCCGAGGAGTGCGCGGAATGCGGCACCGGGCCCGAATGGCTCGGCGAGCCCATGACGCTGGAAGTCGACCACGTCAACGGTGACCGGGGCGACGACCGGCGGCGGAACCTGCGCCTGCTGTGCCCGAACTGCCATGCGGTCACGAGCACGTGGTGCCGGGGAGGCTCACGCCGAAAGGCCCGGCCCCGTACACTGGGCCAAGCAAAACGGCAGCTCTGAACAAGTCCGTTTTGGGGCGGTCGTGGCGAAATAGGCGATACGCGCGGGCTTTAGGTGCCCGTGGGAGAAATCCCGTGTGGGTTCGAGTCCCACCGACCGCACCGTTGAGGGGCCGTCCGTCCGGGCGGCCCCTCTCGCCACCTCAGCCCAACAGCTCCCGTACCACCGGAACCAGGGCGCGGAAGGCCTTGCCTCGGTGGCTGATGGCGTTCTTCTCCTCGGGGGTGAGTTCCGCGCAGGTGCGGGTCTCGTCGTCCGGCTGGAGGACGGGGTCGTAGCCGAAGCCGTTCGTGCCGGCGGGGACATGGCGCAGGACTCCCCGCAGCTGCCCCTCGACCACCCGCTCCGTGCCGTCCGGCAGCGCCAGCGCCGCCGCGCAGGCGAAGTGCGCGCCCCGGTGCACGTCGGCGATGTCGGAGATCTGGGCCAGCAGGAGGTCCAGGTTGGCCTTGTCGTCCCCGTGCCGGCCGGCCCAGCGGGCGGAGAAGATGCCGGGGGCGCCGTTCAGCACGTCCACGCAGAGGCCGGAGTCGTCGGCGACGGCCGGGAGGCCGGTGGCCTGCGCGAGGGCGTGCGCCTTGAGCAGGGCGTTCTCGGCGAAGGTGACGCCCGTTTCCTTGACGTCGGGGATGTCGGGGTACTCCTCGGCGCCCACCAGTTCGTGGGGCAGACCGGCTTCGGCGAGGATCGCGCGGAGTTCGGTGAGCTTTCCGGCGTTGCGGGTGGCGAGGATCAGGCGGGTCGTCATGACAGGCAGTATCCCAAGTGCCCCGAGTGCCGCTTACGGGGTGCAGACCTTCGTCAGCTCGCCCGCCGCGTCGGTGACCGGGGTGACGTCCGGGGTGGCGTCGCCGTCGTCGATGGCCTTACGGACGTCGGCCACGGCCTTGTCGAGGTCGTCCACCGCCTTGTTGACGTCGACGTCGTCCGTCTTGTCGCCGATCTTGTCGAGGTTGCGCTGGATCGATTCGAGGGAGGCTTCGGCCCGGGTGGGGTCGTCCGCCGCGTTCTCCACGGCCTGCTGGAGGGCGGTGACGCTGTCGGCGATGGATTCGGCGGTCTGCACGCAGTCCAGGGCCTTGTCCACCGCGTCGCACCCGGTGAGGAGGGCGGCGGCGAGCGCGGCGGTCGCGGCGACGGCGGCGACGGTGCTGCGGCCTCGGCGTCGGCTGGCGGCCATGGTGGTGTTCCCCTCCCCGTTGTACGGCTGGCCGGGCGCACGGTTGTTCACGCCGTGCGCCCGTACCTCTAGGGACGCGGGGCCGGCCGCCCTGGTTGCCTCGGTTCTTTGGGTTGCCTTTACTTTTCGGTGAGGGCCGCTTCGAGGGCCGCGCGCTGGTGGGCGGCGAGGTCGTGGCAGCCGCCCACCGCGAGGTCGAGCAGCGCGTCGAGTTCGTCGCGGGCGAAGGGCTCGGCCTCGGCGGTGCCCTGGACCTCGACGAAGCGGCCGTCGCCGGTGCAGACGACGTTCATGTCGGTCTCGGCCTTCACGTCCTCCTCGTAGCAGAGGTCGAGGAGCGGGACGCCGCCGACGATGCCGACGGAGACGGCCGAGACCGTGCCGGTGAGCGGCTGGCGGCCGGCCCGGACGAGCTTGCGCTCCTTCGCCCAGGCGACGGCGTCGGCCAGCGCCACGTACGCGCCGGTGATCGCCGCCGTACGCGTGCCGCCGTCGGCCTGGAGCACGTCGCAGTCGAGGACGATCGTGTTCTCGCCGAGGGCCTTGTAGTCGATGACCGCGCGCAGCGAGCGGCCGATGAGGCGGGAGATCTCGTGGGTGCGGCCGCCGATCTTGCCCTTGACGGACTCGCGGTCGCCGCGGGTGTTGGTGGCGCGGGGCAGCATGGCGTACTCCGCGGTGACCCAGCCCTCGCCGCTGCCCTTGCGCCAGCGGGGGACGCCCTCGGTGACGGAGGCCGTGCAGAAGACCTTGGTGTCGCCGAAGGAGACGAGGACGGAGCCCTCGGCGTGCTTGCTCCACCCTCGTTCGATGGTGACGGGGCGGAGCTGTTCGGGGGTGCGGCCGTCGATGCGTGACATGCCGCCGAGCCTATCCATAGCCTGAGAAGGGACTCCCCCCACGGTGGGAGGAGCCCCTCCGGGGCGGGTGGGGCGGGTGGGGCGGGTTACATCATGTCTTCGATCTCCGCGGCGATCGGGTCGGCGTCGGTGCCGATGACGACCTGGATGGCGGTGCCCATCTTGACGACGCCGTGGGCGCCGGCGGCCTTCAGGGCGGCTTCGTCGACCTTCGAGGGGTCGATCACCTCGGTGCGCAGACGGGTGATGCAGCCCTCGATCTCCTCGATGTTCTCGAGTCCGCCGAGCCCGGCGACGATCTTCTCAGCCTTGGTGGCCATGTCGTTTCTCCCTGATCCGAACCGCTTTGTCGCAGTAACCCACAGTTGGCCCATCTTCGCGAGCGGCCGTGCCGCGGGTGCCGAATGATGGCGAGCACCGCGACGGAACCGTCGGTCAACTGGTCTACACCAGCTGGCGGGCGGTCGCCAAACCCCGCGGGCGAGCCGAGCGGCCGGGAGGACGTCCATGAGTGCCGACAGCGCCGACCAGACGGCGGGTTCCGCGCGCGAGCGGTGGCACGTCCTGTTCCAGGGGCTCCAGAAGATGGGCCGCAGTCTTCAGCTCCCCATCGCGGTGCTGCCGGCGGCCGGCATCCTCAACCGGCTGGGCCAGCCGGACGTCTTCGGTGACCAGGGCCTGGGCTGGAACGACGTCTCGAAGGTGATGAAGGGCGCGGGCGGCGCGCTGCTCGACGGCTCGATCGGGCTGCCGCTGCTGTTCTGCGTCGGGGTCGCGATCGGGATGGCGAAGAAGGCGGACGGTTCCACGGCGCTGGCGGCGGTGGCGGGCTTCCTCGTCTACTACGGGGTGCTGCACGAGTTCCCCGAGGGCTGTCCGGGCGGCTCGAAGGAACTGCCCGGGATCGGCTGCCAGGTGAGCGACGGCTCGGTGTCGACGTTCACGTTCCAGAACCCGGGCGTCTTCGGCGGTATCGCGCTGGGACTGCTCACGGCCTACTTCTGGGCCCGTTTCCACCGCACCCGGCTGGTGGACTGGCTCGGGTTCTTCAACGGGCGGCGGCTGGTGCCGATCATCATGTCGTTCGTCGCGATCGTGTTCGCGGTGCTGTGTCTGTGGGTGTGGCCGCCGATCGGTGCCGGCCTGGAGAGCTTCAGCCACTGGCTGCGGGACGCGGGCGCGTGGGGCGCCGGGGTGTTCGGGGTCGCGAACCGGGCGCTGCTGGTCATCGGGCTGCACCAGTTCCTGAACGTGCCCATCTGGTTCCAGTTCGGCAGCTACACCACGCCCGAGGGCCAGACCGTGCACGGCGACATCAACATGTTCCTGGCGGGCGACCCGAACGCGGGCCAGTTCACCTCGGGCTTCTTCCCGATCATGATGTTCGCGCTGCCGGCCGCGGCGCTCGCGATGACGCACTGCGCGAAGCCGCACCGGCGCAAGGAGATCGGCGGCCTGATGCTGTCGGTCGCGCTGACCTCGTTCGTCACCGGGATCACCGAGCCGATCGAGTACTCGTTCCTGTTCATCGCGCCCCTGCTGTACGCGGTGCACGCGGTGCTGACCGGCGTCTCGATGGCGGCGACCTGGGGGCTGGGGGTGCACGACGGCTTCAGCTTCTCGGCCGGGCTGATCGACTACGTCATCAACTGGCGGCTGGCGACGAAGCCGTGGCTCATCGTCCCCATCGGCCTGTGCTTCGCGGCCGTCTACTACGCGGTCTTCCGTTTCGCCATCACGCGGTTCGACCTGAGGACCCCGGGCCGCGAGCCCGAGGACGAGGTCGAGGACGTGACCAAGCCCTGAGCGGCCGCCACCCGTCCGGCGTACGGCGCGCAACCCTCCGGTTGCGGAACTGACGGGTTCCTTATAAAGCCCCCATCGTGTACAACAGGTCTACACCACTGAGTGGTATAGACCATCCCCGATGGAGGACGTATGACAACCGCCACCGTGACGGCGGCCCCCCCGAAGAAGTGGGGATCCGGCCTGCTCCAGGGCCTGCAAAAGGTCGGCCGCAGCCTCCAGCTCCCGATCGCCGTGCTGCCGGCGGCGGGCATCATGGTCAGGCTCGGCCAGGACGACATCTTCGGCAAGGACGGCCTGGGCTGGGACAAGGTGGCGGCTGTCTTCAACGCCGCCGGCGGCGCCATCACGGGCAGCCTGCCGATGCTGTTCTGCATAGGCGTGGCCATCGGCTTCGCCAAGAAGTCCGACGGCTCCACCGCGCTGGCCGCGCTGGTCGGCTTCCTCGTCTACAGCAAGGTGCTCGAAGCGTTCCCCCTGACGGAACAGCACATCGAGAAGGGCCGGATAGTCGCGGCGACCTACAACAACCCCGGGGTCCTGGGCGGCATCGTCATGGGTCTGCTGTCGGCCGTGATGTGGCAGCGCTTCCACAGGACCAGGCTCGTGGACTGGCTCGGCTTCTTCAACGGACGCCGTCTGGTGCCGATCCTGATGGCCTTCGTCGGCGCTCTGGTCGGCGTCTTCTTCTCCTTGATCTGGGAGCCGATCGGTGACGGCATCACCAGCTTCGGCGAGTGGATGACCGGCCTCGGGGCCTTCGGCTCGGCCCTGTTCGGCCTGGTCAACCGTGCGCTGATCCCGATCGGCATGCACCAGTTCGTGAACACGGTGGCGTGGTTCCAGCTCGGTTCGTTCAAGGACGCGGCCGGTCAGGTCTTCAACGGCGACTACAGCCGCTTCCTGCACGGCGACCCGACCGCCGGCATGTTCATGTCCGGCTTCTTCCCGATCATGATGTTCGGTCTGCCGGCCGCCGCGCTGGCCATGGCGCACACCGCTCGACCCGAGCGCCGCAAGGCGGTGACGGGCATGATGGTCTCGCTCGCGCTGACCTCCTTCGTGACGGGCGTGACCGAGCCGATCGAGTTCTCGTTCATGTTCATCGCCCCGCTCCTGTACGTCATCCACGCGGTCCTGACCGCCCTGTCGATGGCGGTCACCTGGGGCCTGGGCGTCCACGCGGGCTTCAACTTCTCGGCCGGCGTGATCGACTACGCGCTCAACTGGAACCTCGCCACCAAGCCCTGGCTGATCATTCCGATCGGGCTGGTGTTCGGGGCGGTCTACTACTTCGTCTTCCGGTTCGCGATCGTCAGGTTCAACCTCCCCACCCCGGGCCGCGAGCCCGAGGAGGAGGTCGAGGACCTCACGAAGGCATGAGCCCCGCGACGGCATGACGAAGGCCCCCACAGTGGCGTGGGGGCCTTCGTCGCGTCAGATCTCGTACGTCACCCTCGGCGCCGCGAGCTCCACCGTGCCGTCGAAGACCTCGCGGGCGTCGGCGAGGTTGACGGCGGGGTCGGTCCAGGGCGGGATGTGGGTGAGGAGCAGCCTGCGGGCCCCGGCCCGGGCCGCCGTCTGTCCCGCCTCGCGGCCGTTGAGGTGCAGGTCCGGGATGTTCTCCTTGCCGTGCGTGAAGGCCGCCTCGCACAGGAACAGGTCGGTGTCCCGGGCCAGCTCCGCCAGGACGTCCGTGACGCCGGTGTCGCCCGAGTACGTCAGGGACCTCCCGGCGTGTTCGACGCGGATCGCGTACGCCTCCACGGGGTGGCGGACCCGCTCGGTGTGGACGGTGAAGGGGCCGAGGTCGAACGTGGACGGCTTGACCGTGTGGAAGTCGAAGACCTCGCTCATCGAGGAGGCGGTGGGGGTGTCGGCGTAGGCCGTGGTGAGCCGGTGCTCGGTGCCCTCGGGACCGTAGACCGGGATCGGGGGGCACGGGCCGCCGTCGTGGCGGTAGTAGCGCGCCACGAAGTAGGCGCACATGTCGATGCAGTGGTCGGCGTGCAGATGGCTCAGGAAGATCGCGTCGAGGTCGTAGAGACCGCAGTGGCGCTGCAGCTCGCCCAGGGCGCCGTTGCCCATGTCGAGGAGCAGCCGGAAGCCGTCGGCCTCGACGAGGTAGCTCGAGCAGGCCGATTCCGCGGACGGGAACGACCCCGAGCAGCCGACGACGGTGAGCTTCATGAAGCAGAAACCTCCGTTGGCGGAAACCCAGCCGCGCTGGGAACCGGAGTCGGGAAAAAGGGGATGACGGGGGTCGTGCGGTTTGTCGAGCGTAAGGCGCAAAAGGGCCGGTCGCTCCTCCGCCAGGGGCCGTTGTGGGCGAACTCACCTGTGGTGTCACCGGTTCGGCTGGACCGGGGGCGTAAGAGGATCGCGCAAGGGCGCGCATCGATTATCCCGCGCCGGTAACGTCGTCGTATGGACACGTCATGGTGGCTCGCGCTCGCGGCAGTCGTCCTGCTGGCGCTGGTCGCCACGCTCGTGGACGGGTGGGGCCGGGGGCACCGGCCGCGCGGGAGCCGGACCCGGCCGCCGGGGCACCCGCGGGGCCCCCGCGGACAGCAGGGGCGGCCGCATCCGGGCGACATCTGGTGGGCCGACGTGCCCTACGAGGACGGTCCCGGCGCCAAGGACCGGCCGTGTCTGGTGCTGGCCGTGCGCGGGAACCGGGCCACCGTCGCGAAGATCACCAGCAAGTACCACGACGAGCGCGCCGGGGTGATCCCGCTGCCGCCCGGCTCGGTCGGGGACGCCCAGGGCCGGCCGAGCTTCCTGGAGACGGACGAGCTGCGTGAGCTGGCGGTGTGGGACTTCCGGCGCCGGGTGGGCGTGGTCGACCCGGTCCTGTGGGACCAGGTGCGGCACCTGGCCGGCTGAGGGTCAGTTCACCCGTACGGTGATGTGCCACTCCTCGATCGCCTTGCAGGAGACCTGGCCGGGGGCGGTGGGCTCGGCGCACAGGGGGCGGGAGGAGCTGAGCCGGGCCGTGCCGGCGGCGACCGCGTCGTAGGCGGCGGAGGCGTCGCCCGGCTGGAGCGTGATCCCGGAGTTGGTGGCCCGCAGCGCGGACCCGTCGGCCCGCACGGCCTTCCAGGGGCGCTGCCTGCTGCCGTCCAGGGTGAGCCGGAGCCGCCCGCCGACCGCCAGGCAGACGGTACGGCCGTTGTCGGCGGCGGTGACCTCGTCGCGGCTGACGCAGCCGCCCGGGGAACTCGCGGTCGGGGTCGGGGTCGCGGTCGGCGAGGAGGACACCGCGCCACTCCCCTTGTCCCCCTTGTCCCCGTTGTCATCGGTCCCGTGCTGGGAGCCGCAGGCCGCCAGCAGGAGCAGGGCCGCCGCGGCGAGCGACGTGCGGTGGAACGTCGTACGGCGCATGAGGTGTCCGCCTTTCCGTAGGGGAACGGACCCTTGGTGCCGATGTGACGTATCCGCCGGTCGTACGGATCCCGCACCCGGACGGCTTCCGGGGGCGGGATCCGGTCACTTCACGGGGCGGTTCAGCCGGTCGTCACGGCGGTGTCGTCGACGACGAAGCTGGTCTGGAGCGAGGAGTCCTCGACACCGCTGAACTTCAGGGTGACGGTCGAGCCCGCGTAGGAGCCGAGGCTGAAGGACTTCTGCACGTAGCCGGAGGCCGCGTTGAGGTTCGAGTACGTGGCCAGGGTGGTCGAACCGGCGGTGACCGTCAGCTTGTCGTACTGGGTGCTGGTGGTGGTCTCGGCCGTGTCGACGTGCAGGTAGAACGTGAACGTGGTGCTGGTGCAGCCGGACGGGATGGTCACCGACTGGGACAGCGTGTCGGTGTGGCTGGAGCCGTAGCCGTCGAGCCAGGCGTAGTAGGAGCCGGCGTGCGCCGACTCACTGCTGGAGTTGGTGATGACACCGCTGGACGCGGTCCAGGTGGTGTTGCCCGACTCGAAGCCCTGGTTGCCCAGCAGCTGCGAGGAGGTGCAGGAGCCGCTGCCGGACGAGCTGACCGTCCAGGTGAAGGAGGCGGTGCCGGTGGCGCCGGTGGAGTCGGTCGCGGTGACGGTCGTGCTGTAGGTGCCCGCGGTGGACGCCGTGCCGGAGATCAGACCGGTCGAGCTGGAGATGGACAGGCCGGTGGGCAGGCCGGTCGCGGTGTAGGTGAGGGTGGCGCTCGCGCTGTCGGTCGCCGAGATCTGGAGGCTGACCGAGGAGCCGGTGACGGTCGACTGGCTGCCCGGGTTGGTGACGGTCACCGTGTTGCCGCCGCTGCTGGTGCCGGCGGCGAAGGCGGTGGTGCCGTTCGGGGTGCCCCAGCCGGTCGGGCCGTCGTAGCCGGTCTCGGCGGTGCAGAAGTACGCGGTCGAGCAGGAGCCGTTGTTGCCGCTGGTGACGTCGTACAGGTTGCCGGTGTGGCTGTAGGGGTACGACGCCGGGTAGTCGCTGGTGCCCGGGGTGCCCGCGAGGGCGTAGACGCCGGCGATGATCGGCGACGAGGCGCTGGTGCCGCCGTAGACCGCCCAGCCGGAGCCGCCGTAGGTGTCGTAGACGGCGACACCGGTGGCCGGGTCGGCGACCGCGGAGACGTCGGACTCCATGCGCTTGGTGCAGCCGGTGTCGGTCTGCCAGCTCGGCTTGGCGTCGTAGGAGGAGCAGCCGGAGCCGGTGCCCTCGGAGGAGCTGGTCTTCCACACGGACTCGGTCCAGCCGCGGGTGCTGGAGGAGGTGGAGAGCGCGGTGCCGCCGACGGCGGTCACGTACTGCGAGGTCGCCGGGTACTCGGCGCCGTAGTCCTCGTCACCGGAGGAGACGGTGATCGCGACACCGGGGTGCTTGAAGTACGAGGTGTCCTCGCTGGTCTGCGAGGAGGACTCGTCGCCGCCCCAGCTGTTGGAGACGAACTTGGCGCCGAGCGCGACGGCCTCGTTCTCGGCGGTGCCGAGGTCGGAGTCGGTGGCCGAGCTGGCCTCGACGAGGATGATGTTGCAGTTCGGGCAGACCGCGCTGACCATGTCGATGTCGAGCGCTTCCTCGCCGGCCCAGCCGGAGTCGTTCGAGGGCAGCGAGGTGGTCGAGCCGGTCTGGCTGACCTGCTTGAAGCAGCCGTTGGCGACGGTGCACGCGGACAGGCCGTACTGCGAGCGGTAAGTGGCCAGGTCCGAGGCCGCGTTGGGGTCGTTGTAGGCGTCGACCACGGCGACCGTCAGGCCGGAGCCGCCCGTCGAGGGCAGGTTGTAGGCGCTGTGCAGGTTGGTCGGGCTCAGCCCGGAGGGGGCGGCGGCGAGCGCGGAGGCCAGCTGCTGCTTGATGTCGGTGCGGCGCTGCGCGAAGCAGTTGACCTCACCAGGCTTGCCGGCCGTGGCGCACAGGTGCGTGGTCGGCACCTTCTGGCCGGCCTTGCCGGTGCTGTGCACGGCCTGCCGAGTGGGGTCGGTGAGGGCCTTGGCGTTCTGGGCGGCCCGGGAGGTCTGGGCGGTGCGGGAGGTCGGGGCGGCGGCCGTCTGCGCCTGCGCGGTCGGGGCCGCGACGAAACCGGAGACGGCGAGGGCCAGTGCGGGGAAGGCGAAGGCGAGGAGTCTTCGCACGCTCCGTCGTGATTCACGCATGGGGGTACTGCCTCCATCGGTGGGGTTACAAGGCAGGCCCGTGACGCGCGTAGCGGCGGCAGAGTGCGCAGTCATGAGCATGACATTCTGAACACCCTGCGATGCCGAGGTGCGTGGCATGACAGGACGGTGCAGAACCTAGTGGCATCCACCGGGGGGCGACTCCCCCGGACGAAGAACTTTGCCCCGGTATGGAGAGCGCTTAGCCCCCTCATAGGAGGGGGTTGGCGCGTACATGATGAGGACTATGCCCAGAGCTGACCCTGGAGGGTCTCGATGGCTTCCTCGGTCGTGGCGGCCGTGTAGACCCCGGTCGACAGGTACTTCCAGCCGCCGTCGGCGACGACGAACACGATGTCGGCGCTCTCGCCGGCCTGCACGGCCTTCCTGCCGACGCCGATCGCGGCGTGCAGCGCGGCGCCGGTGGAGACGCCCGCGAAGATGCCCTCCTGCTGGAGCAGCTCCCGGGTCCGGGTCACCGCGTCCGCCGAGCCGACCGAGAAGCGGGTGGTGAGCACGGAGGCGTCGTACAGCTCCGGCACGAAGCCCTCGTCGAGGTTCCTGAGCCCGTACACGAGGTCGTCGTAGCGGGGCTCCGCGGCGACGATCCGCACGTCCGGCTTGTGCTCGCGCAGGTACCGCCCGACGCCCATGAGCGTGCCGGTCGTGCCGAGTCCCGCGACGAAGTGCGTGACGGACGGCAGGTCGGCGAGGATCTCAGGACCGGTGGTCGCGTAGTGCGCGCCGGCGTTGTCCGGGTTCCCGTACTGGTAGAGCATCACCCAGTCGGGGTGCTCGGCGGAGAGCTCCTTGGCCACGCGCACGGCGGTGTTGGAACCGCCCGCGGCCGGGCTGGAGATGATCTCCGCACCCCACATGCCCAGCAGGTCCCGGCGCTCCTGCGAGGTGTTCTCGGGCATCACGCAGACCATCCGGTAGCCCTTGAGCTTGGCCGCCATGGCGAGGGAGATGCCGGTGTTGCCGGAGGTCGGCTCCAGGATGGTGCAGCCCGGGGTCAGCCGGCCGTCCTTCTCCGCCTGCTCGATCATGTGCAGGGCGGGACGGTCCTTGACCGAGCCGGTGGGGTTGCGGTCCTCCAGCTTGGCCCAGATCCGGACGTCGGCGGACGGCGACAGCCGCGGCAGGCGCACCAGGGGGGTGTTGCCGACCGCGGCCAGCGGGGAGTCGTACCGCATGCCGATCTCAGACCATGCCGCCGGCGACCGCCGGCAGGATCGTCACGGTGTCGCCGTCGGTGAGCTTGGTGCTGATGCCGTCGACGAAACGGACGTCCTCGTCGTTCAGGTACACGTTGACGAAGCGGCGCAGCTTGCCGTCGTCCACGATGCGGGCGTGGATGCCGGCGTGCCGGGTCTCGAGGTCGTTGAAGAGGTCGGCGAGGGTGTCACCGCTGCCCTCCACCGCCTTCTGACCGTCGGTGTACTGGCGGAGGATGGTCGGGATGCGGACCTCGATGGCCATGGTTGCGGGCTCCTGTCGGAGAGTCTGGGTGGGTGGGCGCGCAGCGGCACGCCACGGCTCACGGCCGTACGGCGGCAGGGAGACGTCAACAGATGGCGCTGTTCAGCCTGCACAGGTCGACGTGCAGCCGCGCCACGAGCATGCTGCCCGGCGCCTTCTCGCTCACGTCGTGGGAAACCATGGGGTCATCGTATCGATTCCCGGTCGGGGTCCAGGAGTGTGATCCCATATGCCGGACGGATTCCGACCGCACCTTGAGACCGGGCCCGGCTGCGGCCGGGGAGGGGTCAGACCACCCTCACCTCCTCCTCCGTCACCTCGCCCGCCACGATCCGGTACGAGCGGAACTGGAAGTCGCCCAGGCCGTCGGTGTCGGCCGTCGAGACGAGGACGTAGTGGGCACCCGGCTCGTTGGCGTACGAGACGTCCGTCCGGGACGGGTACGCCTCGGTCGCCGTGTGGGAGTGGTAGATCACCACCGGCTCCTCGTCGCGGTCGTCCATCTCGCGGTAGAGCTTCAGGAGGTCGCCGGAGTCGAACTCGTAGAACGTCGGGGACATCGCCGCGTTGAGCATCGGGATGAAGCGCTCGGGGCGGTCCGAGCCGGCCGGGCCGGCGACGACGCCGCACGCCTCGTCGGGGTGGTCCTTGCGCGCGTGGGCGACGATCTGGTCGACGAGGGCCTGGGTGATGGTCAGCATGTTCGCCAGGATAAGCAGAAGGGCCGTCCCGTACCGATGGGTGGTACGGGACGGCCCAGATGCCGGACGCCCTTGAGCGGCCGCCGCGAGCGGGCACCACGAGTGCTGCTGCGGCGGGGCGTCCTGGAGGGGGTGGTCAGCTCACCTTCGCCGGCTCCGGATCGCGGCGCTCGGTGACCTCGGGGTTGCGGTTCCTGAGGACCGCCCAGCCGACGGCGAGCGCGGCGGCCCAGCCGGCCATCACGTAGAGGCAGACCCGGGAGTCGGCGTCGTAGGCGATCAGGCAGGTGACGAAGAGCAGGAACGCGATGGCGATCCAGCTGCACACCGAGCCGCCGGGCGCCGGGAAGGAGGAGGCGCGCAGGCGGCCGGCCTCGACGCCGCGGCGGTAGCGGACGTGGGCGACGAGGATCATCAGCCAGGTCCAGATGCCGGCCGCGGTGGCGACGGAGGTGACGTAGCCGAACGCCTTCTCCGGGACGATGTAGTTGAGGACCACGCCGATGCCCATGAAGAGGACGGAGACCGTGACGCCGAACGCCGGGGTCTTCGACGCGGACAGCCTGCGGAACGCGGCCGGGGCCTCGCCGTTGTCGGCGAGGGTGCGCAGCATGCGGCCGGTGGAGTACATGCCGGAGTTGCAGGAGGACAGGGCGGCGGTCAGCACG
The DNA here is from genome assembly GCF_055583825.1 of Streptomyces sp. NPDC104367. Classification (NCBI taxonomy): domain Bacteria; kingdom Bacillati; phylum Actinomycetota; class Actinomycetes; order Kitasatosporales; family Streptomycetaceae; genus Streptomyces; species Streptomyces sp. NPDC104367. The sequence continues at coordinate 141,821 of NZ_JBVJND010000008.1, read as the reverse complement.
ACGAAGTTGACGATGCCGGCGCCGGCCGGGATGCCGATCTTCGCGAAGGCGGCCACGAACGGGGAGACGCCCGGCGCGAACTCGGTCCACTTCACCACGCACAGGATGACGGTGAGCGCGCCGACGTAGAAGAGGGCGATGCGCCAGGGGAGCGTGTTGATCGCCTTGGGGAGGGTCTTCTCCGGGTTCTCCGACTCGCCGGCGGTGACGCCGACCAGCTCGACGGCGAGGTAGGCGAACATCACGCCCTGGAGGGTCATCAGGGAGGAGCCGACGCCCTTGGGGAAGAAGCCGTCGAACCGGTAGAGGTTCGCGACCGACGCGGTGTCGCCGGCGCTGCTGAAGCCGAGGGTGAGGACGCCGAGGCCGATCACGATCATGCCGATCAGGGCGGTGACCTTGACCATGGAGAACCAGAACTCCAGCTCTCCGAACACCTTGACGGAGATCAGGTTGACCCCGAACAGGAGCACCAGGAAGACCAGGGCCGTCACCCACTGGGGGATCGACGGGAACCAGTAGTGGACGTAGATCGCGGCGGCCGTCAGCTCGGCCATGCCGGTGACGACCCACATCAGCCAGTACGTCCAGCCGGTGAAGTAGCCGAAGAACGGGCCGAGGAACTCGCGGGAGTACTCCGCGAAGGAGCCGGAGACCGGGCGGTAGAGCAGCAGCTCGCCCAGGGCCCGCATGATGAAGAAGATGATGCCGCCGGCGAGGGCGTACATCAGGATGAGGCTGGGACCGGCCTTGGCGATGTTCGCGCCGGCCCCCAGGAAGAGGCCTACGCCGATGGCGCCGCCGATGGCGATCATCTGGACCTGGCGGCTGCCGAGCCCGCGCTCGTATCCCTCTTCGGAGGCCCCGGAGGTGCTCTCCGACGTGTCGACCTGAGCGGAGGTCATCTGTGGTGTGCGCCTTTCTCCATGCCGAACCGGGCCTCTGTTCGGCCGCGGATCGGGTTTCGGTCCCCCCGGATGACGGAGCGGGCGGGGCCGGGGAGGTCCGGGTGCGCTCCCGCGTCGGTCGGCGCGCGCTGTCGGCGTGCCGGACGGCGTGGGGGCGTGCTCGGGCCTCCCCGGGTCCGCTGAGCCTGACCGGTGGTTGCCGGTTCGGTGGCGCACCCGGTCGGACACGTGGGTGGTGTCCGCCGGGCGGTCGTGAAGATTTATCACGGCCGCAACGCCGACCACCGGGTTCCGCCGAGAGGGATTGTGGCGCACACCACTGGAAAAAGCGGACGAACCGCGGCCGGGAAGGTCATAGCAGGCCGCGGTGGTGACGGGATCGTTATCCGGATTTGAGCGTCCTCTGAGCGAACGCGAAACCGGGACGGATTACGACATAAGGGTCGAGACCAGGGTCTCCTGGAGACCGCCGAGCCACAGGTAGGCCATCACCATCGGCTTGCGCGGGTCCTCGTCCGGGAGCCGGTAGAGCAGGTCGGTGTCGTCCTCGTCGGTGATGTCGAGGCGGGAGCCGATGGCGAGGCGCAGGTCGTTGAGGGCGCCGAGCCACTGCCGGGACTCGTCCGGGGAGAGCCTGAGGAGCGCGCCGCCGTCCTCCACCGGGGCCAGCGCGTCCAGGGACCGGATCACCGCGAGGGCGCTCTCCCGCTTGCCGGCCCGCAGGTCGTTCTCGGTGAAGCGGCGGAACTCGGAGGAGTGCGCCCGCTGCTCCTCGGCCTCCCGCGCCGAGTCCGGGAGCCGCTCCGGGTCGCCGTAGGCGTCCGGGAAGAGCCGGCGCAGCACCGGGTCGGCGGGCGCCTCGCTCGGCCCCTCGGCGAACAGCTCGGCGAGCGGGTCGGCGGGCGCGTCCGCGGCGGCGGGGCCGGGTCCGATGAGCTCCAGGAGCTGGACGGCCAGCGACCGGATGATGGAGATCTCGACGTCGTCGAGCGCGACGGCCGCGCCGCCGCCGGGGAGCGGTTCGAAGATTCCTGGCATGGAGGGGGTTCGCTGCTTCCGGTCCTGGTCGAGGAGTGTGGCTGCTTCCGGGCTGCTCCCGGTCTACTTCCGGTCCTGCTGGAGGGTGGCCCACAGGCCGTAGCCGTGCATCGCCTGCACGTCCCGCTCCATCTCCTCGCGGGTCCCGCTGGAGACGACCGCCCGGCCCTTGTGGTGGACGTCGAGCATGAGCTTGGTGGCCTTGTCCTTGGGATAGCCGAAGTACGTCTGGAAGACGTACGTCACATAGCTCATCAGGTTGACGGGATCGTTGTGCACGATCGTGATCCACGGGACGTCGGGCTCGGGTACGGCGAAGACCTCTTCCGCCGACTCGGTGCGTTCGATCTCTACGGGAGCGGGTGACGTCACATGGCCCATGCTGCCACGCCGAGGAAAAATCGTCACACTGACGAAATGGGGGTACAGTCTCCGTCATGAACACAGCGGACCTTGGGCTGCCGGTGGATGTTCCGTCGACGGCGCTCTTCACCGACCAGTACGAGCTGACGATGCTGCAAGCCGCCCTGAAGGCGGGTACGGCCGAGCGGCACAGCGTCTTCGAGGTCTTCACCCGGCGGCTGCCGGAGGGGCGCCGCTACGGCGTCGTGGCGGGCACCGGGCGGGTCCTGGACGCGGTCGAGAACTTCCGCTTCGACGCGGACGTCCTGCGCTTCCTGGAGGAGCGGGACATCGTCGACGCGCCGACCCTCGAATGGCTGGCCGGCTACCGCTTCGGCGGCGACATCTGGGGCTACCCCGAGGGCGAGGTCTACTTCCCGGGCTCGCCGGTCATGCGGGTGGAGGGCTCGTTCGGGGAGTGCGTGCTCCTGGAGACCGTGATCCTCTCCATCCTCAACCACGACTCGGCGATCGCGGCCGCCGCCTCCCGGATGGCCTCGGCCGCCGGGACCCGCCCGCTGATCGAGATGGGCGCCCGCCGCACCCACGAGCTGGCCGCCGTCGCCGCCGCCCGCGCCGCCTACGTCGGCGGTTTCGCGACCACCTCCGACCTCGCCGCCGGCTTCCGCTACGGCATCCCGACGGTGGGCACCTCCGCCCACGCCTTCACCCTGCTCCACGACCACGAGCGCGACGCCTTCCAGGCCCAGGTCGACTCGCTCGGCCGGGGGACCACCCTGCTGGTCGACACCTACGACGTGGCCGAGGCGGTCCGGGCGGCCGTGGAGGTCGCCGGCCCCGAGCTGGGCGCGGTCCGCATCGACTCCGGCGACCTGCTGCTGGTCGCCCACCGGGTGCGCCAGCAGCTGGACGAGCTGGGCGCCCGGGACACGAAGATCGTCGTCACCTCCGACCTCGACGAGTACGCCATCGCCTCGCTGGCCGCCGCGCCCGTGGACGCGTACGGCGTCGGCACCCAGCTGGTCACCGGCTCCGGGCACCCCACCTGCTCCATGGTCTACAAGCTGGTCGCCCGCGCGGACTCCGCCGACCCGAAGGCTCCGCTGGTGCCGGTCGCCAAGAAGTCGTCCGGCGGCAAGACGTCCGTCGGCGGCCGCAAGTGGGCGGCGCGGCGGCTGGACGCGGACGGGGTGGCGGAGGCCGAGGTCATCGGCACCGGGGAGGTGCCGGCCGCCCTGGTCGACCAGCAGCTCCTGGCCGAGCTGGTGAAGTCCGGCGAGGTCGTGGCCCGTGAGCCCCTGGACGCGCCCCGCGCCCGGCACACGGCGGCCCGAGCGAACCTGCCCCTGTCGGCCACCCAGCTGTCGCGCGGGGAACCGGTCATTCCGACGGAGTACGTACGGGGGCGCTCGGGTAGCTAGAGCGGGTGCCCGCGTACGCGCCCCGCAGAGCCCCCTCCCCTACGCTCCCGTAACTCTCTACGCTCGGAGGTTCAGGCCGGACCCGCCAGCCCGTCCGCAGCGTCTCCTCCACCGGACCCGGTCGGCAGACCCGGTCGACACACGAATCCGAAGGGCACCCACCATGCGCCGCGCCTTGATCGTCGTAGACGTGCAGAACGACTTCTGCGAGGGGGGCAGTCTCGCGGTGGCGGGGGGTGCCGACGTGGCCGCCGCGATCACCGAGCTGATCGGGCAGGCGCCCGCCGGGTACCGCCACGTGGTGGCGACCCGCGACCACCACATCGCGCCGGGCGGGCACTTCGCCGACAACCCCGACTACGTCCGCAGCTGGCCCGCGCACTGCGTCGCCGGCACGGAAGGGGTGGGCTTCCACCCCAACTTCGCCCCGGCGGTCGCCTCCGGCGCGGTGGACGCGGTGTTCAGCAAGGGCGAGTACGCGGCGGCCTACAGCGGGTTCGAGGGCGCCGACGAGAACGGCGTGAAGCTGGCGGAGTGGCTGCGCGCCCGCAAGATCGACGAGGTCGACGTGGTGGGCATCGCGACCGACCACTGTGTGCGGGCGACCGCGCTGGACGCGGCGAAGGAGGGCTTCCGCACGCAGGTCCTGCTCGCGCTCACGGCGGGGGTCGCCGAGGCGACGACCGACCGCGCCCTGCACGAGATGCGCGAGGCCGGCATCGAACTCACGGGCAAGCCGGTGGTCTGACCTCCCGACGCCGCGCCTTCAGCCACCGGCCACCTTCAGCCGCCGGTCGCCTTCACCAGCCGATCACCTTCAGCCGCCGGTCGTCTTCGGTCGCCGGTCGCCCTTGTTCCGCCGCGGCGGCGATCAGCCACGACGGCGAAGTCCGGCGGTGCCTGGCCGGGCGGTGGGCACCTGTGGGCAGCCCTGGACCGGTGTGGAAAAGCGATGGTCACGCCGGTGCAGGCCGACGCAGGAGCGATCTGATCGGTCTCCAGAGTTCGGGGGCCGTGACACCGTTGTCAGGCGCCGTTCGCCATATGAGGCCGTCGGGGTGGTGGAGGACGGCGGTGATCTCGTCCGGGGTGGGCGGGGCGGAGTTGCCCCGCAGGTAGACCGCGCGCATACCGAGGTTGCGGAGCCTGGTCAGGGCCCGGGCGCGGTTCTGGGCGTGCACCAGAACCCGTACCCCGTCGGCGTCCCCGGCGGGGACGGGACTGGGCAGGTTCAGCGCCACCACAACCCTGCCGTTCGGCAGCTTGCAGAACCCTCCTGCGGCCATGCGGTCACACCCCCGTGTGCGTCGGTGTCAATAAGAAAGCCACAGGACGCACCTAAACACGATCGGCGGCGACCCGCCAGGGGGTCACCGCCGATACGCCTCCGACCTGCGAAGATGCGAACTACTTCGCCGCAGGGCCCACCAGGAGGGAGATCGTCGAGCCGTCTTGCGCTTCCTTGACGATCTTGATCTTGGTGTTGGTGTCAGTGATCTTCACGCCGGCCGCCGGGTTCGACGCGTCGTAGTACGTGCTGGTGCGGTCGTTGAAGACCGACACCCCCGCCGACGACTTGATCTTCGTGGCGACGTCCGCCCGGTGCAGCGTGATGCCGTCCGTGCGGTAGAGGCTGAACGGCGAGTCGTAGGCCTGGATGCGGTTGCGCATCAGCGTGCCGTCGGACCACTTCAGCGGCGCGGAGTGGGAGTCGACCGGGAGGATGAGACCGGTGCCGGGGTGGTCGCCGGTGTTGTTGTCCGCCTCGGAGGTGTCCCACTTCCAGATCAACAGGCCGTTCTGGTACGGGTAGTGCTCCACCCAGTCCGGACGGGTCGTCGAGAAGCCGAAGTTGTACGGGCCGACCTTCAGGGTCTTGTCGTACGACACGTACTGGCGGTTCTCGGCGATGTAGTACTGCGCGTAGTCCTTGGTGAAGGACGCGCCGATCCGCGAGAAGCCGGACGCGGTCCAGGCGGGGTCCGCCGTCTCCGCGTTGTCGGAGAAGACCGCCGAGCCGTCCGCGGTCACCGTGATCTCGTCGGCCGCGAAGCCCTTGAGCGCCACGCCGCCGTCGGTCTGGTAGCGGAAGCGGAGCTGGATCTTCTGGCCCGCGTACGCGTCCAGCGGGTACGACAGCTTGGTGTACGCGTCGACCGAACCGGTGAGCGCCGGCTTGTCGCTGCCGTCGCGCGGGATGGCCGCGCCGTCCGACGTGCCGTCCAGGGCGGTCCAGTTGGCGCCGCCGTCGGTGGACACCTCGGCGTAGAGGTAGTCGTAGTTGGCCTCGATGTCGTACCAGCCGTCGAGCGAGAGCGTGGCGGACGACTTGCCGGTGAGGTCGACCTCACGGGTCAGCGTGTTCTTGAGGTTGTCGCCGCTGCCGCTCCACCACTGGGTGGACCCCTCGGCCGGGGAGACCACGGTGGTGGTGACCTCCTTGTCCGGCAGCACGACCACCAGGGCCTGCTTGTCCTTCGTGTTGTACTCGGCGACGCCCAGCTTGTGCGCGGACTTCACGCCGGCCTCGGCCACGTCGTAGTCGAGCCAGCCCAGCTGGAGCTTGTCCCAGGCGTTCATGTCGCCCGGCAGGTCGCCGATGGCCTCCTTGCCGGTGCCCAGCCAGGAGCCGGAGGACATCAGGGTCCAGAAACCGGTGGAGTTCTCGCCGCCGTTGGTGTCGTACTCGTCCGGCAGGCCGAGGTCGTGGCCGTACTCGTGGGCGTAGACGCCGAGTCCGCCGTTCTCCGGCTGCATGGTGTAGTCGCCGACCCAGATGCCGGTGTCGCCCACCTGGGTGCCGCCGAGCTTGTTGCCGGCGGGACCGGTGGCGCCGGCGTCGGTGCCGAAGGCGTACCAGCGGTGCGCCCAGATCGCGTCGGTGCCCTGGACACCGCCGCCCGCGGACTCGTCCTCGCCGGCGTGCACGATCTGGAAGTGGTCGACGTAGCCGTCGGGCTCGTTGAAGTCGCCGTCGCCGTCGTAGTCGTAGCGGTCCCACTGGTCGTACTGGGCGAGGTCGGCCTTGATGTCGGCGTCGGACTCGCCGGCCGCCTTCTGGTCGGCGACCCAGGCGCTCAGGCCGTCGCTGACCAGGTTCCAGACGCTGGAGCAGATGGTGGAGCCGCAGGCGTTGTTGCCGTAACGGGCCTCGTTGTAGGGGACCTTGACCCAGTCGGTGACCTCACCGTCGACCGAGTAGCGGCCCGAGGACTGCTTCTCGTAGTACTTCTTCAGCGACTCGGTGATCTTGCCGGTGCCGAAGTAGAGGTCCTGGAAGTGGGCCTGGTTGTAGTCCGCCTGCCACGCCGTGGAGTTGTCCTGGGTGCGGTCCGGCTCGGCTATCCGGTTGTGCAGCGGGCCGGCCGTGCCGCCGTAGCGGGTGTCGGTCTGGTCGCCGAACTCGACGAGGATCGTGAAGATCCTGTCGGTCTGCTCGCGGCCGAGCTCGACGTACTTGCTGTCGCCCTTCTTGCCCTTGAGCTGGACGACCTTGGATCCGTCGCGGTCCTTGACCTGGGCCTTTCCGGATATGACCTGGTCGAGGGCCTCCTGGCGCTGGGCCTCCTGGGTTTTGCTCAGGGGGCCGTCGAGGTCGTGCTCCTCCTGCTTCGCCGACGGGTCGTGCCGGTCGACGTTGGCGGTCTTCGCCGGGGTCGCGGCCTCCGCGACCGCGAAGGTGGCGAAGCCGGCGGAGGCGGTCGCGAGCGTCACGCCGACGGCGAGTGCTCTGAACGTCCAGGGTCTGCTGGTCACTTGAGTTCCTCCCCCGCGCCGCGCGCACGGCAAGGAGGACCGGGTGATGGTTGGGGGTCCGTGCGCGCACGATCAACGCGTCGATTCAAGTGACGATATTTGACTACTGGTTTACGAGAAAAGACAGACCTTGACTTGGACAGTTCAACTGCACTATGCGGAGCGGAAGTTCGCTTTACGGACACCCGGGAGCGCACGGACCAGCGGAGGACCCCGGTCAACCGGCGCGCATATGCCTCCGGTTGCCATACGCCATGCGACCGTGCGCCCCCTGTGCACCGGTACCGTGGGTTAGGTCACGCTTACCGGTCGTTCCACTCGGGCACACACGCGAATAGAGTCGAATGGTGGAACGCCCGGAAGCCGGTGGAATGCCAGGCCGGCTTCCCGTCTCACCTCCACATCTCCCGAGGACACGATTGCCATGCCTCGTCCGACCCCGGCACAGCTCGTCTACGGTTCGTGCACCGTGATCTGCTCGACGCTCGCCATGCTGCTGCTGTCACAGACGAGTTCGGGCATCGGGATCGCGGTCATCGCGCTCGCCGCGCTCGGTCTGGGACTGCTGGTCGCCATGACGGTTCCGCTCCCCCGGCCCCGCACGGTAGCCCAGTCGCAGCCCGCCCCGACCACCGCACCGTCCCGGATACGGGTCCCCGTGCAGCGGGAGACCGTGGCCGCCGCCACGGCCGAACCCGTCCGGGAGCCCACCGCTCCCTGACGCCCACCCACACGAGAGAAGCCGGCGGGTCCGTGAGACTGACGGACCCGCCGACTGCTTGTGCACGCCTGCGGTCACCTCGCGCTGACCACGACCGTCTTGGCGGCCTTGTCGTGCAGCCCCTGCTTGTACGGCTTGTCGAAGTAGCTCCAGCCGCCGCAGATCACCGTCCAGACGCAGGCGCAGCAGAAGGCGAACGGCACCCACAGCACCGCGGCGCGCAGCAGCGAGGTCCGGGTGGAGGGCGTGGCGCCGTCGGCCAGATTGGCGACCCGCATGCCGAGCCACTTCTTGCCGAGGGTCCGGCCCGTCTTCGCGATCAGCAGGGTGTCGTAGGCGACGAACAGGACGGCGGCGACGAGCGACTGCGCGAAGGACTTGCCGACCTCGATCCGGTCGCCTTCCATCTGGTACTCGCGCACCCCGAACGCCCAGGTGAGCAGCCACACCACGATCAGCACCAGGACCATGTCGATGATCCGGGCGAGGGTGCGCCTGCCGCTGTCGGCGAGCGGGGGCATCCCGGCGAGCGGATCGGCCGGGTGACCGCCCTGCCCGCCGCCGGCAGCGTAGGGGCCGCCCTCGGCTCCGTAGGGGCCACCCCCGGTTCCGTAGGGGCCGCCGCCGTACGAGGGCGGGGGCTGCGAGCCGCCGTAGGGGCTGTCGTACGGCGAACCCGATCCCGGCCCCTCGCTCCGGCCGGGCGGGGGCTGCTTCCTGAACGGGTCGTCCTCCGGCGGCTTTCCGGAGCCCGCGGGCGGTTCGGTGCTCATGGCCCGAGTGCACCGCGAACCCCGCCGCCCCGCATCCGGCGCGCGGCCGTACGGGGGACGCGGGGGCCCGGCGGGCGCCTAGTCGGCCACGAAGGTGTGTGCGGCCTTGTCGTGCCAGCACTGGTGCCACGGGCGGTCGAACAGGCACCAGGCGACGCCGACGATCCCGATGCCGAGCAGACCGGGCACGGTGTACACCAGCCAGCGGCGCAACGCGGCGCCGAACGCCGGGGGTTCGTGGCCCTCGATGTCCCGCACCTCCAGTCCGAACAGCTTCTTGCCGAGCGTGCGGCCCCAGCGGGCGGTGGGCAGCACCTCGTACAGGACGCCGGCGAGGAGCAGCACGGCGAGCACGATCCCGAGGTACAGGCCCGTCGTACCGTCCAGCAGCCACACCGTCTCGGTACGGCCGGACAGCTTGGCCGCGTCGATCTTGTCCTGGACGTGGGCGGCCGCCCTGGTGCCGAGCGGTACGGCGGCCGCGGCGGTCACCGCGCCGACGACCAGGCTGTCGACGAGCCGGGCGGCGAGCCGCTTGCCGAGCCCGGCGGGACGGGCGGCGGCCTGGCGCCGGGCGGCCGCCTGGAAGACGTCCTCCACCGGGGGCTTCCAGGGCGTCACCGGCTGGTCGCCGGCGAGCTGGTGCACCTGCTGCGCCCAGGAGGACTGGCCGCCGCCGGGACCGGCGGTCATCGGGGTGCCGGAGGCCGCGGGGGGCGCGGACTGCGGAGGTACGGAGGGGGCAATGGCCTGCGGGGCGGGCTGCGGGGCGGGCTGCGCCTGGGCCGCCGCCGCACGGTCCGCGGCCGCCTTCCCGGCCCCGAACCCGGGCCGCCCGCTCCCCGCGGGCGCACCCACCGGCCCCTGAGACCCCTGAGCCCCGAACCCACCCGCACCGGCCCCGCCGAAGCCCGCCGCGGCACCCGCACCACCGGAACCGGCCGCCGAACCCGACGCACCGCCCGAACCCGCACCGCCGGAGCCCTGCGCGCCGTAACCGCCCGCGCCGCCGGAACCGGCCGCCCCCGACGCACCGCCCGAACCCGACGCGCCGAAGCCCGCCGTGCCCGGTGCCGTGCCGCCGGCGCCCCGCGAAGCGGTACCCGCGGCACCCGCGCCCTGCGCCTGTCCCTGCCCCTGCCCCTGCCCCTGTGGGGTGTTGTCGCGGATCGGGCGGAAGGTCATGGTGCCTTCGTCCGCGGGCGGTTGGGCCGCCGCGGGGCCGACCGTCGGGCGGCGGAAGATGAACGTGCTCCCGGAGTCGACGTCGCCCTGGTCCGCGGCCGGCGGCTGTGCCGGGACGCGCGGGTCGGTGCCCCAGGCGGTCCCCTCGGCGGTCCAGCCGGACGCCTCCGCCCGCGGGTCCTCGTCGAAGAAGTGCGGGCCGGTCTCCTCGACCGGGGGAACCGCGGACGCGGCGGGGCGGGCGCCGGGCGGCGGGACGAGCGGTTCGCCGTCGGACGGGGCCGGGCGGCTGGTGCCCGGCACCCAGGAGGCGCCGTTCCAGTAACGGACGTAGCCGGGGATGGACGGGTCCGGGTAGTAGCCCTCGCGGGGCCGTTCGTCACCGGGTGCCGGGGTTGGGGCGCTCATGTCCGTCGTCCCGTATCTGCTCGGGGGTCGTCAGGGAGGGTCCACATCTATCAGACCCTGGTGCCCAAGAGCGCCAGTCCCGCAGGACCCGCCCCTTTCCGGGCACCCCTGTGCACCCCCTTCACCGCTTCGGAAAAAAATTTCCCGGAACCCGCGTAATGCTCGCGGCTCCAGCCCCTCTCAACTCGTACGGGCCCGCCCACCGGCACCCGTACGACTGTGCGAGAGAGGAAACGGACGTCATGCATCACACCGTGGTGGAGCGCGAACTGGAGCTGCGGCTCATCCTGTCCCCCGAGCGGAGCATCCCGGTCCCGGCCCGGCTCAGCTACCGGTCCGACGACCCGTACGCCGTCCACGTCAGCTTCCACGTCAACTCCGAGTTCCCGGTCCACTGGACCTTCGCCCGCGACCTCCTGGTGGAGGGCGTGTTCCGGCCCAGCGGGCACGGGGACGTGCGGGTGTGGCCGACGAAGTCGGAGGGCCGCAGCGTTGTGCTGATGGCGCTGAGCTCGCCCGACGGCGACGCCCTGCTCGAAGCGCCCACCCCCCAGGTGTCCGCCTGGCTGGAGCGGACGCTGCGGGTGGTGCCCCCGGGGACCGAGGGCGGGCAGCTGGGCATCGACGACGCGCTCGACCAGCTGCTCGCCCGCTGAGGCCCCCGGCGGATGGGTTCAGAACAACTTGCCGGGATTGAGGATGCCCAGCGGGTCGAAGACGTCCTTCACGGCCCGCTGCATCTCCACGCCCACCGGCCCGAGCTCGCGGGCCAGCCACTCCTTCTTCAGGACGCCGACGCCGTGCTCGCCGGTGATCGTGCCGCCGAATTCCAGGCCGAGGGCCATGATCTCGTCGAAGGACTCACGGGCGCGGCGGGACTCGTCGGGGTCCTGTGCGTCGAAGCAGACGGTGGGGTGGGTGTTGCCGTCGCCCGCGTGGGCCACCACCCCGATGGTCAGCCGGTGCTTCGCCGCGATCCGCTCGACGCCCTCGATCATGTCGCCGAGCCGGGAGCGCGGCACGCACACGTCGTCGATCATCGTGGTGCCCTTGACGGCCTCCAGGGCGACGAGCGAGGACCGCCGGGCCTGGAGCAGGAGTTCGGACTCGGCCGCGTCGTCGGCCGGGACGATCTGGGTGGCGCCGGCGGCCTCGCACAGGGCGCCGACGGCGGCCAGGTCGGCGGCCGGGTCCGGGGTGTCGAAGGCGGCGAGCAGCAGCGCCTCGGTGGACTCCGGCAGGTCCATACGGGTGAGGTCGTTGACCGCCTTCACCGTCGTGCGGTCCATCAGCTCCAGGAGCGAGGGCACATGGCCGCCCTCCATGATCCGGCACACCGCCTCGCAGGCCGCCGCCCCGGAGGCGAACTCGGCGGCCAGCACCAGCTGCCGCGGCGGCTTCGGCTTCAGCGCCAGGACCGCCCGTACGACGATGCCGAGGGAGCCCTCGGAGCCGACGAACAGCCGGGTCAGGTCGTACCCGGCGACGCCCTTGGCGGTACGGCGGCCGGTGGTCATCAGGCGTCCGTCGGCCAGCACCACGTCCAGGCCGAGCACGTACTCGGCCGTCACCCCGTACTTCACGCAGCACAGGCCGCCCGACGCGGTGCCGATGTTGCCGCCGATCGTGCAGGTCTCCCAGCTGGAGGGGTCCGGCGGGTAGGAGAGGCCGTGCTCCTCGACCGCGCGGGAGAGCGTGGCGTTGACGACGCCGGGTTCGGTGACGGCGATGCGGTCGACCGGCGAGATCTCCAGGATGCGGTCCATCCTGGTCAGGGACAGCACGATGCAGCCGTCGGTGGCGTTGGCGCCGCCGGACAGGCCCGTGCGGGCGCCCTGCGGGACGACCGGGACCCGCAGTTCGGTGGCGGTGCGCATCACGTGCTGGACCTGCTCGACCGTGCGCGGCAGTACGACGACCGCCGGGGCGCCGGCCGGACAGAAGCTCGCCATGTCGTTGGCGTAGGAGGCGGTCACGTCGGGGTCGACGAGGACCGCGTCGGCCGGCAGGCCCGCCAGGAGCCGGTCGGTGAGGTTTCCGGTGACTTCGTCCCGAGGTGCTTCGACACTGCTCATGATCACAGCCTCGCATCCGGGGCCATCGGTGTGAACCCCAGGAGTGCCGCCCCTGGGCCGCATGGATGTGCTCGTCGTACTGGCGCACAGTGTGCGGCATGTGCGCGCTCGACGACCGACAGTCCCCACCCGCCACCTCGCTGCTCGCCGAGCCGGGGCCGCCGCGCCGCCGGCGCCGGGTGCTGCGGCGGCTGCTGGTCGTCGCGCTGGTGAGCGGGGCGGCGGCCGGCGGGGTGCTGATGCTGTGGCACCCGCGCGAGCCCGGCCGCCCGGCCCGGCCGGAGCGCGTGGCGCGGCCCCCGGCGGCCGGACCCGAGGCGCCCCGGCAGGCGCCGGCGCTGGTGCGGACGGCGGTCCTCGGCGGGCTGCCCGCCGCGCTGCCCGACCTCAGCACGCTGATCGGCGAGCGCGAGAGCCGGGTGCGGGCGCGGCCCGGGGACGCCGAGGCCTGGGCGGTGCTCGGGGCCGCGTACGTCGCACGGGCGCGCCGGACCGCGGACACGGCCGACTACCCGAAGGCCGAGAGCGCGCTGCGGACCTCGCTGCGGACGGCGGGCAGGGGCGGCACCGCCGACGCGCTGGGCGCGCTGGCCGCGCTGGCGAACGCGCGCCGGGACTTCCCCACGGCCAAGCGGTGGGGCGAGGAGGCGCTGAAGGCGGCGCCGAAGCGGTGGGCGACGTACCCGGCGCTGATCGACGCGTACGACGGGCTCGGCGACTACAAGGCGGCCCGCTCCGCGCTGGACAGGCTGACGGCGCTGAAGGTCGGGGCGGACGTGAAGCCGGCGGTGATGGCGCGGGCCTCGGCGGTGTACCGGGACCGGGGCTGGCGCGAGGACGCTGCGGCCCAGGTGAGCGACGCGGCGGCGGCCGCCCGGTCGCCCGCGGAGCAGGCCGCGTACCTGTGCCAGGCGGGGCAGCTGGCCTGGGAGCGGGGCGACCGGGAGGACGCGCTGCAACACTTCGCGGCGGCGGTGCGGCTGGACCCCGACCAGTCGGCCGCGCCGGCCGGGCAGGGGCGGGCGCTGGCCGCGCTGGGCCGTACGCAGGAGGCGGTGACCGCGTACCAGGGGGCGCTGGCGCACCGGCCGGACCCGCAGGTCGCCCTGGAACTGGGCGAGTTGTACGAGTCGCTGGGGATGGCCCGTCAGGCCCGGTCGCAGTACGCGCTGCTGCGCGCGCAGGCGGGGCGGGAGGCCGCGGCCGGCGTCGACGACGATCTGGTGGTCGGGCGGTACGAGGCGGACCACGGCGATCCCCAGGAGGCGGTGCGGCTGCTGGAGGCCGAGTGGGAGCGCCAGCCCGGCATCGAGGTGGCGGACGCGCTGGGCTGGGCGCTGCACCGCGCCGGGGACGACGCCGAGGCGCTCGGGTACGCGACGGCGGCGACGGACTCCACGAAGGGCGGCGGTGTCCGCAGCGCCCTGCACTCCTTCCACCGGGCGATGATCGAACGCGACCTGGACCTGGACGCCCCGGCCCGCCGCAACCTCCAGGACGCCCTCCGCGTCAACCCCTATTTCTCCCCTCTCGCCGCCCCGGCGGCGAGGGCGGCCCTCACCGCGCTCGGCGAGGAGCCGCCCCAGGAGGAACTGCCCCGGTAGGCGGCGGGGTCACAGGTTGCCGCGGCGGTCCTGTTCCCGTTCGATGGCTTCGAAGAGGGCCTTGAAGTTGCCCTTGCCGAAGCCCATGGAGCCGTGGCGTTCGATGATCTCGAAGAAGACGGTCGGCCGGTCCTGGACCGGCTTGGTGAAGATCTGGAGCAGGTAGCCGTCCTCGTCGCGGTCGGCGAGGATCCTCAGCTCGCGCAGGGTGCCGAGCGGCACCCGGGTGTCGCCGACCCACTCGCCGAGGGTGTCGTAGTAGCTGTCCGGTGTGCTCAGGAACTCCACCCCGGCCGCCCGCATGGTCCGTACGGTCTCGACGATGTCGTCGGTGTTGAGCGCGATGTGCTGGACGCCCGCGCCGCCGTAGAACTCCAGGTACTCGTCGATCTGGGACTTCTTCCTGGCGACGGCCGGCTCGTTGATCGGGAACTTGACCTTGAGCGTGCCGTCGGCGACGACCTTGGACATCAGCGCGCTGTACTCGGTGGCGATGTCGTCGCCCACGAACTCCTTCATGTTCGTGAAGCCCATGACCCTGTTGTAGAAGCCGACCCATTCGTTCATGCGGCCGAGTTCGACGTTGCCGACGCAGTGGTCGACGGCCTGGAAGGTGCGGCGGGCGGGGGGTGCCGTGATCGGCTCGGCGGCGACGAATCCGGGGAGGTAGGGGCCGTCGTAGCCGGTCCGTTCGACGAGGGTGTGGCGGGTCCGGCCGTACGTGGCGATCGCGGCGAGGACGACCGTGCCGTGCTCGTCCTTCAGCTCGTACGGCTCGGCCAGCGGCCGGGCGCCGTGCTCGACCGCGTAGGTGTACGCGGCCCGCGCGTCCGGCACCTCGATGGCGAGGTCGACGACCCCGTCGCCGTGCTCGGCCACGTGGGCGGACAGGAAGCGGCCCCACTCGGTCTCCGGTCTGATGACGGAGGTGAGGACGAACCGGGCCGAGCCGTTCTCCAGGACGTAGCTCGCGGTCTCGCGGCTGCCGTTCTCCGGTCCGGAGTAGGCGACCAGCCGCATGCCGAAGGCGGTGGAGTAGTAGTGCGCCGCCTGCTTGGCATTGCCCACGGCGAAGACGACCGCGTCCATTCCCTTGACCGGGAAGGGGTCTGCCTGCCGGGCGGTGTCGGGAGTGTGGTGTGTGGTCTGGGTCATGGTCGAAGGGTGAACCCGGTCGGCAAGGTGCGCAATAGTTCCCGATTCGAGTGGGCATTGTGTTCAGTAGTACGGCGGTGGTGGCGGGCTCTGTGTACATGATGACCATCCGGGAGGCGGGTATGGCGATCGATCGTCTCGACGGTCGGATCCTGGTGCTGCTGGCGCGGGAGCCGCGGATCGGGGTGCTGGAGATGTCGCGCCGGCTGGGGGTGGCACGGGGGACGGTGCAGGCGCGGCTCGACCGGCTTCAGTCGAATGGAGTGATCCAGGGATTCGGCCCGCAGGTCGATCCGGCGGCCCTCGGCTACCCCGTGACCGCGTTCGCCACGCTGGAGATCCGGCAGGGGCAAGGCCCGGACGTACGGGCGCACTTGGCGACCGTGCCGGAGGTGCTGGAGCTGCACACCACCACCGGCACCGGGGACATGCTGTGCCGTCTGGTCGCCCGCTCCAACGCCGATCTCCAGCGGGTGATCGACCGGGTCGTCGGATTTGATGGCATCGTCCGGGCCGCCACGGCGATCGTCATGGAGAACCCCGTTCCGCTGCGGATCATCCCGCTGGTGGAGCAGGCCGCGGCGGACAGCGAAGGGATCCGGCCGACTCGGGACTCGGGGTGAACGCGGGTGAGCTTCTGGGAGTACCTGGCCAACCGGTACCAGCAGCTGCTCACGGACGCGTACCAGCACGCGAGCGTGGTCTTCCAGTGCATGGTCGTGGCGACCGCGCTGGGCGTGTTCATCGGTGTGGTGACCTACCGGAGCGGCTGGGCGGGGTCCATGGCCACCACGGCCACCTCCACCATCCTCACGGTCCCCTCCCTCGCCATGATCGGTCTGCTGATCCCGATCGTGGGCCTGGGCGTGGCGCCGACGGTCATCTCGCTGACCCTGTACGGGCTGCTGCCGATCGTGCGGAACGCGATCGTGGGCCTGCGCGGCGTCGATCCGGCGCTGGTGGACGCGGCCAAGGGCATCGGCATGTCCCGGACGACACGGCTGCTGCGCGTCGAACTGCCGCTCGCCTGGCCGCCGATCCTGACCGGCATCCGGATCTCCACGCAGATGCTGATGGGCATCGCCGCCATCGCGGCCTACGCCTCGGGCCCCGGCCTGGGCAACGAGATCTTCCGCGGGCTGGCCTCCCTGGGCAGCGCGAACGCGCTGAACCAGGTGCTCGCGGGGACCGTCGGGATCATCATCCTCGCCCTGTTGTTCGACGCCGGGTACGTCCTGATCGGACGGCTGACCATTCCGAGGGGGATCCGTGTCTGAGGCCGCCGTCGCGGGCGCGACCATCGAGCTGGAGAACCTCACCAAGCGGTACCCGGGCAGCGCCCAGGCCGCCGTGGACAACGTCAGCATGGAGATCGGCGCCGGCGAGACGGTGATCTTCGTCGGCCCGTCCGGCTGCGGCAAGTCGACCACCCTGAAGATGATCAACCGGCTGATCGAGCCGAGCAGCGGCCGGATCCGGATCAACGGCGAGGACGTCACCGACATCGACGGCGTGAAGCTGCGCCGCAAGGTCGGGTACGCCATCCAGTCGGCGGGGCTGTTCCCGCACATGACGGTCGCCCAGAACATCGCGCTGGTCCCGAGGATGCTCGGCTGGTCCAAGGGCCGGATCCGGTCCCGCGTGGACGAACTGCTCGACCTGGTCGGCCTGGACGCCGGCGAGTTCCACGGCCGCTACCCGCGCCAGCTCTCCGGCGGCCAGCAGCAGCGGGTGGGGGTGGCGCGGGCGCTGGCGGCCGACCCGCCGGTGCTCCTCATGGACGAGCCGTTCGGCGCCGTCGACCCCATCACCCGCGACCACCTCCAGGACGAGCTGATCCGGCTCCAGCACGAGCTGCACAAGACGATCGTGTTCGTCACCCACGACTTCGACGAGGCGATCAAGCTGGGCGACCGGATCGCCGTGCTCCGCGAGCGCTCGCACATCGCCCAGTTCGACACCCCGGAGGCGATCCTCACCAACCCGGCGGACGACTTCGTCTCCGGTTTCGTCGGCGCGGGCGCGGCCCTGAAGCGGCTGAACCTCACCCGGGTGCGGGACGTGGAGGTCACCGACTACCCCACGGTCACCGTCGACACCCCGCTCCAGGAGATCTTCAACAAGCTGCGCGGCAGCGGCACCAACGAGATCCTGCTGCTGGACCGGCGCGGCCGCCCCTACAAGTGGCTGCGGCGCGGCGACCTGATGCGGGCCCGCGGCTCGCTGGCCCGCGCCGGCACCCTGGTGCACGACACGGTGACCCGGGACGCGACCCTGCGGGACGCGCTGGAGGCGGTGCTGACGGACAACGCGGGCCGGGTCGCGGTGACCGGGCGGCGCGGCGAGTACATCGGGGTGGTCGACATGGAGACGCTGATGAACTCCGTGCACGAACTGCTGGAGGCCGACCGCCTGGAGGCGATGGAGCACCAGCACGAGCTCCAGGAGGCCCGGGCCGACCGGACCCACGCCGAACAGGAGGGCGAGAGAGGGGAGAGGAAGGCGTGAGCGTCTCTCCCGGCACCCGCCCCGAGGGCGAGCACGAGGTCGAGGGCCTCGCCTTCCGCGACGAGGGCGAGGCGGAGCCGGCGGCCGCGCCCCCGCCGTCGCGCCCGCCGGGACGCCGGCTGAGCTGGCAGCAGCTGACGGTCCTGCCCGGGTTCCTGGTGATGCTGCTGCTGGCCACCTGGCTCTGGTTCCAGCAGGCGGACCTGGACACGATCTCCGAGAACGCCCTCTCCGGCGGCCAGGTCTCCGAGGCCCTGTGGCAGCACGTGCGGCTGACGGTGATCTCGACCTTCTTCGTGCTGGTCATCGCCATCCCGCTGGGCATCCTGCTGACCCGCAGGGCCTTCCGCAGACTCGCCCCGGTCGCCATGACCCTCGCCAACACGGGCCAGGCGACCCCGGCCATCGGCCTCCTCGCCCTGCTGGTCATCTGGCTGGGCGTCGGCGAGAAGGCGGCCCTGGTCGGCATCATCGTCTATGCCGTCCTCCCGGTCCTCTCCAACACGATCGCGGGCCTGAAGGCGAACGACCCCACGCTCCTGGAGGCGGCGAAGGGCATCGGCATGTCGCCGACGGGCGTGCTGCGCAAGGTCGAACTCCCGCTCGCCGTACCGCTGATCCTCGCGGGCGTCCGTACGGCCCTGGTCCTCAACGTCGGTACGGCGACCCTCGCGACCTTCGGCGGGGGCGGCGGCCTGGGCGTCCTGATCACCACCGGCATCACCAACCAGCGCATGCCGGTCCTGGTCCTCGGCTCGGTCCTCACGGTGGCGCTGGCCCTGCTGGTGGACTGGCTGGCCTCCCTCGCGGAGGTCCTGCTGCGCCCGCGCGGGCTGGAGGCGGGCCGGTGAGACGCGCCCCGTACGCGGTGTCCGCGGCCCTGCTGCTGGCCTCCGCCTGCGGTCTGACCAGCGGCTCCCCCATGGTCGACGACGTCCGGCCCGGCTCGATCGGCACCGGCGAGCCGCTCAGGGGCGCCCATCTCACCGTCACCTCGAAGGAGTTCACCGAGCAGCTGATCCTCGGCGCGATGATGGGCATCGCCTTCCAGGCGGCGGGCGCCGACGTCCTGGACCGCACCGGCATCCAGGGCTCGATCGGGGCGCGCGAGGCGGTCAAGTCCGGGGACGCGGACGGGATGTACGAGTACACGGGCACCGCGTGGATCACCTACCTGGGCAACAGCCACCCCATCGCCGACCCGCAGCAGCAGTGGCAGGCGGTCCACGACGCCGACCTGAAGAACGGGCTGACCTGGCTGCCGGCGTCACAGCTCGACAACACCTACGCGCTCGCCATGAACCGGGCCAACTCCGTGAAGTACGGCACGAGGACGCTGTCCGAGGTGGCCGCCCTGGCCAAGTCGGACCCCGCGGCCGTGACGCTGTGCGTGGAGAGCGAGTTCGCCAACCGCGCCGACGGACTGCCCGGCATGGAGAAGGCGTACGGCATGAGCGTGCCGGCGCGGAACGTCACGCAGATGGACACCGGGATCATCTACACCCAGGTCCAGAAGGGCAGTTGCACCTACGGCGAGGTCTTCACCACCGACGGCCGCATCAGGTCCATGGACCTGGTGGTGATGGAGGACGACAAGAAGTTCTTCCCCAACTACGACGCGGCGCCCGAGATCAACTCCGCGGCCCTGAAGAAGTGGCCGGCGATCGCGACGGTCCTGGACCCGCTGACGAAGAAGCTGGACAACACGGTGGCGCAGACCCTGAACGCCAAGGTGGACGTGGACGGGGAGGACCCGCACCAGGTCGCGCTGGAGTGGATGAAGGAGCAGGGACTCGTGAAGTAGCCGCGCCCCGGCGGGAGTTCCAAAGAAGTCGTTGCAAAGAACCCCTTGCAACGACTCCTTTGCACCGCTAGCTTCGTAGTCATGCAGGAGCACGAGGAGCACAAGCAACGCCGCCTGGACGCCCGCTCGTTGCGGGGTCTGGCCCACCCGCTGCGGATGCAGCTGCTGGAGGCGCTACGGCGCAACGGCCCGGCGACCGCCTCCCTGCTGGCGGCCCGGCTGGGCGAGTCCAGCGGCGCCACCAGCTACCACCTGCGCCAGCTCGCCGCGCACGGGTTCGTCGAGGACGCGCCCGGGCACGGCAAGGGCCGGGAGCGGTGGTGGCAGGCGGTGGACCAGGGCATCGTCTTCGACACCGAGGAGTTCGAGGGCGCCGGCCCCGAGGTCCGCGGCCTGGCGGAGCTCTTCCTGCACGAGGTGGCCGGCAACCACGCCCGGGAGCTGTCCGCCTGGCTGGGCACCCGCAACGACTGGGGCGAGCCCTGGACCCGGTCCACCGACATGAGCGACATGACGCTGCGGCTCACGCCCGACCTGGCGCGGGAGCTGGTCGGCAGGATGCACGCCCTGATCGACGACTACCGCGACCGGGTCCCCGACAAGGACACGCCCGGCTCCGCGCAGGTACGCGTCCACACGCACCTCTTCCCCATCGAGACGGACTGAGAGGCACCCGCCATGCACACCCACGCCCACCTCGCCCACCACCGCACCGCCGAACTCCACGCCCAGGCGAACGCCTACCGCCTGGCCCAACAGGCCAGGCCCGAGCGGGAACTGCGCACGCGCATCGGCTGGACCCTGGTGGAGATAGGCCTCCGCCTGACGGCACCGGCGCCGGCCGTCGCCCCGTAGGGGGCTCAGCAGCCGGGGACGCTCTTCCCCTTCTCCAGGGCGACCAGGTCGGAAACGGCCCCCTTGAGCGTCGTCACCGGCACCAGCCTCAGCCCCTTCGGCAGCTCGGCCTTCGCGTCGGCGCACTCGTCCTTCGGCACGAGGAAGACCGTCGCCCCGTCCCGCCGCGCCGCCTGCGTCTTCAGCGCCACCCCGCCCACGGCACCCACCGTGCCGTCCGCGGTGATCGTCCCGGTCCCGGCGATGTTCCCGCCCCCGGTGAGGTCTCCCCCGCTGCCGTTCCCGTCGAGCTTGTCGACGATGCCGAGGGAGAACAGCAGACCCGCGCTGGGCCCGCCGACGTCCGCCAGCTTCAGGGTCACCTTGACCTTGCTCGCGCTGAGGTCGAGGTACTTCAGCGCGGCCTGGGCCGCCGCGTCCTGCGACTGCTCCATCTGCTGCGTGTTGTGCTGCTCGATCTCCTTGACGCTGTCACCGCTCGGGTAGACCGCGTCGCGCGGCATCACCGCACGGTCCGTCCGGAACCAGTTGTGGAGCACGTCGGCCAGCGACACCCGGGCGTCCGGCCCGGTCGCCTCGATCGTGGTCATCCGCAGCTGCCCGCTGGTGGTCCGGGTGGGCGCCCCGGAGACGGTGATCACCGGGGTGCCCTTGTTCTCGCCGAGGACGTTCGCCGTCATCCCGGGCTGGGCCACCGAGAACGGCAGCGGCGCGAAGACGGCCGTACCGATCAGGGCCACGACGGGAACCGCACAGACGGCGAGGGCCTGGAGACGCGTGAGACGTGAGAGCACGGAGTCAATCTAACGCGGCGACCGGTTCCGGCCACCGCCCGGCCCGCGCCCCGCCCCAGCGCCTCCGCGACCGGCCCCAGCGCCTCCACGGCCTAACGCAGCGCCTCCGCGACCTCCCGCGCCGCGTCCATCACCCGCGCCCCCACCCGCTCCGGCACGGAGTCCGCCAGCATGACGACCCCCACGCTCCCTTCGACACCCGTCACCCCGAGCAGCGGCGCCGCGGCCCCGCTGGCCCCGGCCTCCAGCTCCCCGTGCGTCAGCGTGTACCCGGGGTCGTCCCGCGGCGAGTGCCGGGCGGCCAGGATCGCCTTGCCGGCGGCCCCCCGCTCCAGCGGGTGCCGGAACCCGGCCCGGTAGGCCACGTGGTAGTCCGTCCAGGTCGGCTCGACGACCGCGACGGCGAGCGCCTCGGCCCCGTCGACCAGCGTCAGGTGCGCCGTCGCCCCGATGTCCTCGGCGAGCGAGCGGAGCGCCGGCAGCGCGGCCTCCCGTACGAGCGGATGCACCTGGCGGCCCAGGCGCAGCACGCCCAGCCCGACCCGGGCTCGCCCGCCCAGGTCACGCCGTATCAGCGCGTGCTGTTCGAGCGTGGCGAGCAACCGGTACACCACGGTCCGGTTCACGCCCAGTTTGTTGGAAAGCTCGGTGACGGTCAGCCCGTGGTCCGTGTCGGCCAGCAATTTGAGGACACGCAGTCCCCGGTCGAGCGTCTGGGAGGTCTCCGCGGTCACGACGCCCACTCCTTAAGTGGTGAGGCCGGCAACCTCCGACGCGGCGGATGCGTCACCGAGTCCCGTCAGCGACGCGCTTCAGAGGCCGCCGATCGGCAGGACGGCCCGGCGGCTCCGGGCCCTGTCGCTTCACGGCTGCGCTCCGCGGCGGCGCTGCCACGGGGCGTATGCGTAGCGGGACAGTAGCGAAGCGGGTTCGCTGAGCGGAAGCCTCCGTCCAGAATCCGGTCACGCACCGGTATGGACTACTGCGCTTTGTGCCGGTATGCGGACTCTGCGCCACCGGGCTCAGCGCATCCGCGTGGCCCACTCCTGCACCTTGGCGATCCGCTGCCGCAGCTGCCCCGCGGTCGCCTCCGCGCTCGGCGGCCCCCCGCACACCCGCCGCAGCTCGGTGTGGATCACCCCGTGCGGCTTGCCGCTCTGGTGCACATACGCGCTGACCATGGTGTTCAGCTGCTTGCGCAGCTCCATCATCTCCTTGTGCGAGACGACGGGCCGCCGCTCCGCCGGCAGCTCCAGCAGGTCGGCCTCGGTGTCCGGCTTCTTGCGGCTGTGCGCGATCTGCCGGGCCTGCCGCTTCTGGAGCAGCATCTGCACCTGGTCGGGTTCGAGGAGTCCCGGGATGCCGAGGTAGTCCTGCTCCTCCTCGCTGCCCGGGTGGGCCTGCATGCCGAACTCGGCGCCGTCGTAGAGCACCCGGTCGAAGACGGCCTCGGACTCCAGCGCCTCGAAGGCGAACTGCTCCTGCTCGCCGGTGTCCTCGTCCTGCTCCTTGTTCGCCTCCTCCATCTCCTTCTCGGACTCGGCGTACGGGTCCTCCTCGCCGTCCTTCTTCGGCTTGTCGAGGGCGTGGTCGCGCTCGACCTCCATCTCGTTGGCGAAGGTCAGCAGGTCGGGGACGGTCGGCAGGAACACGGACGCGGTCTCGCCGCGCCGCCTGGAGCGCACGAAACGCCCGACGGCCTGGGCGAAGAAGAGCGGCGTCGAGATGGTCGTGGCGTAGACGCCCACCGCCAGCCGCGGCACGTCGACGCCCTCGGACACCATCCGCACCGCGACCATCCACCGGTCGGCGCTCGCGCTGAAGTCGTCGATCCGCCGGGAGGCGCCGGTGTCGTCGGAGAGGACGAGCGTCGCCTTGGTGCCGGTGATCTCACGGATCAGCTTGGCGTAGGCGCGTGCGGAGTCCTGGTCGGAGGCGATGACGAGGGCCCCCGCGTCGGGGATGCCCTTGCGCACCTCGGTGAGCCGCTGGTCGGCGGCGCGCAGCACGGCCGGCATCCACTCGCCGCGCGGATCGAGCGCGGTGCGCCAGGCCTGGCTGACGGCGTCCTTGGTCATCGGCTCGCCGAGCCGGGCGGCGATCTCGTCACCGGCCTTGGTCCGCCAGCGCATGTTGCCGCTGTAGGAGAGGAAGATGACCGGCCGCACGACATGGTCGGCGAGGGCGTTGCCGTACCCGTACGTGTAGTCGGCGGAGGACCGGCGGATCCCGTCCTGCCCCTCCTCGTACGTCACGAAGGGGATGGGGTTGGTGTCGGACCGGAAGGGCGTGCCGGTCAGGGCGAGGCGCCGGGTCGCCGGCTCGAACGCCTCCAGGCAGGCCTCGCCCCAGGACTTCGAGTCACCGGCGTGGTGGATCTCGTCGAGGATGACGAGGGTCTTGCGCTGCTCGGAGCGGTTGCGGTGCAGCATGGGCCGCACGCCGACACCGGCGTAGGTCACGGCGACGCCGTCGTACTCACGGCTGAGCGGTCCGGCGCTGTACTCGGGGTCGAGCTTGATCCCTATCCGCGCGGCGGCCTCCGCCCACTGCTTCTTCAGGTGCTCGGTGGGGGCGACGACGGTGACCTGCTGCACGACGTGGTGGTGCAGCAGCCAGGAGGCGAGCGTCAGCGCGAACGTCGTCTTGCCGGCGCCGGGCGTGGCCACGGCGAGGAAGTCGCGCGGCTGCTCCTGGACGTACTTCTCCATGGCGCCCTGCTGCCAGGCACGCAGCTTGCTGGCGGTACCCCAGGGCGCCCGGCCCGGGAAGGCCGGCGAGAGGTGATGCGACGACGACGAGGCGGCAGAGGCGGCGGTGGTAGTCACGGTCTCCGTAGTAAGGGGGTCGGGCGGCTACGTATGACAACCGGGCCACCCTACCGGCGCGCTGTGGCTGTCAACGCGCGGACGAGGCCGGGTCCCCCTCGGGTGGGACTCACGTCACAGATCACGGAGCCGGGTGGTGACCCAGGCCCCGACGAGCGCGACGGCCGCCATCGGCAGGAACACGGCGGCGAAGGCGGCCGGGTGCGAACCGGTGCCGCCGTCGCCGGAGACGGAGCCGCCGCCGAGGGAGGCGAAGGCCGCGCCGGTCGCGGCGAGCAGGACGACGTTCGAGAGGGCGTCGGAGAGCTGGAGGGAGGCCGAGTTGGCGCCGGCCTCCTCCGGCGCGGAGAGCCGGAGCAGCAGCACGCTGGACGAGGCGATCACCAGGCCCATCCCGAAGCAGCCGAACGCCCAGGCGACGGCGACGGTCCACACCGGCACACCGGGCAGGAGCACGCCGGGCGCGGCCGCGACGGCCGCCGCGACCAGCACCATCCCGAAGGTCATCAGCCGCTGCCGGTACGGCTCGACGCGCGGCCGCGCCTGCACCCAGGAGCCGAACGCCCAGGTGACCCCGCCGGCCGCCAGCGAGAACCCGGCGAGGGTCGGCGACAGGCCCCGCTGGGTCACGAGCATCAGCGGCACGAAGGACTCGGCGGAGATGAAGGAGCCGGCCGCGACCCCGCGCAGCAGCACCACCGAGGGCAGTCCGCGGGCCGCGCGGTACGTCCCGCGCGGCAGCAGCCCGAGCACGGCGGGCACCAGCAGGGCGGCGCCGAGGACGCCGGGCAGCAGGGACGTCCACCGCAGGTCCTGGGCCGCGTACTGGAGCAGTCCCGCGCCGAGCGAGATCCCGAACGCGAGCCGGATCCGGCGCCGGTCGAGGCCGGCGGCCGCCGGCTCCCGGGCCGGCCCGCCGGCCCGCCGCCGTATCTGCGGCAGGGCGAGCGCCACCGGGAACACCACGAGCGCCGGGATCCCGAGGAACACCCACCGCCACCCGAGGTGCTCGGTGACCGCGCCGGCGGCCAGCGGTCCGACGATGGAGGGCACCACCCAGCCCGCGGCGAACGCGGCCATGATCGCGGGCCGCAGCCGCTCGGGGTAGGCCCGGCCCACGACGACGTACAGGGCGACGATCACCAGCCCGCCGCCGAGTCCCTGCACGGCCCGCCCCAGGATGAACACCCACATCGCCTGGGCGGTCCCGGCCACCACCAGCCCCGCCGCGAACGCCCCGATCCCGGCCGTCAGCGCCCCGAGCGGGCCCCGCCGGTCGGACCACTGCCCCGCCAGCACCATCCCGGACAGGCTGGTCGTGAAGTACCCGGAGAACGCGAACGCGTAGAGCGAGACCCCGTCCAGTTCCCGCGCGGCGACGGGCATCGCGGTCCCCACCGCGGTCGCCTCGAAGGCGATCAGCAGCACCACGGACACGATCCCGACGCTGAGCGCGCGGTACGACCGCCCCAGCACGCCTCCGGTGTCGACTCCGTCGGCTGTCTCATCAGCGACAACGGCGTCGCTCGGCTCAAGTGCGGTCATGCGCCCCACGGTAAGCCCCACAACCCCGCTTGACCCCTGTCGGGAGCCGTACCTCACGTCGGACCTTGGTCGTACGCCCCCGGCCCCGTTCATGAACGCCGTGTGGCAGTCCCGTTGCAGCCCCGCCGATTCCCTTGAGCCCCACCCTCCCGCCCCCTACCTTCGAGTCATCGACACGGCCGTGTGCCCGAGTGGTTTAGGGGCTCGCCTGCAAAGCGAGTGACGTGGGTTCGAATCCCGCCACGGCCTCTGGTTGCCTGAACAGGCAGAGCAGAAAGGCGGCACCCTCGCGGGGGTGCCGCCCTTCTGGCTTCGCGAAACGGTTCGCAGGAGCTTCCCGGCGGCTTCAGGGTCATCGGCCCGGCGCCGTCACTCCCCTTTCGGCCGCTTGAGGAGTCCGTCCCTCGCGAGGCTGATCAGGAGCGGGACGAGCGCCAGGAACGCCGTCGCGTCGGCGCTGGCATGGCGGCCGAACCAAGGTATCGACACGGCCACGGCGGCGAGCATCCCGACGACCACGGTGGTGAACCGGGCCACGGTGCCCAGCGTGCTGGAGGGCTCCCTGAAGAGGTAGAAGGCCGCGGCGACCATCGCGACGAAGCCGAGGCACTGCACGATGACGGCTGTCAGCTGCGGTTCGCCCTCGGCCCACAAACCCGTGTCGGCGCCGCTGGACAGGGCGAAGAGCCCGCCGACGAGGACCGCGACCGCCGTCAGGAACCTGACTCGCAGCCACATGGTCTTCTCGGTCTGCCGCGCCTCGTCGGACGGCGCTCGCACGAGCGTGGTGTGCAGCGCCAGCCGGCCGTCACGCATCCACTCCGGCTCGCTCTTCATGATCCCGAGATCCCTCATGCCCTGGAAGTACTTGGCGAAGGTCTCGTAGCGCACGCCGTCGGTGCCGGTGATGTGGGTGCACGCTTCGACGAAGGACAGGAGGAACGACTGATAGCCGTCCAGTTGCAGGTCCTGGGACGCGCCGCTCTCGTCCTCGACTCCCGTCACCTCGAACTCGAAGCTCTGCAGTCCGTTCTTACTGCCCGCCCGGCGGAAGGTGACCTTGTCGTACTTGAGTTTGGCGACATAGTTGCCTGACGCGCCGACCGTCTTCGCATGCTGCTGATCGACCCGCTTGACGATCCACGCGGACCTCTGCACATCGACCTCCAGAGTCGGGGCCAGGCCCAGATTCGTGAGCGCGTGCTGAACGTCCTCGAATGTCGCCATGGGCCCGGAGGAATTCGTATGGACTTTCTCCTGGAGCCACCCTATGATCGACGCCCAACCGTCCGCGAACGATTCGCTCCCCTCGACGCACACGATTTCCTGTTGCAGGATCGACCCGTATTTGGCGTCCTCGGTCAGCCGACGGAAGGTCGCCTGACGCTTGCCCTGGTCGCGGCGGATCCGGAGATACCAGCCGGCGTCGAGTAAATCCTGGTTCGGAGTGTCGTAGTACACGTCCTCTATGCGCTGGTCGACGCTCAGACGTGTGAAGGCGTAGTCCGAGAGAAATCGTTTGTCGTGATCGATCCGGCGAATTATCGACACATAGTCGTCGTTCTTCGCAACCCTCACTTTGGCTTCGAGTTTGTCACGAAGGTGAGCGGTTCGATAGTGCGCCATCCCGCGCTCGAACTTCGACTCATGAGCCGGCTCCACGTCGAATTCATCTCTTGCCGAGTGCACGAGTTCACGCAGATGCCGCTCCTCGCCGTCCTTGCCGAGCTCGATCTCCATGCGGCATTCCCGAATGGGCTCCGCGGACACTCCGACGACGTAATCGGACTGGTCGAGCACGATTTCGGCGATCTCCTTGACGCCTGATCTCACACACCAGCTGCGACGGTTCGTGGCGACCGTGAAAAGGGATCGCAACCCGAGAGATCGAAGAACGGCGAAAGCACCGTCGCGCAGAACACGCGCGGTGATGTTCTCCGGAGGGACAGTGATGACCCCTGCTTCCGCAAGGGCGGAGCCGATCATCTCGACCACGTCGAGGAACGTTCCGCTGCGCGGATTCTCCAGCTCCTCACGCGTCACGACGCCCGCGCTCCCGGCGCTCGCATTATCGACAGGCCTCTTCAAGGTCGCCACGACATCGTCTTTGTGCTGCCGTATGCGAAGTGACCAGCCCCGAGAGTGAAGGCGCTCGTCGGTGTCGAAGTACGTGTCCTCGTGAGGGTTGATTTCGGAGGGAACGAGCTTGTACAGACCCAGGGCGCCATCCTGCCCCAGGCGATTCGCGATCAGTTCCAATTGGCTGCACTGGACACGGAAACGTGCCTCGATCTCAAGCGCCACATCGCCCCCTGCTACCTGTGTGACTTCGACCGGGAGATTCACGCGGAAAGAGTGATGGTACGACCCGGGGTTTGAGCGCACAACATGTTCTCCCCGAGGATCACGGCCCCACTCTGGGGGATGAACGAACCAGCACGGCATGCGTTCATTATGGAGCGGAAGTGAACGCTATTGAACACGAGTGGATCGACTCTCGACCGGTAGAGACGTGCGAGCCCGTGCCCGGTGGCGACGTGCCGGGGGCGGGCGGGTGGGCGATTCTGTAGGGGTGTGGGGTCTTCCTGGCGAGTACGCCGGCCCCGGCCGCCGGGCGGTGCGGGTGACGCTGGCCGCCGCCGGCGGGTTCTGTCTCTTCCGGTACGGGGCCGACCGGCCCGTCGCCGCCACCTACGCGCTGTTCGCGGCCGTCGCCCTGGGCGGGCTCGCCCGGATCCCGGGGACCGGGCGGCAGCGGGCCGCGCTGGTGGTGCGGCTGCTCCCGGTGTGCTGGGTGCTGGTGATCGTCGGCACCTACCTGTCGGTGCGGACGTGGAGCGCCGTGGCGGGCATGCTCGTCGTCGGCTTCGCGCTGACCTTCTCCGCGATCGGAGGGCCGCGGCTGGCCGGGGCCGCGCCGGGGCTGCAACTGCTGTACATCCTTCCGTCGTTCCCGCCGTACGCCCCCGGCACGCTGGGCGAGCGGCTGGTGGGGACGACCGCCGGACTGGTGCTCCTCGTCGTCGTCGAGGCGCTGGTCTTTCCCGAGCCAGGTCCGCCGCCGTACCGGGAGCGGGCCGCCTGCGCCGCGCGGACCGCCGGGCGGTGCGCGGAGCTGCTGCTGGAGCCGCCGTACGTGCTGCGCGAGGCGGACGTCCGGGCGGGCATGGACGACAGCCGGGCGCTGCGGACGCTGAACGTGCCGGAGGCGGAGCGGCCGGCCGGACCCGGGGTGCGCGACCGCGCCCTCGCCCACACCGGCCTCGCCGCCCGCACCCTGCTCAGCCGTCTCGGACACCTGTCGGGAGCATCGGACGAGGCCCCGCGGCCGGAGGCCGCGGCCGTGCTGCGGGCGGTGGCCGCGGTGGCCGCGGCCACCGCGGGACGGCTCAGGGCGGGCCCGCCGGCCTCGGCGGCCGCCGAGGAGCTGGTCGCCGCCCGCGCACACCTAGCCGCCCTCTCCGGACACCCGACGGCCCCCGGGAACGGCCGCACGGGGAACGGCGGCGTGGAGGACGGCCGGGCGGGAGACGGCCGGGCGGGGGACGGCTGGGCGGGAGACGGCCGGGCGGGGGACGGCTGGGCGGGGGACGGCTGGGCGGGGGACGGCTGGGCGGGGGACGGCTGGGCGGGAGACGGCTGGGCGGGAGACGGCTGGGCGGGAGACGACCGGGCGGAGGGTGGCCGAACAGAGGACGGCCGGGCGGAGGGTGGCCGGGCGGGCGGGCTCGCTGCGGGCATCCCGGCCGCCGTGCTGCGCAGGCACGCCGCTGTGCTGGAGGTCGCGGATGCCGCGTCGACCATGGCCACGGCGGCCGAGCTGGCGGTGCGGGGGCGGCACGCGGTCGTGGACGTGTCGCGGGGGCGCTTCTGGTACGCGCGGACCTGGGCGCCGCTCCTGTGGTGGCACCGGGTGCGGGGGCACGCCGGGCGCCGGTCGGTGTGCTTCCAGAACGCGGTGCGCATCGCCCTGGCCCTGACCGCGGCCCGGCTGGTGGCCGGCATCGACACGCTGCCCCACGGTTTCTGGGCCACACTGGCGACGCTCACCCTCACCCGCACCACCATGGACGAGACCTGGAGCACCATCCGGCGGGCGCTCGCCGGCACCCTGGCCGGGGCCGTGGTCACCGCCGCCGTGCTGACGCTGGCCGGCACCGACACCACGGTCTACGCGGTGGTCCTGCCGGTGTGGATGCTGTTCTCCTTCACGGTCGGGCCGGTCAAGGGCGTCGGCTGGGCGCAGGGCATGTTCACCGTGCTGGTGGCCCTGGTCTTCGCCCAGCTGGCACCGCCGACCTGGCACCTGGCGGAGGTCAGGATGCTGGACGTGCTGGTCGGCAGCGCCATCGGTGCCGTCTTCGGGCTGCTGGCCTGGCCGCGCGGGGCCCATGACGAGCTGCGTCACGCGGCGGCGGAACTCCTGCGCAGGGCGGCCGAGATCGTGGTGGCGACCAGCGCCTCGGTGGCGGGCGGCGGCGCGGTCGCCGTCCCGTCGGGGGTGTCCGGGCACCGGTCGCTGCAACGGGCGGTGATCCTCGCCGAGTCCGCCTACGCGCAGTTCCAGAGCGAGCCGACGCCCTTCGGCGGCCCGGCCCGGGAGGTGGCGCTGCGCGGGGTGGACTGGCAGGCCGCGCTGATGGCCGGCCACCACACCCTGTGGGGTTCCGCGCGGCTGCTGGACCCGCCGCCCGCCGCACTGGGCCCCGCCGCGTCGGACTCGGTCGGCACGCTCGGGGAGCGGGTGTCGGCGCGGATGCTGCTGGTCTCGGCCGCGCTGGATCCCGGCGCGGACACCCCGGCGCAGGAACGGGTGCCCCTGATCGCCCCCGCCCCCGACGGAACCGCGGCCGAGCCGCCGGGCGCGCCGCTGCTGTACTACGCGTCCGTGTCCTGGCTGGACTCGCTGATCACCGACCTGAGGCGGATTCCGCGCGGCGGCCCGGAGCGGGAGCCGGAGCGGAAGCGGGAGGCAGAGCCGGACTCGGGCCCGGAGCCGGCCTCGGGCCCGGAGCCGGGCCGGGAGGGGGACGGTGGGGCCGGGCGGCCGCGGTGAGCGGGGCCGCTCAGAGCACCCCGCCCGCCTCGTCCTGGAACAGCTCCGTCCAGTAGTGCCAGTCGGCGTCCGTGGTGGTGGGGGTGGGGTCGATCGCGGCGAGGGTGTGGAGCATGGTCGCGGCGAGCTGGTCGTAGGCGTCGGTGGTGAGCTCGTGGTGCAGGTGCTCGTCGATGGTGCGCTCGTGGTGCAGGAGCCAGAGCGTGTAGGCGAGCGTGGAGATGTCGGTGTTGAGGGGGTAGAGCGTGGCCTCGGGCTCGGAGAAGTTGAGGACCGCGCCCGTGGTGCCGTCCACCACCAGGCTGTTGTCCTCGACCAGGTGACCGAGGCGTATGAGGTGGCCGGCGTGGGCCGGGAGGGCGTCCAGGGGGAAGCCGCCCGGGTGGATGTCGGTGAAGAACTCGGTGAGGGTGGGGAGCGGGGCGTCCGGGTCGAGGTGGAAGACCACCGCGTCCTCCGGCAGGCCGGTCTCGCGCAGGAAGCGGCGGGTCGGCTCGTGGGTGAGCGTCGGCGGGAAGTCGACCTCCTCGAAGCGGGCCACCCGGCCCTGCCCGAACTCCTGGTCCAGCAGCCGGGCCGGCAGGTCGAGGGTGAGCCCGGAGGCGGTGCCGGGGCCCGCGATCAGGCTGAGGGGGCGGATCAGGGCGGTCGCCTTCCAGTACGGCGGGACGCGGCCGGCCGTGTCCTGCTCGAAGAGGTCCAGGAGCCTGCGGGAGGCCTCGGTGGCCGTCTTGGTGCCGTAGGTCCCGGCGAGGGCCGCGAACCGGCCGCGCAGGCCCGTCAGTTCCTCGGTGACCGCGGCGAACCGCAGCAGCGTCTCCAGCGAGGGCGCGAGCGGGCGCGGGTCGGCGGGGTGCAGCAGACGGGCGGTGGAGATCTCGCCGGTGCCGCCGTCGAGGAGGATCGACTCCGGGTCCAGCCCCGCCGGGGCCAGCAGCTGCCCGATCACCAGCCGGTCCCTCAGCTCCTCCGCGAGCCGCGACGGGCCGTCCGTGACGTCGGCGAGGGTGCGCAGGCCGGCCGTGCGCAGCGGCTCGAAGGTGAGCAGGCCGCCGGTGTCGGGCAGCGCGGCCCCGGCCAGCCAGACGCGGGTGGGTTCGTGCGTGATGTACCTGTCCAGGTCGGCCTCGGTCAGCGTGATAGCCGCCGTACCGCTGCCGGTGGTGCCGGTGGTGCTCATCGCTGCCCCCGCGATCGAAGAGTTCTGCAAGTTCACGTCGTATGACAAGCCGGGTGGAAAGTCGTGCGGAAAGTCCGGTGAAGCCGTGTCCCCCACTGACCGGAACACTACGCCGCGCCACTGACAACGCCCCGCTGAAGAGACGTCAGGCGACCCTCGTCCGTTCCGTCCCGGAGAGAATCGCTTCCACCGTCTGTTCCACGGTGAGCGCCGATGTGTCCAGCCACAGACCCAACGTCTCGGTGTGCCGCCTCAGTTCCGCGTCCAGACCGGCCACCGTCCAGGCCCCGTAACCCGTCTTCGGCCGGCCCGCCTCCCGCCGGGCCACCGTCTCCGGGTCCGGCGCCAGGACCACGACGTGCAGCGGGCGGGTACGGATCAGGTCGACGTAGGCGCGCAGCTCCGGGCCCAGCAGGACGTCCTGGACTACCGCCGTGAAGCCCGCCTCCGCGTAGCCGTCCGCCGTCGCCGCCGACAGCCGGTGCCGCAGGCGGAGTTGGGCCGTGGCCTCGGCCGAGGGGCCGGGGGTGTACTCCTCCCGGCCCGAGACGATCATGCGCCGGAAGGCGTCCCCGCGGACGTGCGCGGCGCGCGGCAGCCGCTCGGCGAGCGCCTGCGCGACCGTCGACTTCCCGGCGGCCATCACGCCCGTCACCACGACGACCCCGCGCAGCGTCACTGGCTGGTGACCACCGCCGCCTGGGGCCGGATCGGGAGGCGGTTGACCGGGCGGCCGGTCGCCGCGCGGACGGCGGAGGCGATCGCCGCGGGGGACGTCACCACCGGCACCGCGCTGACCGGCTTGGCGCCGAAGGGCGCGACCACGTCGCGTTCCTCGACGAGCTTGACGATCCGGATGTCCGGCGCGTCCAGGGCGGTGGGCAGGGCGTACCCGGTGAGGTCGGGGTGGCGGATGAGACCGCGCGGGGTGCGCAGGTTCTCCGTCAGCGCGATGCCCACGCCCTGGGTGACGCCTGCCTCGATACGGGCGTTGAGCTGCGCCGGGTTGAGGATCCGGCCGACGTCCTGGGCGACGGCCAGCTCCACCACCCGCACCGAGCCCAGCTCGATGTCGACGTCGACGACCGCGCGGATGGCGCAGAAGGCGAGGCCGACGAAGGCGTCGCCCTGGCCGTCGGCGTCCAGCGCCTCGGTCGGATGCGGGCGGCACTGGGCGGTGGCCCACAGCTCCTTGCCGTCCATCGCCTCGGTGACGGTGGTCGACAGGACGCCGTCGTACGACGTGATCTTGCCGTCGGTGATCTGGAGCAGCTCGGTGGACATGCCGAACTTGTGGGCGAGGGGCTGAAGCAGTTGTGTGCGCACCATCTTCGCCGCGCGTTCGACGGCGCCGCCGGAGACCCAGGTGTGGCGGCCGCGGCAGCCGGGGCCGGCCGGGGGCTGGTCGGTGTCGACGGGCGCCACGTGCACCTCGTCGATGCCGAGGGTCTCCTGGACGATCTGGCGGGCCAGCGTGGTGAAGCCCTGGCCGGTCTCCACGGCCGCGCAGAGCACGGTCGCGATGCCGTCGTGGACCTTGACCGTGGCGGTCGAGACCTCGTCGGCGCCCTCCGCGCCGAGCATGTGCACCATGCCGAGGCCGTAGCCGACGCCCCGGCGCACCGCGCCCGGTTCGCCCGCGCCCTCGGGTCCGCCGGGCAGCAGCCACTCGTCCTCGGGCGTGTCCTTGGGCAGCTGCGGGAGCGGGAAGTCCCTTACCGCCTGGAGGAGTTCGGCCACCGGTGCCGGGCAGGTCACGGTCTGGCCGATGGGCAGGACGTCGCCGGTGGCGAGGGCGTTGCGCAGGCGGATCTCGGCCGGGTCGAGGCCGAGCTTCTTGGCCAGTTTGTCCATCTGCGCCTCGTAGGCGGCGCAGACCTGCATGGCGCCCTCGCCGCGGACGTGGCCGGAGGGCGGGTTGTTGGTGCGTACGGCCCAGCCCTCGATGAAGGCGTTCGGGACGACGTACGGGCCGCAGGCGAAGGAGACGGCGGCGGCCAGGGACTCCGCGGAGGTGTCGGCGTAGGCGCCCGCGTCCAGCAGGACCTGCGCCTCGACCTTGACGAGCCTGCCCTCGGCGTCGGCGTGGTGCCGGTAGCGCAGGAGCGTCGGGTGGCGGTGGGCGTGGCCGAGGAAGGACTCCTCGCGGGTGGCGGTGAGTTTGACCGGGCAGCCGGTCTTCAGGGCGAGCAGGCCGAGCGGCAGCTGGAAGCCCTGGTCCTCGCGGTCGGCGGTGGCGCCCGGCACGCCGGTGACGACGATCTTCACTTGTTCGAGCGACAGGCCGTAGCAGGCGGCGGCCGTGTTGCGGTCGGTGTGCGGGTCGGTGGAGGCCAGGTAGAGCTCGACGCCGCCGTCGGGGCGGGGCACGGCGAGGCCGGCCTCGGCGCCGATGGGGGCGGGGTCGGCGCGGCCGATGCGGTACTGGCCCTCGACGACGACCTCGCCGACCGCCTCCGGGTCGCCGTGCTGGAGCGGGATGTGCCGGATCAGGTTGCCGTCGGGGTGCAGCGGTTCGGCCTCGAACGCCTGCTCGGGGTCGATGACCGGGTCGAGCACCTCGTACTCGACGATGACGGCGGCGGCGGCCATCCGCGCGGTGTCCGGGTGGTCGGCGGCGACGGCGGCGATGGGCTCGCCGTGGTGCCGTACGACCTCGGAGGCGAACACCGGGCGGTCCGGGGTGCCCCGGCCGTGGCGCGGGGTGCCGGGCACGTCCTCGTGGGTGACGACGGCCCG
Organism: Streptomyces sp. NPDC104367; assembly: GCF_055583825.1. Lineage (NCBI taxonomy): Bacteria > Bacillati > Actinomycetota > Actinomycetes > Kitasatosporales > Streptomycetaceae > Streptomyces > Streptomyces sp. NPDC104367. The sequence goes on along the minus strand of NZ_JBVJND010000008.1, from coordinate 107,105 downwards.
CACTCCGGGCATCTCGCGCGCGTGGCTGGTGTCGATCGACACGATGCGCGCGTGCGGGTGCGGGGAGCGCAGCACGGCCGCCCACAGCAGGCCCTCGGCCCACAGGTCGGCCGCGTACGGGAAGGTGCCCTCGGTCTTCGCGCGCGCGTCGGCGGCCGGCAGCGACACGCCGAGGCCGTGCGGCGGCTCGGGGGCGGCGGTCTCCTCGGCGGCGGTCGTGGCGACGGTCTCGTTGGTCACGCCTGGCCTCCGTCCGGGCCGTAGGACTGGTCGTCGTAGCCGTGGTTCTGGTCGCCGAACGTCTGGTCGCCGCCGAAGGTCCGGTCGCCCCCGAACGACTGGTTGCCGCCGTACGACCGGTCGTCGTACTGCTGCTCCTGCGGGACCTGGTCGTACTGCTGCTCGTGCGGGATCCGGATGCCCGCCCCGAAGGTGCCCGGGGAGTCGAACGCCGACGCGTTGACACCGCCGGCGCCGGGTCCCGCCTGATGGGGGATACGGGCCTCGTCGCCGTCCGTCTCGGAGTCCGCGGCGGCGTGCGCCTCGCGTTCGGCGACGACCTCCTGGACGGCGTCCAGCACGCCCCGGTAGCCGGAGCAGCGGCAGAGGTTGCCGCACAGTGCCTGGCGGGCCTCCAGGTCGGTCGGGGCCGGGTTGCCCTCCAGCAGGTCGTGGACGGTCATCGCCATGCCGGGGACGCAGAAGCCGCACTGGACGGCTCCGCATCTGGCCAGCGCCCGCTGGACGTCGGAGGGGCTGCCGTCCTGGGCGAGGCCCTCGACGGTGCGGACCTCGCTGCCGGCGGCGGTGACCGCGGGGACCAGGCAGGAGGCGACCAGGCGGCCGTCGACCTGGACGTTGCAGGCGCCGCATTCGCCCTGCGAGCAGCCGTCCTTGGCGCCGGCGAGGCCCAGGCGCTCGCGCAGGACGTAGAGCAGCGACTCGCCGATCCAGGCGTCGGTGACCGGGCGGTCGGCGCCGTTGACGCGCAGGACGTAGGAGGCGAGGGGGTGGTCGTCGACCGCCTCGGGCTCGGGCTCGGGCTCGGCTTCCGGGTCCGTGGCCTCCACGCCGTCCGCGCCGGTCCCGTCGCCGGGCTCGTGGGCGTCCGGGGGGCCGGACTCGGCGTCGGCGGCCTGCGGTTCGGGGGCGGGGTGCGGTTCGGGGGCGGGGTGCGGCCGCGCCGCGTGGGGTCCGTCGGGGCCGCCGGGCGCGGCGGCTTCGGCCGACTCGCCGCCCGGACGGGCCGGTTGGGCGGTCCGGAGCGGCTCGCCGATCGTGCGGAGCAGGGTGGTCTCGGCCGGATCGCGCACTTCGTCCGCCGGGACCCGCCCGGCCGCAGGCGGCGCACCAGGGGCCCCGGAGGGCGCATCGGCGACCGGAGTGCCACCGTGCCCCGCAGGGGCCTCAGCGGGCTGCCCAGGGGCTTCCCCGGGGTGCTCCCAGCCCTGCGTCTCGGTCGCCCAGGGCGCGGCGGCTCCGCCCGGCAGGGTCGACGGCGGTGTGCCGCCCCACTGCTCCATCAGCGCGGACGTGGTGAACTCACCGGATTCGTCCGGAAGGTCACCACTCGCGACCGGGATCGACCACTGCCCGGTGACATCGTGACCGGGCCCGACCGGCGGCTGCTCCTCGTACCCCCACTGCTGCGTCGCGGCGGGGTTGTACGTGAACCGGTCGTCGACCGGCTGCCCCTGGGGGACCGCGTTCGGGTCGGGCCACTGGGCGCCGTCGGCCGGCGCGCCCCAGGTCTCGGTGCCGGGGGCCACCGCGATCTGCGGCGGCACGTAGCCGTGTCCGGGCGCGGCCAGCGGACTGTCACCGGCCAGCAGTGCCTCGATGCCGCCCTCGGGGAGCTTCACGAACGCGGTCGCGCCGTCGTCGTAGTCGCCCTGCGGCAGCGGGTCCCAGCGGCCGCCGCCCGAGGGCGCGCCCTCCGCGTGCTGGTCGTCGGTCACGACAGCGCCCTCCCCAGTGCTCGTCGGGCCAGCGCGGCGACGGTGCGCCGCAGGTGCAGTACGGCGGGCGGAAGCGGTGTCACGGAACCGTCGGGCTCCGGGACCGGGTCGGGGATGCAGGCGGCCGCGACGTACTCGCCGAAGGCGTGCAGCGCCTCCGGGACGAGCGCGCGGTCGTTGTCCCAGTCGATCAGCCGGGCCACCCACTGCTCGGCGTCCAGCGGCCTGAGCGGCATCGGCGCTATGGCCCCGACCGCGCACCGGACCCCGCGCCGCGCCGGGTCCAGGACGAGCGCCACGGAGGCCACCGAACGGCCCGGTCCGGTACGGCCCGTCGCCTTCAGGAAGACCTGCGGGGCGTGCAGCAGCGGCACCCGCACGAAGCCGATCAGCTCGCCCGCGCGGAGCATCTCCACACCGGCCAGCAGGTGCGACACCGGGATCTCCCGGCGGGACCCGCCCGGCCCCGCGATGATCAGCGTCGCCTCCAGGGCGGCCAGCACCGGCAGCGCGTCGCCGGTGGGCGCGGCCGTGGCGATGTTGCCGCCCAGGGTGCCCGCGTTGCGGATGTGCGGCGGGCCGGCGGCCCGCGCGGCGGCGGCGAGCGCCGGGATGAGGGCCGCGAAGTCGGGGCGGCCCATCCGCGCGTGCGTGAGTCCGGCGCCGAGCAGCGCGTTGCCGTCCTGGTACTGCCAGCCGCGGATCTCGCTGATCCGGCCGAGGCCGACCAGCGCCGCGGGCCTGAGCTGCCCGGAGTTGACGGAGGCCATCAGGTCGGTGCCGCCCGCGACGGGGACCGCGGCGGGCATGGCGGTGAGGGCCGCCACGGCCTCGTTCAGCGTCGTGGGCAGCGTGACGGCCTGCGCCGCCTGCGGTGCGTGCGTGGTCAAAACCGGCTGCCCCTTCCCGCTGCCCCACCTGGTCCCACCTGTGTGGCCGTACGGTACGTGCTCACAGGGCGGACGTGGCAACTCTGGCACATCTTCGCAAGCCTCGAACGCACGGGTCCGCTAGGAGGCATTCGCCCACCTCACCGGCGACATGGACCGTTTTCGTACCGCATCCCCGGTGCATGCCGATTGACACTCTTCGGTGACCCTTGAGGTCTTTTTCCCTTACGCGTTCGAGGCCTCGTGACGGCCACCGGTTCGGGGGCGCGCGACGGCTACCGGTTCGGGGGCGGGCCGTCGATCGGACGGCCGGGCACACCGGGCCGCCGCTGCCAGGGCAGCGGTCCCGACGGCGGCCGATAACCGACGCCCAGGGCGTCGAGCCGGCGGTAGTGGGCGGCCATCCGGCGCTCGAACCCGGCGAAGTCCCGTTCCGCCGGGGCCGGCAGGGCGCTCCAGGCGACCTCCGCGAAGGCGGCGAGCCGGGGAAAGGCCTGGTAGTCCACGCGCGCGTGGTCCTCCATCACCTCGGTCCAGAGGTTGGCCTGGGTGCCCAGCACCCGCCGCGCCCGGGACGCGTCCAGCCCCGGCGGAACGGGCTCGAACCGGTACACGTCCTCCAGGGTGCGTACATAGCCGATCGGTACGGGTTCGTCGGTGCCGTCCGCCTGACGGTGGTCCAGGTACACGTACTGCTCGGGGCACATGACCACGTCGTGCCCGGCCCGCGCGGCCGCGATCCCGCCACCGTAACCGCGCCACGACGACACGGCGGCGCCCTCGGCGATCCCGCCCTCCAGGATCTCGTCCCAGCCGATCAGCCTGCGCCCGCGCGCGGAGAGCCACTTGGCGAAGTGGCCGATGAACCACGACTGCAGCGCGTCCTCGTCGGCGAGTCCGAGTTCCGTCATCCGCGCCCGCGCGGCCGGCGAGGCCCGCCACTGGTCCTTCGGGCATTCGTCGCCGCCGACATGAATGAACACCGACGGGAACAGTTCCAGCACTTCCTCGAACACCCCCTCGTAGAAGCGCAGGGTGTTGTCAGTGGGGGCGAGTACGTTCGGAGAGATCCCCCAGGAGTCCCAGACGGTCAGGGAGGCGGTGTCGATGACGTCGGTGTTGCCGAGTTCCGGATACGCGGCGATGGCGGCCTGCGAGTGTCCCGGTACGTCGATTTCCGGGACGACCGTGATATGCCGCTCGGCCGCGTAGGCGACGATCTCCCGGATGTCGTCCCGGGTGTAGTGGCCACCGTGCGGCTTCTCCTCCCACAACGGCGAGGCCCGGTGGCCGAATTTGGTGCGGGCCCGCCAGGAGCCGACCTCGGTGAGGAGCGGGTGGCGCTCGATCGGGACGCGCCAGCCCTGGTCGTCCGTCAGATGGAAGTGGAGGACGTTGAGTTTGTGCGCGGCCATCAGATCGAGATAGCGCAGCACGCCTTCCTTCGGCATGAAGTGCCGGGCCACGTCGAGCATCAGGCCGCGCCAGCCGAACCGGGGAGCGTCCTCGACGACCCGCCGCGGGACCGCGTACCGGGTGCCGGGGCGCAGGGGCGCGCGCCGGAAGGCGTCCGGTCCGAGCAGCTGACGCAGGGTCTGGGCACCCCAGAAGACCCCGGCGGGGCCGCCGCCGCGGATCTCGACGCCCTGGCCGGCGAGCGCGCGGAGCCGGTACGCCTCGGGCGCCAGCGAGCTGTCCAGCCGCAGCCGTACGCCGTCGCGGTCGTTCTCGGAGCCGGGCCGCAGCGGCAGTCCGAGAGCCGCGCCGAGCGCGGAACGCAGCCAGCGTTCCGTGCCTTCCGTTCCGGGCTCCGCCCACACGGTGGTGGTCTCGTCGAAAAGGACGCCGCTTCCCGTCGGCCCGTCGACGGCGCGCGGCGCCGGAATCAGATCCGTCCCTGAAGTCACGTCAGCTCCTAACCGCTTCGCCCGGCCCCGGGACAAGGCGTCGCTGTACGAGTACGGAGAACACCGGCGGCACCGGAAAAGGGCCCGCCGGGGAAAGCGCGTGCCACTCGCTCCGGCGTTGTCCGCGGCCTCCCGCGGCGCCTGCGGCACGCGTTTCGGGAAGCCCTGTCCGGGCCGCCGGAAACACGATCGGCGGGGCGGTCCGGAAGCGGAACCGGAATCGCGTCACCGCGGTCCGGGCGAGAAAGGCGACGGGCTCCTGAACGATCACGACACCCCCTCGGGGAACATCCGTCCGGCGAAGTGACGGCCGAATTCCCGCCGCCCGAACACCCGCCGGATCGCGGTGGACACCTCGCAGCCTCCACCATCTTGTTGCAGCATACGCAACGACGATTTCGCCCTGCACAACGCCATCGAGGTTAGGGACTGGGTGAACACTTCGGCAACAGGTCCCGACCACTCCATGTCCGGATGCCGCCGGGCTCCGCGCGGCGCCCGGACACGACGAAGGACCCGGACACGACAAAGGCCCCGGAGCACGCCGAAGCGCGCCCGGAGCCCAGCAGCACCCGGCCGGTGCTACTTGTCCTTGCCCTTGCCCTCGCCGTCACCGCCGGCGCCCATGGACTCGTAGATCTCCTTGCACATGGGACACACGGGGTACTTCTTCGGGTCGCGGCCCGGCACCCACACCTTGCCGCACAGCGCCACGACGGGCGTACCGTCGAGGGCGCTCGCCATGATCTTGTCCTTCTGGACGTAGTGGGCGAAGCGCTCGTGGTCGCCGTCGCCGTGGGACACCTGTGGCGTCGGTTCTACGAGGGTCCCCGTACCAGTCCCGCGCTCGGGCTCAAGAGTGCTCATGCCGCCAAGGGTAATCAACCGCCGGGAACTATGGCTCCCAGGCTTGCACAACGGGCGCCGCCGGCCGCGGCACCGTGTTTGCGTCCAGGCCCACCCCGCTGCAGCGGCGACGGGACAGGGGCGGTTGACCTCGCCCCGCTTCGCCACAACTCCCACGCTCTGGCGCGGATGTTGCGGGAGCCGTCGAACTGCCAGGAGAGCATCCGGTCGTCGTACGGTTGTGCGCCGTCCGCCCGGAAGACGATCGGCTTCTCCACAGCCTTCCGGCGCCGTCTGGAGCCCGGCCCGCCCAGGCACCCGGCCCTCACACCCGCCTTCAGCGTGGTGCAGGCGTCGCACGTCTTCTTGATCACGTGCTGCGCCGCCCGCGAGCCAAGACCCCACCGTGCCCTCACTTCGCCGTGGACCAGCTTCCGCAGCGGAACGTTCTCTTTCACGTCCGCCTCGAAGGCGGCCGCGCTGACCCAGGGCGCCGCCTCGTTGCAGCGACGCAGGGTCGTCTCCGGCGCGGCCGCCTGTTCCGGCGTCGGCAGGAGTCTGACCTGCGTCACGAGCTTCACACCACGGACGCCGTGCGGCCGGGAACGACGTCGCTCCCGAACATCCGCACCGGCACCCGAACGGGTGATCCATCAGTTGAGCGACGGATCGTCCGGGTACGTGGCGACCATCGCGAGTTCGCTGCGCTGGCGGCGCAGGACCTCGCGCCAGAGTCTTTCGGGGGACGGGGAGGAGACGTCGCCGGGCTCGGACTCGACGACGTACCAGGCGCCGTCGACCAGTTCGTCCTCCAGCTGGCCGGGGCCCCAGCCGGCGTAACCGGCGAAGATCCGCAGCGAGCCGAGGGCCGAGGCGAGCAGTTCCGGCGGGGCCTCCAGGTCGACCAGGCCGATCGCGCCGTGCACCCGGCGCCAGCCGAGCGGGGCCCGGTCGCCGTTCGCGCCGCCGGGGATGACCGCCACGCCGAGCGCCGAGTCGAGGGAGACCGGGCCGCCCTGGAAGACGACCCCGGGCTCGCCGGCGAGCGAGGCCCAGCCCTCCAGGATGTCGCCGACGTCCACCGGGGTGGGCCGGTTGAGGACGACACCGAGGGAGCCCTCCTCGTCGTGGTCGAGAAGGAGCACGACCGCACGGTCGAAGTTCGGGTCCGCCAGGGCGGGCGTTGCCACGAGCAGCCGCCCTGTGAGCGAGGACACCTCGGTCATGCCAGACATGATCCCGCATCTTCCGCTCCCGTGGGGAGCCAATCAGGGCCCGCGGGTGAATGCAGCTCAGGGCGGAAGGGAGCGTCCCCGGCGCACGGTGACGGGCAGTGACCCCATGTACCCGACAGCGAACAGTTCGTGTTGTGACACAGCTATGACGCGGCTGGGTGGTCCTTGGGCTTACGGCAGGGGGCCGGTGGGCGATTACTCTGTCTCTCCGGCCCTGCCCAACTCCACGGAACGCGAGATCCATGACCGTCAACGACGATGTCCTGCTTGTCCACGGCGGCACCCCGCTGGAGGGCGAGATCCGGGTCCGCGGTGCGAAGAACCTCGTACCGAAGGCCATGGTCGCCGCCCTGCTGGGCAGTGCGCCCAGTCGGCTGCGCAACGTTCCGGACATCCGTGACGTGCGGGTCGTCCGCGGCCTGCTGCAACTGCACGGGGTGACGGTGCGCCCGGGCGAGGAGCCCGGTGAGCTGGTGCTCGACCCGACGTACGTGGAGAGCGCGAACGTCGCCGACATCGATGCCCACGCCGGTTCCAGCCGGATCCCGATCCTGTTCTGCGGCCCGCTGCTGCACCGGCTCGGGCACGCGTTCATCCCCGGCCTCGGCGGCTGCGACATCGGCGGCCGGCCCATCGACTTCCACTTCGACGTGCTGCGGCAGTTCGGCGCGACCATCGAGAAGCGCGCGGACGGCCAGTACCTGGAGGCCCCGAAGGGTCTGCGCGGTACGAAGATCGCGCTGCCCTACCCGTCCGTCGGCGCCACCGAGCAGGTGCTGCTGACGGCCGTACTCGCCGAGGGCGTCACGGAGTTGTCGAACGCGGCCGTCGAGCCGGAGATCGAGGACCTCATCTGCGTGCTGCAGAAGATGGGCGCGATCATCGCGATCGACACCGACCGCACGATCCGCATCACCGGCGTGGACAAGCTCGGCGGCTACACCCACCGCGCGCTGTCGGACCGGCTGGAGGCGGCGTCCTGGGCGTCGGCGGCGCTGGCGACCGAGGGCGACATCTACGTCCGGGGCGCCCAGCAGCGTTCGATGATGACGTTCCTGAACACCTACCGGAAGGTGGGCGGTGCCTTCGAGATCGACGACGAGGGCATCCGCTTCTGGCACCCGGGCGGCCAGCTGAAGTCCATCGCGCTGGAGACGGACGTGCACCCGGGCTTCCAGACCGACTGGCAGCAGCCGCTGGTGGTCGCCCTGACCCAGGCCACCGGCCTCTCGATCATCCACGAGACGGTCTACGAGTCCCGGCTCGGCTTCACCTCGGCGCTGAACCAGATGGGTGCGCACATCCAGCTCTACCGCGAGTGCCTGGGCGGCTCCGACTGCCGCTTCGGCCAGCGCAACTTCCTGCACTCCGCGGTCGTCTCCGGCCCCACCAAGCTCCAGGGCGCCGACCTGGTCATCCCCGACCTGCGCGGCGGCTTCTCGTACCTCATCGCCGCCCTCGCGGCCCAGGGCACGTCCCGGGTCCACGGCATCGACCTCATCAACCGCGGCTACGAGAACTTCATGGAGAAGCTCGTCGAGCTCGGCGCCAAGGTGGAGCTGCCGGGCAAGGCGCTCGGCTGACCGGTGGCGGCGCCGCCGGGCCGGGTGCCCGGCGGGTTCCCGCCGTACGACGATGGGGCGGCCCCTGTGGAGAGGGGCCGCCCCATCGTGGTGTTACGAGCCGTACGCCGTCCCGTGGCCTACGGACGCCAGGGTCACTTGCCCTTGGCGGCTTCCTTCAGCTTCGAGCCCGCGGAGACCTTCACGCTGTAGCCGGCGGGGATGTTGATCGGCTCGCCGGTCTGCGGGTTGCGCGCGGTGCGAGCGGCACGGTGGGTGCGCTCGAAGGTCAGGAAGCCGGGGATGGTGACCTTCTCGTCGCCCTTGGAGACGATGTCGCCGACGACCTCGGCGAACGCGGCCAGCACGGCGTCGGCGTCCTTGCGAGTCACCTCGGCACGGTCGGCCAGCGCGGCCACCAGCTCACTGCGGTTCATGTTGTTACTCCCGTGTTCTTCTTGCCATTGAGGCGTGCCACGCGGCGGAGCCGCATGTTGGGCCGGGACGCATCCTGCCCCCACCTGCGGCGGGAACGCCAATCCACGTGCCGCGCCTACCCTACGACTGGGCCGAAGGAGGGGTTTCACGACGCGCCGGATCCGAAGCGTGGCAAGTTTCACAACCGTTTGCCCGGGATTACTCAGGCGCCCTTCGCCGCTTCGCGTACCGCGCCCGCCACCGCGCCCGCGACCTTCTCGTTGAAGACGCTGGGGATGATGTAGTTCGGGTTCAGCTCGTCCTCGGTGACCACGTCGGCGAGGGCCTTCGCGGCCGCGAGCATCATGTCCGTGTTGACCGTGCGGGACTGGGCGTCCAGCAGACCGCGGAAGACGCCGGGGAAGACCAGCACGTTGTTGATCTGGTTCGGGAAGTCGGAGCGGCCGGTGGCCACCACGGCGGCCGTCTGGCGGGCGACCGCCGGGTCGACCTCGGGGTCGGGGTTCGCGAGTGCGAATACGATGGCGCCCTCGGCCATGGCGGCCACGTCGTCGCCGTCGATGACGTTCGGGGCGGAGACGCCGATGAAGACGTCGGCGCCGCGCACGGCCTCCTTCAGGGTGCCCGTCAGGTTCTCCGGGTTGGTGTTGTCGGCGATCCAGCGCAGCGGGGAGTCGGCCGGGGTGGCGACCAGGTCCTCGCGGGAGGAGTGCACGACACCGTGGATGTCGGCCACGACGGCGTTCTTGACGCCGGCCGCGAGCAGCAGCTTGAGGATGGCCGTACCGGCCGCGCCGGCGCCGGACATGACGACCCGGATGTTCTCGATCGCCTTGCCCGCGACGCGAAGTGCGTTCGTCAGCGCGGCGAGCACGACGATCGCGGTGCCGTGCTGGTCGTCGTGGAAGACGGGGATGTCCAGGGCCTCGCGCAGCCGCGCCTCGATCTCGAAGCAGCGGGGCGCGGAGATGTCCTCCAGGTTGATGCCGGCGAAGCCCGGGGCGATCGCCTTGACGATCTCGACGATCGCGTCGGTGTCCTGGGTGTCGAGGCACAGCGGCCAGGCGTCGATGCCGGCGAACCGCTTGAAGAGGGCCGCCTTGCCCTCCATGACGGGGAGGGCGGCCTTGGGGCCGATGTTGCCGAGGCCCAGCACCGCCGAACCGTCCGTCACGACCGCAACGGAGTTGCGCTTGATGGTCAGGCGGCGCGCGTCCTCGGGGTTCTCCGCGATCGCCATGCACACGCGGGCCACGCCCGGGGTGTAGATCATGGAGAGGTCGTCACGGTTGCGGATGGGGTGCTTGGACTGCATCTCGATCTTGCCGCCGAGGTGCATCAGGAAGGTACGGTCCGAGACCTTGCCGAGGGTGACGCCCTCGATGTGGCGGAGCTGCTCCACGATCTGGTCGGCGTGCGCGGTCGAGCTGGCCGCGATCGTGACGTCGATACGGAGCTTCTCGTGGCCGGACGCGGTGACGTCGAGGCCGGTCACCGAGCCCCCGGAGGACTCCACGGCGGTGGTGAGCTGCGAGACGGCGGTTCCGCTCGCGGGCACCTCCAGCCGGATGGTCATCGAGTAGGAGACGCTGGGCGCCGTTGCCATGGCCGACTTCCTTCGCTTTCACCGTGTCGCGGGTTTTGCCGTCCGATCGTCGCACCTACCGCCGGGTAGGCGTTAGCCGGGCCGGGTTTCGTGCCTATTGTTCGCACGCGGAAGAGGCCCACGTCACACGGTGACGTGGGCCTCTCGAACGCTTGTGACACCGACCCGCCATGCTCGCCTCGCGGCAAGTGGTCGCTCTCGGCGACGAAGGTTGGGCCCGGGGGCTTGGATCGGGCCGGTGTCACGACAAGGCTAACAAACAGATCCCGTACGGCCATTCCCGTCCGCGGACTTCACAGGAAACCAACCGCCGAACGGGTGGCTCTCAGTCCCGCAGCAGGTCCGGCACCCCGGCCGCGTCCGGTTCGTCCCGCTCGCCCGAGACCACCGTCAGCTGCTGGGTGGCCCGGGTGAGGGCGACGTAGAGCACCCGCAGGCCGGCCGGGGACTCGTCGGCGATCTCGGCGGGCGAGACGACGACCGTCGCGTCGTACTCCAGGCCCTTGGCCTCCAGGCTGCCCAGGGCCACCACCCGGTCGCCGAGTCCGGCGAGCCAGCGGGCGGCCTCCGCGCGCCGGTCCATGGCGACGACCACTCCGACCGTGCCGTCGACGAGGTCCAGCAGCCGCTCGGCCTCCGCCCGCACGGTCTTCTCCAGCGAGTCGCCCACCACGGTGAAGCGGGGCTGGACGCCGGTGGAGCGGACGGCCGACGGGGACGTGGAGCCGGGCATGGCGAGGGCCAGGACCTTCGCGGCGAGCTCGGCGATCTCCGCGGGGTTGCGGTAGTTCACGGTGAGCTCGAAGCGGCGGCGCGGGCGGCTGCCGAGGGCCTCGTCGCGGGCCTCGGCCGCCTCGTCGGGGTCGGACCAGGAGGACTGGGCCGGGTCGCCGACGACCGTCCAGGTGGCGTGCCGGCCCCGGCGTCCGACCATCCGCCACTGCATCGGCGTGAGGTCCTGCGCCTCGTCGACGATGACGTGGGCGTACTCGACGCGCTCCTGGGCGAGCCGTTCGGCGCGCTCGCGCTGGGACTCCTCGCGCACCGGCATCAGCTCCTCCAGGCCGGTGAGCTGGTCCAGCGGGTCCGCCTCGCGCTTCCTGCGCGGGCGGGCGGGGGCGCCGAGGATGGCCTGGAGCTCGTCGAGCATGGCGATGTCGTGGACGGTGTGGCCGTCCCGTCTCAGGGAGCGGGCCACCCTGCGGACCTCGCCGGGGTTGAGGACGCGGCGGGCCCAGCGGCCGAGCCGGCGCTCGTCGGCCATCGCGGTCAGGACGGTCCGCGGGGTGAGCTCGGGCCACCAGGCGTCGAGGAACTCGATGAAGGGGTCCTCGGTGAGGATGTCCTCGTCGAAGGAGGCGCGCAGTTCGGCGGCGAGCTCCGGGTCGGTGTGCCGGCCGGCCGCGCCGGAGCGGTGCCACAGGGCGTCCAGCAGCAGCTTGCGGGCGCGGGGGCGCAGCAGATTGACGGGGGCCGTGCCGCCCAGCGCGTTGTGCCTGACCCGGTTCAGCTCCTCGGCCTCCAGCTCCAGCCGGCGGCCGAAGGCGACGACCCGGAGCCGCTCCGGTGAGCCGTTCAGCTCCAGGGCGCCGCGGGCGGCCTTGCGCAGCACCCGGAGCATCCGCGAGGAGCCCTTGGCGCGGGCGGTGGCCGGGGTGTCGTAGAGGTCCGCCTCGACGCCGTCGACCAGGGAGCCGATGGCGCGGATGGCGACCTGGCCCTCCTCGCCGAGGGACGGCAGGACGCCCTCGGTGTACGCCACCAGGAGCGGGGTCGGGGAGACGATCAGGATGCCGCCCGCGTAGCGGCGGCGGTCCTGGTAGAGCAGGTAGGCGGCGCGGTGCAGGGCGACGGCCGTCTTCCCGGTGCCCGGGCCGCCCTCGACGTAGGTGACGGAGGCGGCGGGGGCGCGGATGACGAGGTCCTGCTCGGCCTGGATGGAGGCGACGATGTCCCGCATGGTGTGGCTGCGGGCCTGGCCGAGGGCGGCCATCAGGGCGCCGTCGCCGATCACGGGGAGCGTGCCGCCGTCGAGGAGGGCGGTCAGCTCGGGGCGCATCAGGTCGTCCTCGACGCCGAGGACGCGGCGGCCCTTGGAGCGGATGACCCGGCGTCGTACGACACGCCCGGGATCCACCGGAGTGGACCTGTAGAAGGGCGCCGCGGCAGGGGCGCGCCAGTCGATGACCAGCGGCGCGTAGTCCTGGTCGAGGACGCCGAGGCGGCCGATGTGCAGGGTCTCGGCGATGTCGGCGGTGTTGTCGGCGCGGACCGCGCCCTCGGCGGGCTCGACGGCGGTGTAGGCGCCGTCCGGGCCCTTCTTGCCGTCCTTGCCGAGGAGCAGGTCGATCCGGCCGAAGAGGAAGTCCTCGAACTCGTTGTTGAGCCGGTTGAGGTGGATCCCCGCCCGGAAGACCTGCGCGTCCCGCTCGGCGAGCGCACCGGGGGTGCCTACCTGACCGCGCTTGGCCGCGTCGTCCATCAGGAATTCCGCCTCGTGGATCTTCTCCTCGAGGCGTCGGTACACCCGGTCGAGGTGTACCTGTTCGACGCTGATCTCACGGTCCCGAACGGAGTCCTGGGCGGAGTCCTGTTCCGAACCGTGAGAGCCGACCGCGGATTGCTGAGCCTGAGCGGCCACCGGGCCCCCTTCTGACGTGCTGGGCAGCCGTCAACCGTACGCGAAGGGGGCCCGCCGAAGCTACGCGCTGACCGAGACGAGCTTCTTGCCGTCGAAGGTCATGACCTCGAAGTGGTCGATCTGGCTGGGGGTGAAGGCGGCGCCGCCGTGCACGTAGAGAGGCTGCTTGGCCTTCTCCGTCTTGGCGTCGGTGATGCCGTATCCCCAGTTCGGAACGGACCAGGAGGTCACCGTCTCGCGCTCGCCGTTCTTGCCGACGGCGATGAGCGAGCACTTCTTCGGGCCGGTGACGTTCTTGAGCTGGAGGACCGCGTGGGTGCCCCAGTCCTTCTTCTCCACGGCGACGGTCGCACTGACGTGCGTCGTCGGGTCCGTGGCCGACTTCTTGTCGGACATCGTCTGGAAGGCGGCCTGGGCGGGGCCCATGGCGGCTTCCGTGCCGGTGCCGCTGTCCGAGCCGCTCAGCGCCACGCCCGCCACGGTGCCGCCGGCGATCAGCACGACCGAGGCGGCCAGCCCGAAGAGGCTGCGACGACTGCGGACCTTCCGCTTCTCGGCGACCTCGACGACGAGTTTCTCGGCCATCCGCGGGCTGGGCCGGGCGGACAGGGACTCGCCGATGGAGGGTGTGCTCCCGGAGCCGGGCAGGTCGGCCAGGGCGGCCAGCATCGGTTCCATCCCGGCCAGCTCGTCGAGCTGCTGGGCGCACCACTCGCACCCGGCCAGATGGATCTCGAAAGCGGTTGCCTCGGCGTCGTCGAGAATCCCGAGCGCGTACGCGCCGACAGTCTCGTGCTCATTGGGCACCGGAGATTCCTGCATGGCTCCAGACATACCCGAACCACCTGTGCCGAATCCGCCGTGCCCCCCGTACACACTCATCACGCCGTCACCCCCCGCTCCTCCAGAGCCAGCTTCATCGACCTGAGGGCATAGAACACCCGCGAACGCACGGTGCCGCTGGGTATACCCAGCGTTTCGGCCGCCTCGTTGACGGTACGCCCCTTGAAGTACGTCTCGACGAGCACCTCCCGGTGGGCCGGGGTCAGGTCGTCGAGCGCGTCGGACAGCGTCATCAGCCACAGCGCCTTGTCGATCTCGTCCTCCGCGGGGATGACCTCCAGCGGCGACGGATCGACCTCCTGCGGCCGGGCCTGCCGGCTGCGGTGACCGTCGATGACGATGCGGCGAGCGACCGTCACCAGCCAGGGGCGTACCGATCCGGTCGCTCGATTGAGCTGGCCGGCGTTCTTCCAGGCACGGATGAGTGTCTCTTGCACGACGTCCTCGGCGCGTTGCCGATCACCGGCGACCAGCCGAAGGACATACGCAAGGAGTGGTCCGGCGTGCTCTCGGTAGAGGGCACGCATCAGCTCCTCATCAGGCTCCGAGGGCTGGGACATGCGATGTCGGGCCCTCGATCCACGTTCATTGGCCACGGCCGCATCCTTGCGCACGCCCACCTCCGGTGTCCGGGGGTTCCCCCAGTCGGTCGCTCCCCCACCGGTACGGGAGTGGCTCGCGGTGCGTTCAACAAGACCCCGCATTTTTCCGCGATCTGACATGACGACCGGGACATGAGCACACATTCCCACCGCGTGATCTTTACATTTCCGACACAGCGTCGACGGCGCCGGGGCTGCCCGTACGCGGCCGTCACCAAACGGAGTGTTGTCGAAATCACTTCGCGGGAGCTTCGATGAAGATCCGACAGATGCCGTGAATGGGACAGGAGTTGAGGGGACGGAAGTCGAGCGGGACACGGGGAGAGGCGAGCGGGACGCGGGTAGAGGGGAGCGGGACGCGGGTAGAGGGGAGGATTCAGGCGCGGGCGAGCGCGGCACGGCGCCGGTGCCGGGCGACCCGTTCGCGGTTGCCGCAGACCTCGCTGGAGCACCAGCGGCGCCGGCGCCCCCGGGAGGTGTCCAGGTACACCAGAGGGCAGTTGTCGCCCTCGCACTCCCTGATCGCCGCCCGCGCGACGGGGTCGGTGAGCAGTTCCACGACGTCCCGGGCGACCGCCGCGAGCAACGCGGCGCACTCCGGAGGTCCGGCCAACTCCCTTACGAGGAAACCGTCCTCGCCGGGCACGGCGCGCGGGGCCGGGGGCGCGGCGGCGCGGGCGAGGTCGTTGACCCGGGCGAGCGCGGGGCCGTACGACGGTGACGGCGTCGCGG
Source organism: Streptomyces sp. NPDC104367 (assembly GCF_055583825.1). Taxonomy (NCBI): domain Bacteria; kingdom Bacillati; phylum Actinomycetota; class Actinomycetes; order Kitasatosporales; family Streptomycetaceae; genus Streptomyces; species Streptomyces sp. NPDC104367. The sequence goes on along the minus strand of NZ_JBVJND010000008.1, from coordinate 91,845 downwards.
TGTTCCGGCCGCCGCCGCGCTCGTGCACCAACTGGGCGGCGTGTGACCGTAGTTCACGGAAGGCGGCGAGCCAGCCGGCGTCGGCGTGCGCCAGCGGCGTGCCCGGCGGGACCAGTCCCGATCCGGTGATCCAGGCCCGCAGCGGTTCGAGGGCGTCGAGCCGTTCGCCGGGATGCGTGGTGGCGAGCAGATCCAGACAGATCCGCCCGGCGTCGAAACGCAGCTCGTACGGGGCCGTGGCCGTACCCAGTGCCATGTGCCTGTCACCGCCTTGGACGGGAGGACCGCCGGGGAACCGTGTCATCTCACAGTGCCCGGCCCGGCGGGCGGCCGGAAGCCCTCGTGCCGGTGTTCCACGAGGTTCCCGTCCGGCCCGCGCCCGCCGGGGACGCCGGTGCGTGCGGGGTGGGTCGTCCCCGTTCGGTCCGGGGACCCCGGCAGGCCTCGCCGCCGCCCGCCCGCGGCCGTGACGCTGTCTCCTGCGAAAGCACGGCGAGCCGCCCCAGGGGGACCCCGCCGGGGGACGGCGGTTCAGAGAGGACGAGGTACATGAGCATGCGCACCCGGGTCGTCGCGATGGCGGCGGCCGTACTGCTGGGCGCCGGTGGTCTGGCCCTGGCGCCCGTGGCGAGCGCCGCGTCGGCGCCGTACCACGGCATCGACGGCAACGGCCCCGCCGCCGACGACTGGCAGGGCGAGGAGCAGATCGGCGTCGACGACTACACCGACAGCAACGCGACGGCCCTGTGGCAGACCGTCCTGTGGGCGGACAAGGCCCTGTGGCAGGACGACGACGGCGACCTGCACCCCTTCCGGAAGAACCAGATCGACGGCTCGTTCGGCCCGGAGACCGAGTCGGCCACCGAGTGGTGGCAGGATCACTTCAACCTGACGGACCGGGACGGCGTGGTCACCGACGGGAGGCGACGGACGCGAGTGGATGCCTGTGGAAACCGCCCGCCACGCCGTCGTACGCCGTTGTGGGCAGCCCCTGCCGACAGCAGCTGTAGCGGCCGCTCAGCCACACCGCCCGTCCCCGGTGCCGAAGAACCGCCGCACGGACTCCACGTGGTCGAGCGCGTCGTGGTCGAGCGCGTCGGCGTACCGGCGCGCCTCGTGCCTCGTGCCGCCGAGGTGGAAGTGCCCGCTGGCGCGCCTCGTGCCGCCGAGGTGGCGATGCCCGCTAGAGGTCCGCGTACTTCGCGTCCGCGGCCGGGTCCAGGGCGAGGCGGTAGCCGCGCTTGACGACGGTCTGGATCAGCTTCGGCGCGCCCAGGGCGGTGCGCAGGCGGGCCATCGCCGTCTCCACGGCGTGCTCGTCGCGCCCGGCGCCGGGCAGCGCGCGCAGCAGCTCGGCGCGGGCGACCACCCAGCCCGGCCGCCGTGCGAGCGCGCGCAGCAGGGACATCCCGGCCGGCGGCACCGGCTTCAGCGCGCCGTCCACCAGGACCGCGTGCCCCCGGATCTCCACCCGGTGCCCGGCGACCGGCAACGCCCGCGCCCGCGAGGGCAGTTCCTGGCACAGCAGCTGTACGAGGGGACCGAGCCGGAAGCGCTCCGGCTGGACCGTGTCCACGCCGAGGGCCTGCAACGGCAGCGCGGTGACCGGGCCGACGCAGGCGGGTACGACGTCGTGGTTCAGGGCGGCGAGCAGTTCGTCCCGCAGCCCCCGGTGCTCGGCGCGGGACAGCAGCGAGGCGGCGGCGGGCGCGCTGGTGAAGGTGACGGCGTCCAGCGAGCGGGAGACCACGGCGTCCAGCAGCCGGTCCACCGGCCCGAGGTCCTCCGGCGGCATCCACCGGTACACCGGCACCGGCAGCACCTCCCCGCCCGCGGCCCGCAGCGCCTCGACGAACCCGGGCAGCGGCTCACCGTGCAGCTGTACGGCGATCCGGCGGCCCTCGACGCCCTCCTCCAGGAGCCGGTCGAGCACCTCGGCCATCGACTCGGAGGACGGCGACCACTCCTCGGTCAGCCCGGCGGCCCGGATCGCGCCCTTCACCTTGGGCCCGCGCGCGAGCAGCTCGACGTTGCGCAGCCGCTCCAGCAGCAGCTCGCCGAAGCCCCATCCGTCCGCGGCCTCGACCCACCCCCGGAACCCGATGGCGGTGGTCGCCACCACCACGTCCGGCGCCTGGTCGATGATCTCCTTGGTGGCGGACAGCAGTTCGCCGTCGTCGGCGAGCGGCACGATGCGCAGGGCGGGGGCGTGCAGCACGGCGGCCCCCCGGCGCTGGAGCAGGGCCCCGAGTTCGTCGGCGCGGCGCGCGGCGGTGACCCCCACGGTGAACCCCGCGAGAGGACCGTGCTGACCGGGATCCGGTCGCTGCTGTTGCTCGTACATGGCTGCTCTCCTAGCTGACCCGCATGCCGAACGAGCCTGTCAACGGTCCGTGACAGGCTCGGTTCGGGTTGATGTCACCAGTGTTACGTCACACCTCGGCGTAGCTGAGCTGCGCCTTTGTCTCGGTGGCGGCTGTGGACCGCCCCTGCGTGGCGGGTCGGCGAAGGTATACGGCCCAGGTGACGGCGAAGCACAGACCGTAGAAGGCGAGGAAGGCCACGAAGGCTCCGGTGCCGCTGCCGTAGGAGAGGTACGACTGCCGGAAGGCGAGGTTGATGCCGACGCCGCCGAGCGCGCCGACGGCCCCGATGAGCCCCATGGAGGCCCCGGACAGCCGCCGCCCGTAGGCCGCGGCCTCGTCCCCGGCCAGCCCCTTGGCGAGGGCCTTGGTCTGGAAGATGCCGGGGATCATCTTGTACGTCGACCCGTTGCCGAGCCCGCTGAGCGAGAACAGCACGACGAACACGGTGACGAACAGCGGCAGCGACTTCTGCATGCTGGCGACGATGAGGAGGCCGGTGGCCGCGGCCATGCCGACGTAGTTCCACAGGGTGATCTTCGCACCGCCGTACCGGTCGGCGAGCCAGCCGCCGACGGGCCGGATGAGGGAGCCGAGCAGCGGGCCGATGAAGGTGAGGTAGGCGGCCTGCAGCGGGGTCCGCCCGAACTGCACCTGGAGCACCTGGCCGAAGGCGAAGGCGTACCCGATGAACGATCCGAACGTGCCGACGTAGAGGAAGGACATGATCCAGGTGTGGGCGTCCTTCGCGGCGTCGATCGCGGCACCGGTGTCGTTCTTCACGGTGGCGAGGTTGTCCATGAAGAGCGCGGCGAGGACGGCGGCGACGAGGATCAGCGGGATGTAGATGCCGAGCAGCACGCGCGGGCCGCCGCTCGCTCCGATGATCGCGAGGGTGACCAGCTGGATGACGGGCACGCCGATGTTCCCGCCGCCCGCGTTGAGCCCCAGCGCCCACCCCTTCTTCCGGAGCGGGAAGAAGGCGTTGATGTTGGTCATGCTGGACGCGAAGTTGCCGCCGCCTATGCCGGCCAGCAGCCCGACGAGCAGGAACGTGCCGAACGACGTCCCCGGCTCCATCACGGTGAAGGCTGCGACGGTCGGGACGAGCAGGAGCCCCGCGGAGATGATCGTCCAGTTGCGGCCGCCGAAGAGCGCGACGGCGAAGGTGTACGGCACCCGGACGACCGCGCCGACGAGGGTGACCATCGAGGTCAGCAGGAACTTGTCGGCCGGGGTGAGCCCGTACTCCGGGCCCATGAACAGCACCAGCACGGACCACATGGTCCAGATCGAGAACCCGATGTGCTCGGAGAGGACCGAGAAGATCAGGTTCCGGCGGGCGACCTTCTCGCCGGTCGCGTTCCAGAACGCGTCGTCCTCCGGATCCCACTCCTGGATCCAGCGGCTGCGTGAGGTAGGGGCTGGGGCTGTCATGACGCCTCCACGGTGCTCCGTGTACTCGGTCTTTCCGACTTCGGATGAGTGACTGAGCCCGAAGGTAGGGACGCGTCGTTTCCGCACTGTGCCTGTGGGTGACCGGAAGGGAACGTTGCTCTCACCCTGGGGGGAGGTCGGGTGAGAGGTACGGGCGCGGGGCGCACTCGCGACGTCATGAAACGGCTTTCCGCGCCCCCTCGGTCGTCTGTCCGCCCACCTCGAACCACAGCAGCTTCCCGGCACCACGGTCCAGTGGGCCGCCGTCACCGACGGTCCAGCCGCCCCATGCGTCGGCGTACTCCTGCACGAGGTGCAGCCCACGGCCCCTTTCGGCTCCCGCCGGGACGAGCTTGACGCGGTCCCCGGGCGACTCACCGAACGGGGCAGGAATGCGCGGGTGACTGTCCCAGACACCGACCCGCAGCCGACCGTCCGCGAGGGCGGTCAGCCGGAGAGAGGCCGGGCCACTCGTGTGCCGGTAGGTGTTGCCGATCAGCTCGGACGTCAACAGTTCGACGACGTCCAGTACTTCTGGTCTGCCATGACCGCTCAGCACCGCCCGTACGGTCATACGTGCGACGCGTGCCGCGCGCGGATCATGAGGCAGGCGAAGCGCGTACACCCAGGTGTCGGGCAGGGATACGGTGCCCACGGGAACCTTCGAGGGAGAGAGGGGTCGGGTCCGCCCCACAACCCCGCCGAGCGGTGGCTCTGCCTGGGGAGGTGCGCTTCCGGCTTATGGGCGCGAGGAGTTGGGCGGTGTGTTCTCACCGTAGGACAGATGGTTAGATGCATCTAACCAAAAGACATAGATGCATCCATGGTTCACTCATGTGAGGGACTGCCGGGCCGCCTCACACAAGGAAGGAGACGGCGTGCCGTCCACCGACAGCCCCACGCTCCGGCAACGACGGCTGGGTGCGGAACTGCGCAAACTGCGAGAACGAGCCGGTCTCACCGCCACGGGCGCCGGCGAGCTCCTGGGCGTCAATCAAGCACGCGTGAGCATGATCGAGACAGGCCGCACGCCCGTCAGCGCGGATCGGCTGCGCTCCATGGCGAGTTCCTACGCCTGCTCCGACGAGGCACTCATGGACGCGCTGGCCTCGATGACAGGCCGACGCAATCGTGGGTGGTGGGAGGAGTACCGCGAGCATGTGCCCGTGGCGCTGGTCGACCTGGCCGAGTTGGAACACCACGCCTCCGCGCTCCGGGTGGCACTGCTCATCCACATCCCGGCACTCCTCCAGACGACCGACCACGCCCGTGCGCTCTTTCGCTCGGTGGTCCCTCCGATGCGTCAGCACGAGATCGAGTACCGCCTCACACATCGGGTGAAACGGCAAGGCATCCTGCACCGGGCAGACCCGCCCCCGTACACCGCGATAATCCATGAGGCCGCGCTCCGGATGGGCTTCGGCGGCCCCGCCGTCGCCCGAGGCCAGCTCAAGCACCTGCTGGAAATGAGCGAACTTCCCCACGTCACCATCCGGGTGATCCCCTTCGGCGTCGACAACTTCCCCACCACCGGTCAGTCTTTCGACTACGTGGAGGGTCCCGTGGCGCAGCTCGACACCGTTCAACTGGACTCCCATCACGGCGCCTGCGAGTTCCTCGACGCAGAAGCCCAGTTGAGCAAGTACCGAGCCGTGCTGGGCCGCATGGAAGCCTGTGCGCTCACACCGGCCGACACACGCGACTTCATGAATCGACGAGTTCTGGACCTCTGAGGAGCCAACCCATGCACATACTCCACTGGCGCAAGTCGACCTTCAGCGGCGACGGCTCGAACTGCGTCGAAATGGCAACCACACCCCACGCCGTCCACCTCCGCGACTCGAAGGACACCACTGGCGCCCACCTCACCGTCACACCCTCCACCTGGGCCCGCTTCGTCTCCCACGCGGAACGACTCAAGCACTGAATCCGGGCCGCCCACTCCGATACAGCCGACAGCCTCGGAGTCGCTCTTGCCCGAGACAGACACATACCTGAGTGAGCACGTGTCCCAGTACGACTCCGCCTCGGTATGGAACGCGATGGAGAGTATTGACTGATCAGGTTAGGGACACCGTGCCTTGCGGCGTCCCATGTGGCATTGCCGGTCTTCCAACTGACGCAAAGGATTCGAACAGACGGCGCGGGGAGCAAGAGGTCAAACCCTCTCCCTGCCTCACCTGTTCACGGACTGGATCTCCTGCACGATGACGTCCTGCGGCCGGCCGAAAGTACCGTCCGGCAGGTCACCGCCGTTCCCGTCGCTGCCGGTCCAGCTGATCTTCCAGGTGATCGTGGCCCGCAGCTGATAGGACCCGCTGCCGGACGAGCGCAGGTACTTCACCCCACAGGGCGGCGTCTTGCCCGCGTCGCCCGCGGTGTACTCCTCGCCGATACTCCCGTTGTCGATCGCGCAGACACCCGACGCCGGGTAGGTGACCGCGTCCGACGTACCGGGCTCGATCTTGAGGGAGACGGGTTCGGCGGTGGTCGTGGCAGAGACACCGAGCACCGGAACACTGGCGGTGACGGAAACCGGCTTGAACGTCGCCTTGTCCAGCCATGCCCAGGTGGCCAGATTGACCTTCGTCGTCCCAGCGGGCTTCAGGCTCACCTCGGTGGTGGGGACACGGATCTCGTCATAGGCGAGCTCACCGAGGATCTTGGTGGAGATGGTGTTCGGGATGTCGGCGGGCGGGGCGTCGCCGGTGTCCACCCAGAAATAGGGCTCGTCGCACTTGTCCCAGCCGGGCGGGAAGGACTTGTTGACGTACGAGTCCCACCAGTAACCCTTGCCCGTCTTGTCCTTGTTGAAGTCCGTGTACGGGTGACCGTCGACGTAACGATCGCGCTGCTCGGCGTCCCACTCATATCCTGTCGAGTCGGCCGCCCAGATCGGTTCCAGATACGCCTGAAGAGCGGCCGGGCTGTACTTGGGCGCGTACCAGCAGGCCGGTGGCGTCCAGGACGTGGTGGCGGCGACCGGTCCGACGGAGGCGCCGGAGCCGTTCTTGGAACGGTCGTAGACGATGGCGCCGACTGTCGAGGACAGGGTGCCGTCGTCGGAGGAGTCGCCGTGCTCCTGCGTCTCCGTGGTCACGGTCCCGTCGTCACCTCGCCCACCGGCGTAGGCGGTCTGCGAGACGAACACCGAAATCCACGCAAGCGAGAAGATCGCTGCACCTCTCGCCACTTGCCTTACGGCTGGCATGACTTGTCCCCCCGATTCGAAACAATGTCGGTAGTCTGCCAAACACCCATGGAGTTCTTCGTGAGCTTGGTGTGGTACAGCACGTAACTGTCCGCAGTCGTCGGCGTGTTCTTCACCTTGCCGGTCTTCTTGTTCTTGAGAAACGACTTGCTTTCGTCGGAGCAGTAGGTGACGTAGGCGTCCTTGGCCCCGGACAGCGTCACTTTGCGGTCGAAGTAACGGGTCTTGCCGATCCAGGTGTCACCCTTGTCGATGTACCCCTGTACATAGGTGATCGCGGCACCAAGGGCCTTGTCCGCGTTGTAGAAGCCCAGGGCCTTCGTGCTCGTGCTCCCCTGGAAGATCGCATCGTCCATGGAATTGACGCTCAGGGCGCTGTCCGCGAGAACCGCATCCTTCGTGCCGTCGCCGGACTTCTGATCCTCGAAAACATTTGTGGCGTAGGACGGGAAGGTGATCTTCGGACGTCCCGTAGCCCCGGATTCCGAAGCCGAAGCGGTCGGTGAAGCCGAGGACGAAGCCCCCGTGTCCGCACCCGCGATCTTGCCGTTCGAGTCGGACTTGTCGTTGCCGCCTCCGCCGCAGCCTGCGAGGAGAAGCGCGGCCGTCGCACCGGCGGTGGCTGTCGTGAACAGGCGGGAACGGCGGGTCACGGTGGGCTCCTGACGGGGCGGGTGATAGCGACGAAAGCAGCCGATACGGTATCCGGGAGGACACCGACGGCACCAGAGCGAATGGCCACACCCCACCCACGCAAAGCACCGACAAGCGGGACATCACGGCGCCAACTGACGCCCTGACGGCGGGCATTGGTGCGCTCCTGTGACATCACGACAGCCGCCGACGGCAACAGGCTTGGCCCTTGCAAAGAGTGACCTGTAGCTTCGCCCGAGAGCGGTGTTGTTGACGGTGAGTACGTGACGGGGGTTGCGGAATCATGGCGGGGTACCGACCGGCGGACTGGCATCCTCTCGACCTCGACAAGGACCCCACTCCGGGCGACCCGCAACGCGTCCGTACCCTCGCCAAGCAGCTCCACGACTTCGCCGACGACGTCTCCGACGCCCTGCGCCTGGTCAGGGGCATGGCCGGCGAGGACACCCTGCTCCAGTGGGCGGGCAAGTCCGCCGAGGTCTTCAAGGACCAGTTCAAGGACGTCCCCAAGAACCTGAAGAAGCTCAAGAAGTCCTACGAGCTGTGCGGGGACGCCCTCGCCGACTACTGGCCGAAGCTGGAGCGCGCCCAGGCACTGGCGGACAAGGCCCTGGCGAAGGCGAAGGACGCCCAGTCCGATCTGTCGTCGGCCAAGTCGCGTCTCTCCTCGGCCGATTCGTGGGTGTCGCGGGCGACGAAGGAAGCCGACAAGTACAAGGACGACCCCACCGGCAGCAAATCGGACGGCGACAAGCCGGACGAGGGGAAGGTGCGGGCGGCCACCCGGGACGTTCAGAGCGCCAAGTCCGCGCACACCAAGGCCCAGTCGGACGTCACGACCGCGCAGAGCGCGCTGGACGCGGCGAAGAAGATGGCCGAGGACGCCCGCAAGATGCGGGACGACGCGGCGGGCGAGGCGAAACGGAAGATCGACGAGGCATCCGACGCGGGGATCCCGAACCGGCACTGGTGGCAGGACGTCGGCCACTGGTTCGAGGACAACTGGGACACCATCGTCACCGTCTGCAAGGTCGTCGTCGCCGTCGTCGGTGTCATCGCGATGATCATCGGCGGGCCCGTCCTCGGCGCGATCGTCCTCATCGCCGCCCTCGTCGTCCTCGCCGACACCCTCTACAAATACTCCAAGGGACAGGCGTCCCTGTGGGACGTGGCGTTCGCCGCCATGGACTGCATACCCGGCGGCAAGGGCATCACCTCGCTCGGCAAACTCGCCAAGGGCGTCAAGGAGATGAAGTTCCTCAAGGGCGGCCTCAAGGCCATGGCGGAGAGCCTCGGCAAGAAAGGGCTGCGCAAGGAGGCCGACGATGCGCTCGCCAAGAGCAAGCCGGGCAAGGGGCGATGCCTCAACGGCGACCCCATCGACATGGTCTCCGGCGAGATGTACATGGCCGAGACCGATGTCGAGTTGTCCGGGCTGCTCCCACTTCTCCTACGGCGCACCCACCTGTCCACGTACCGCGCGGGCCGCTCCTTCGGCTCGTCGTGGGCCTGCACACTCGACGAACGTCTGGAGCTGGACGACCGAGGCGCCGTCTTCGCGACCGAGGACGGCATGATCCTCGTCTATCCCGTGCCGGAACCCGGGGCGTCGGTACTGCCGGCGGAGGGGCCGCGGTGGCCGCTGGACTGGGACGGCACTTCCGGTGCCCCGGTACGGATCACCGACCCGCTCACCGACATCACCCGTCATTTCGCCCCGCCGCAACGGCCCGGACCGATCGACGAGCCGTTCACCCTGCTTCTCACGGCGATGACGGACCGCAACGGCTACCGGATCGACTTCGACCGTGATCCCGACGGCACACCGGTGGCCGTACGTGACTCGGGCGGCCGCCACCTCCATGTGGACACTGCCGGCGGGCGCGTCACCGCGCTGCGCCTGCGCAATCCTGAGGACGGGCCTGGGGGTACTGTCCTGCGTCGCTTCGACTACAGCTCCTGCGGCGATCTGACCGGCGTCCACGACTCGGGCGAGCTGCCCATGAGCCTCGCCTACGACCCCGGCGGGCGCATCACGTCGTGGACCGACCGCAACGGCTACCACTACCGCTTCGGCTACGACGGGCTGGACCGCTGTGTCCGGGGCGAGGGTGCCGACGGCAGCCTGTCCTGCACCGTGGAGTACGACGACGAAGCGCGTGAGACGCGGTACACGGACGCGCTCGGCCAGACCACGACGTACCGCTACAACGAGCTCTACCAACCGGTCGCCGTGACCGACCCGCTCGGGCACACCGAGCTTTCCGAGTGGGACCGTTTCGGACGGCTGCTCGCACGCACCGACCAGTTGGGCCGCACCACCGGCCTCACTCTTGACGCCCAAGGTCAGCCGACCCGGATGGAGCGGCCGGACGGCACCGTCATCGAAGTGGCCTACAGCGACGACGGTCTGCCCGTCGCCGTCACGGAAGCCGACGGAGCGCGTTGGGAGTGCACGTACGACGGCCGAGGCAACCTGCTCACCAGCACCGATCCGCTCGGTGCGGTGAGCCGCTACACCTATGACGGGCGCGGGCACCGGACCGAACGGACCGACGCGCTCGGCAACACCTTCCGTTTCGAGACCGACGAAGCGGGGCTGCCCGTCCGGGTGGTGGACCCACGCGGCAGCACCGTCACCGTGCACCGGAACGCGTTCGGCCGCATCGTCCGGATCGACGACCCGGTCGGCGGAACCCTCCGCCAGGGATGGAGCCCGGAGGGCCGGCTGCTGTGGCGCGAGCACGCCGACGGCGGCCGGGAAACGTGGTCGTACGACCCGCAGGGCAACCTCACCGAGCACCGTGACCGCGGCGGGGCCACCACCGCCTTCGAGTACGGCGCGTTCGATCTTCCCAGCACCAGGACCGATCCGGACGGCACCCGCTACCGCTTCACCCACGACGCCGAACTACGACTGACCGGCGTGACCAATCCGCTCGGCGACATCTGGAGCTACCAGTACGACGCGGCGGGCCGTCTCGTCGGCGAGACGGACTTCGACGGCCGGACGCTCGCCTACGCCCACGATCCCACCGGCCGGCAGACCGAGCGGAGGAACGGCATCGGGCAGACGGTCCGGATGACACGTGACGACGCCGGACGCGTGGTGGAGACCCGCACGGACGGCGGCGCCGTCGTCTCCCTGCGCTACGACCCGGTCGGCCGGCTGGTCGAGGCCGCGGGCCCGGACAGCGTGGTCGCTTTCGGCTACGACGCGGTGAGCAGGGTGCTCACCGAAAGCGTCGACGGCCGCACGGTCACCAGTGCGTACGACCCGCTGGGCCGCAGGGTGCGGCGGACCACCCCGTCCGGCGCCACCTCGCAGTGGTCCTACGACTCCGTGGGGCTGCCCGTCTCACTCGTGACCGCGGCAGGCGAGCTCACCTTCACCCACGACGCGGCCGGCCGGGAAACCACCCGCGGGCTGCCCGGCGCCGCCTCGCTGACCCAGTCCTGGGACGCCGGACACCGCCTGGTGGAGCAGGTCGTCCATTCGGGGACCGGTGCGGCCGGCCCTGATGCCACCAGCGTGCTGCAGGCCCGCTCCTACACCTACCGGAGCGACGGACACCTCACCTCGGTCGACGACAGGCTGGCCGGCAGCCGGAGATTCGACCTGGACCGGGCCGGCCGCGTCACCCGGGTGTCCGCCGCGAACTGGACCGAGACCTACGCGTACGACGAACTCGGCAACCTGACCACCGCGAACCATCCCGGGACCGCGGGACAGGACGCGCAAGGCCCGGTCGGACGCTCCGGTACGAAGATCACGTCGGCGGGCCGCACCACGTACGAGCACGACGACCAAGGACGCGTGGTCCGCATGATCCGGCGCACGCTGTCCGGGCTGCGGCGGATCTGGACCTACGCCTGGGACGCCGACGACCGGCTCGTCGAGGCCGCCACTCCCGACCGGGGCGTATGGCGGTACCGCTACGACGTCCTCGGTCGGCGTACCGCCAAATGGCGGGTGCACGAGGACGGCTCGGCCGTCGACGAGACCGCCTTCACCTGGGACGGAGCCAACCTCGCGGAGCAGCAGGCGCTCCGGGACGGTGTGGTGGAGACCGACACGTGGGACTGGGACCCGGGTACCCACCGGGCGGCGGCCCAGACGCGGGGGCGACGCGGTGTCCTCGACGCGCACGAGGTCAGCAGGCGGTTCTACGCGATCGTCACCGACTCGGTGGGGACGCCCAGCGAACTCGTCGACGAGGACGGCACGATCGCCTGGCGGGCCGCCACCAGCCTGTGGGGACGGCCCCTGGCCGACGACGACGGCCTGTGCCCGCTGGCGTTCCCGGGTCAGTACCGCGACCCCGAGACCGGCCTGCACTACAACCTGGCCCGGTACTACGACCCGGACACCGCGCAGTACCTCTCACCCGACCCGCTGGGACTGGTCCCCGCTCCGAACCACCACGCCTATGTGGACAACCCACTGCGCTGGACCGACCCGCTGGGTCTGGAGGGCGACAGCACCGAGCCGGTTCGGATCTACGACGACTCTACGTACAACAAGCACGGCTCAAACAGCAGTTCATCGGCCAAGGGCGAGGTCGGCCGCGCCCCGAGCAATGGGCAGGCCGCACTCGACCGGTCCATCCACCTGGGCGACCCTGACAACCCAGCCGACTTCCGGCGGCTCGGCGTGGATCACGTCAACAACGAGATCGTGGTTCTGGATCGGCACGAGTACGTCACCGACAAGGACGGCAATATCATCAAGGAGATCTACCACGGTCACGTGCAGGGTTCCTACCCGTCGAAAAGTGTCAAGGAGAACGCTCTGACCAGGCTTGTGAGGGCCGGAATGATCGACAACAAGAAGAAGCAGCGGGTGCTCCCGCCCAAGTGCGACAAGTGACGGGCGAGGGGAAGATCAAGCATGGTGTCCGAGTGGGACTGGCGGAACGGCCAGGGTCTGCTGGCCTTCGACGACCCCGGGGAGTGGGATGCCGCGTTCGAGCGCGGTGAGCCTCATCTCGGTATAGCGGTGATCGGGCTGGCGTTCCACTGTCCGCTGGAGGAGGCGTCGCCTCGGATCGTGAAGGCGATGCGGTTGCCGGACAGGCTCCAGCGCATGAACGCCTTCGTCGCGACAGGCCACGCGGCACGGCTGAACGGCGCTTTGACCCCCGAGTTGTTCACGGCTCTGCGGGCCGAGGGACTCGGCGGAGTCGCCGAGTACCCCATCAGGGACACGCTGGCCTTCGTCCCCTTCCGGGATCTGCCGCCGTGGTTCAAACGCCTGTGGGTGTACGTGACCGTGCGCGACAAACTGGAGTACTGGTGGCATCGCGTCCAGGACGCGATCGGCGATGCCTGGCGGGTCCTGCGGCGACGCCGCGGCTGAGCCGACCGGCAGTGGAGCGGTGCAGGGCCCGACGCCTGGGTCACGCGCGTCGGCGCCCCCTCCCCCGCCGGCCCCCGTCCGGCCACAGCCGTGGGCCTCTTCTCGCCGCCACGTCCTCGATCCAGCCGAAGGTGAGGATGGTGAGGGCGATGAGGGGCCAGACCGTCACGAACATCCAGAAGGCGTAGGTGGAGTCGAGGAGGGCGGCCGCGCGGTCGGACTCCATGAAGGGGAGGTCGTAGGCGCGGTCGACGATCGGGACCGTGGCCATGATGAGCAGGTTGTGCCAGAGGTAGATCGTCACCGCGCGGTTGTTGGAGAGGGTGATCAGGCGGTCCCAGCGGCGCAGTCGGCCCGGGAGTTCCTGCCAGGACGGGGAGTACTGGAGCAGCAGGACCACCGCGCCGAACGACCAGTACGCCTGCGCGAGAGGGATGTCGTTGAGGTCCCACCCGTCGGGGCCCTGGTGGCCCGACGCCCACCACAGCGCCGCCGACATCAGCAGGAAGGACAGCGAGACCGCCGCGTAGCGCGGGACCCTGGCCAGGACGCCCTCGTGGTGCGCGATGCCGAGGATCCAGCAGCCGCCGTACACCGCGAAGTCGGACACCGCGTTGCCCGTCTCGCCCGGGATGGAGATCCATCCGGTGGCGAGCAGCGCCGTCAGGGCGAGGGGGGCCAGCGTGGTCGGCAGCGGCGCCCTGCGGAACGCCCACAGCAGCGGCGGCGACAGCACGACGAACCAGAGGTAGGCGCGCAGGTACCACAGCGGTCCCGCCGCCTCCTGTGCCCAGGTCGCGTCGAACAGGCCGGAGTCCGAGCCGAGGTGCTCGGGGTACGGCGGGGCGCCGACCGGGACCAGGTAGTCGAGGAGCTGGGCCGCGCCCGGGAGTCCGCCGCCGAGGTCCGGGTCCGACAGCGGGTGCCAGCCGGCCGCGAGCATCAACGGCAGCAGGACCGCGGCGAACACCCAGAGCGGCGGGAGGAGGCGGCGGAGTCTGCCCCGGATCACGTCCGCCGCCGGACGGCTGCTCAGGCTGCGCGCCGTCAGGGAGCCCGCCAGCGCGAACATCACGCCCATGGAGGGGAAGAGGACCGTGAGCCACGGCCAGCCGAAGAGGTGGTACACGACCACCCGGAACAGGGCCAGGGAACGCAGCAGGTCCAGGTAGCGGTCCCTGGACGGCGTCCTGGCCGGGGCCCCGGCCGACGGTTTCGTCTCGGCGTGCGTCATCCCGCCGCCCTCCCCTCGCCGCCGGCCGCCGGGACACCGCCCGGTGCCTCCACCACCCCCGTGCGCCGCAGCTTCTGCCAGCGCAGGCGGCCGCCGGTGAGGGCGGTGATCCAGGACTGGAGCAGGACGACGTACATCAGCTGGCGGTAGAGGATCTGCTGGAGCGGGAGCGAGACGAGGTGGGTCATGCGTTCGCGGTCCAGGCGGAAGGCGTACGCGGCGCAGACGGCCTGGACGGCCAGGACGCCCAGCCACGCGCCGATCGTCCTCTCGGTCGGGCCGAAGACGATGCCGTAGACGAGGAACGCGTCGATCAGGGGCGCCAGGAGCGGGGCGAGGACCATGAAGAGCGACACCAGCGGGAGGCCGACGCGGCCGAAGCGGCCGGACGGGCCCCGGTCCAGCACGGCCCGGCGGTGCTTCCAGATCGCCTGCATCGTGCCGTACGACCAGCGGTAGCGCTGGGACCACAGCTGCTGGACCGACTCCGGGGCCTCGGTCCAGGCGCGGGCCTTCTCCGCGTACACCACCCGCCAGCCGTCCCGGTGCAGTGCCATGGTGACGTCGGTGTCCTCGGCGAGCGTGTCGTCGCTCATGCCGCCGACCCGTTCGAGGGCGGTACGGCGGAAGGCGCCGACCGCGCCGGGGATCGTCGGCATGCAGCGCAGCACGTCGTACATGCGGCGGTCGAGGTTGAAGCCCATCACGTACTCGATGTGCTGCCAGGCGCCGATCAGCGAATCCCGGTTGCCCACCTTGGCGTTGCCGGCCACCGCGCCGACCTTCGGGTCGCCGAAGGGCTGCACCAGCTCGCGGACCGTGGCCGGTTCGAAGACCGTGTCGCCGTCCATCATCACGACGATGCCGTGACGGGCGTTGGCCAGGCCCCGGTTGAGCGCGGCCGGCTTGCCCGCGTTCACCTGCCGGACCACGCGCACGTTCGGCAGGCCGAGTTCCTCCACGATGCGGGCCGTGCCGTCCGACGAGCCGTCGTCGACGACGAGGATCTCGACGGGGTGCTCGCTCGCGGTCAGTGAACGGACCGTGTTCTCGATGCACTTGGCCTCGTTGTAGGCCGGGACGAGGACGGAGACCGGTTCGGTGACCGGCGGTCCCCAGCCGAAGTCCTTGCGGCGGACCCTGCGGGCGTGGACGAGGGAGAGCCAGAGCATCAGCGCGAAGCGGGCCAGCACCGAGGCGCCGATCACCGCCAGGGCGACCACCAGGACGCCGGTGATGCCGTCCGCCGCCTGGACCAGCAGGATCCACGCCCTGCCCTGCCACAGGTCGGGGCCGGTGACCGGGGTGAGCGCGCTCGGCGCGTTCAGCGCCTCGGTGAGGTTGTCGAAGGTGTAGCCGCGCCGCTGAAGCAGCGGCAGGAAGCGGTCCAGGGCCTGGACCGTCTGGTGGCGGTCGCCGCCGGAGTCGTGCATCAGGACGATCGCGCCCTTGCCGCCGTGCGGCGAGGCGTTGCGGATGATCTGCCCGACGCCGGGCTTGCGCCAGTCCTCGCTGTCCGTGTCGTTGACGACGCTGATGTAGCCGCGGCTGCCGATGTACTCGGTGACCGGCCAGGAGCGGTCGTCCATCGCGTCGGCGAAGGAGGAGTACGGCGGCCGGAACAGCGACGTGCGGATGCCGGCCGCGCCCGTGATCGCCAGCTGGGTCTGGGACAGCTCCCAGTCGATGCGCTTCGTCGACTGGTACGACAGGTCGGGGTGGCTGAAGGTGTGCACGCCGACCTCGTGTCCCTCGGCCACCATGCGCCGGACCAGCTGCGGATAGCGGGAGGTCATGGTGCCGGTGACGAAGAAGACGGCGTGCGCGTGGTGCTTCTTCAGGACGTCCAGGACCTTCGGGGTCCAGGTCGGGTCGGGGCCGTCGTCGAAGGTGAGGACCAGGCGGTGGTCGGGGATGCGCAGCGAGGTCGTCCGGCCGCCGCGGGTGTCGATGACCGGGCCGCCGTCCAGGATCCTCCCGGGGACGCGGTCGGCGGCGGCCTCGGGGCGGACGCGGTGGTCGGCGAGAATCTCGCTGTGCACGTAGCCGCGCAGCATCAGCATCGCCATCAGCGCGGCGAGGACCAGCACGGGCAGCGTCAGCCGCATCGACAGCCGGCGGCGGTTCCGGGGTGTCCTCAGCGCCATCAGAGGACGGGCCGGACGGCGGCGGACCCCGGGCGGGAGGCCGCGGACCGGGGTTCACCGGCGACCGCGGGCGGGCTCGCCGGACCCTCGGCCACCGTGCCCGGGGCCGGTCCCGGACCGCCGGTCGGGGCGGGCGACTCGCTGGGCGAGGCCGAGGGCGAGGAGTCCGGCGAGGGCGTGGCGGCGGGCGAGGACGGCGCCGACGACGGCGAGGCGTCCCCGGTCGGACCGGCCTGCGGCGAGGAACCGGCCCCCGTGACGCCCGAGGGCGCCGCCGGCTTCGCGGACGCCGACGTGCTCGGCCTCGCCGTGCCCTTCCCGCCGGTGCCGGACGCCTGCGGCGAGGCGCCGGCCGACGGGGTCGTACCGTCGCTCGCGACCGGACCGGCCGCCGAGGAGGTGTCGCCGTCGTCCGAGGTCCGGGCGGAGTCGGCGGGCCGGGGCGAGTTCTCGACCTTCCCGGCCGGCTTGTCGTCGTTCTGGCCCGGCACCGGCAGCCAGGGCGCGTCGGAGCTGCCGGACAGCAGGGTGACGACGATGACGACGGCGTAGACCGCGCAGGCGAGGCCGAGGGCCATGCCGAGCCTGCGGAAGCGGCGGCTGCGGCGCCCCGACTCGTCGACGAAGACGGGCGGCGCGTCGGCGGAGGCGTCCACCGTGCCGGGCGGCCGCAGCCGTACGCCGCCGATGTCGTTCTGGACGGTCACCTCGGCCGGGTCGTGGGCGGCGACCGGGGCGGCCCCGGTGCCACCCCCCGCGGTGCCACGGTCCACCCGGCGCCCGTCGTCGACGACGCTCCAGGGGTCACGCGGCGGACCGACGCTCTTCAGTAACTCCGTCTCCGCGAAGCCGTCCGTCCGGGGCCGGTCACCCCCCGGGCCGTCCCCGGCGTACTCCTGCTCGTCGCCCCCGGCCATCGGTACGTCCCGGGCGTCCTGGACGGCCTCGGGCAATTCCGGTTGGGTCTCTTCTCGCCAATTTTTCACGCGCGTACATCCCCCCACGGGACTGTTCCGGGCGCGCCGACGGACCCGAGCACACGTCGACAGAACGGGCCCCCACCCGCTCCGAGCGCCCCCTCCAGCTCTCCGTGCCCGGGTCCCCGAAGCTAGCGCACGGGGAGGGGCCGTGTTTCCGATGTGTCATTTGTGGCCGTCCATCACCTGTTGATCGCTGGCCGGAATCCAACCGTCGGCCGGCCGTCGAAGCCACCCTTCCGCCCGCCCGATCTCGGCGGCCGCCCGCCGCAGCGCGTCGGCTCCCGGATGGACCAGCCCCTTTCGCCACACGAGCGACACGGGGGACAACGGGACCGGATCGACCAGTGGCCGCGACACGCTTCCAGGTATGGCCGGAAATCCCACTACCGCCAGGACGGGATACCGGTCCTTGGCCATGACTCGCTGGAACTCCTCCTCCCCGACGGCCAGCGGCAGGGGCGGCGCGACGGTGATCCGGCGCCCCTCGAAGAGACAGAAGGCCAGGTCAGTCCATTCCAGTGTGCGCTCGTTGCCCGCGCCGGCGTACACCGTCTCGCCCGCCAGCGCGGCCAACGGCACCGTGTCCCGGGCCGCCAGCGGGTGGTCCGAGGGAAGAATTACGGCCATGGGTTCGAATCTGACGGGCATGTGTTCGAGGCCGGAGCGCAGCGCCGGGTCCAGTCCCGCGAACCGTCCGAAGGACATGTCGAGCCGGCCGGAGAGGAATTCGGCGGCCGCTCGGGTGAGCCCGCTCTCGTAGCGGGCCATCAGCTCGTGGTCCGGGGCGAGTTCGCGGGCGCGGTACAGCACCCGGCGGCCGGTCTCCAGTCCGGGCGAGTTGAGGTCCACCAGCAGCGGCCGGGCCTGTCCGAACGCGGCGAGCAGCGCGTCCTGGGCGGCCAGTACCCGGCGGGCGTACGGCAGCAGGCGGGCACCGTCGGGGGTCAGGGTGACCTGCCGGGTGGTCCGCACGAACAGCTCGGCGCCGAGCTCGCGCTCCAGCCGCCGCACATCACGGCTGAGCGCCTGCTGCGCGACGTACAGCCGGGCGGCGGCGCGGGTGAAGTGCAGTTCCTCGGCGACGGCGACGAAGACGCGGAGCAGCCGGGGGTCGAGATGAGCGGGAGAAACGGACACCGCCCGAACCTACCCGCACCCCACCGACCCACGACCGGGCCCCGAGGCCCCCTGCCGGAGAGCACCGGCCGCTCCCAGCACACCGCCCGACACACACCGCCCAGCGCACACCCCCCAGCACCCACCGCCCGACACGCACCGCCCAGCACCCACCGCCAGACACACACCGCCCAAGAGACACCGCCCAGCGCACGCCCCCGACACGCACCGCCCGAAAGCCGACCGAAGGACACCGCCCGGCGAGCACCGCTCGAAGGCACCGCCCAGTGGGCACCGCTCGAAGGCACCGCCCGGCGAGCACCGTTAGAAGGCACCGTCCGGTGGGCACCAACCGCCCGCAGAACACCCCCCCGGCCCGACTCACAACACCGGCGGGTCAATGCGCCCCGGGCAGGTGTTGGACCGGGCGGGCCGGCCGGAGCGACCGTGGGGCGTATGCCGATACCGACCGGGCCCGACGCTCCGCGCACCCAGCACACGCTCACCGCCGACGCCCTCGTCATCGTCGACTTCGGCCCCCGCTTCCGCTCCCGCCCGCCCGGCCCCTACCGCAGGCTCTTCCACCGCCCCGGCACCCGCGCCTTCACCGCCGGGAACCTGCTGGCCCGCCTCCCCATGGGCATGTTCAGCATCAGCGCGGTCGTGATGATCGCCGGCTCGCGCGGCTCGTACGCCCTCGCCGGTGCCGTCACCGCCACCGGTCTCGCGGCGACGGCGCTGGCCGGGCCCGCCGTCGCGCGGCTCGTCGACCGGTACGGGCAGGCCCGGGTCGCCGTCCCCGCGACCGTCGCCGCCGTGCTCGGCAGCCTCGCCCTGCTGCTCTGCGTCCGCCACGGCGCCCCCGACTGGACGCTGTTCGCGGCCTACGCGGCCACCGCCTCCACCCCCAACCTCGGCGGCATGTCCCGGGCCCGCTGGGCCCACCTGCTGCGCGACGATCCGGCCGCCCTGCACACCGCGAACTCCTTCGAACAGGCCGCCGACGAGCTGTGCTTCATGCTCGGCCCGGTGCTGGCCTCGTTCCTGACCGGCACCTTCTTCCCGGAGGCCGGCACGCTGGCCGGGGCGGTGCTGCTGCTCACCGGCACGCTGCTGTTCACCGCGCAGCGGGCGACCGAGCCGCCGCCGCGGGGCACCCGGAGCACCGCGCGGACACCGCTGCGCATCGGTTCCCTGCTGGTCTGCTTCGTCGCGACCGGCGCGGTGTTCGGCTCGATGGAGGTCGTCACCATCGCCTACGCCGACGCCCAGGGCCACCGCTCCGCGGCCGGTGCCGTGCTCGCCCTCCAGGCGGCCGGCTCCTGCGCCGCGAGCCTGCTGTACGGGGCGGTGCGGCCGGGCGGCCCGGCCGAACGGAGGCTGCCCGTCTGCCTGTCGGCGATGGCCGCCCTGATGGCCCTGCCGCTGCTCGCCGCCGGCACCGTCCACACCCTGTGGGCCCTCGCCCCCGCGCTGCTCACGGCCGGCATGGCGACCGCCCCGACCATGGTCACCGCGATGACCCTGGTCCAGGACCGCACCCCAGGGGACCGCCTCAACGAGGGGATGAGCCTGGTCGTGACCGCGCTGCTCACCGGTATCGCGGCGGGCTCCGCACTCGGCGGCTGGGCGGCCGAGCACCTGACGCCGGCGGCCGCCTTCGCCACCCCGGTCGCGGCGGCGCTCACGGCGCTCGCGGTCAACACCGTCAGTCGAATCGCTTGCCCCAATTCCCGCCGCACCCATTGACGCCCTCACAGCCCGCACCTACCTTCACCCGTCGAAGCGCTTCGACGCCTCGCATCGAACCGATTCGACGCGGGACGGCCAGGTTCGGTACGAGCACCATCCATCCGACTCCCTTGGAGGCACTGGATGTTGAGGCACTGGATGTCGACGGCACGAAGGCGCAGGGCGACCGCCGCGGCGATCATCTCCGGATCGCTGCTGCTGACCGCCTGCGGCGGCTCGGGCGGCAGCACGTCCGACGGCAAGACCCTGCGACTGTGGCACTACGAGGGCCCGACCAGCGCGATGGGCATCGCCTGGAACGAGGCCATCAAGGAGTTCGAGGCCAGCCACCCGGGCGTGAAGGTGAAGTACGAGGAGAAGAGCTTCGAACAGATCCAGAAGACCGCGCAGATGGTCCTGAACTCCTCCGACGCCCCCGACATCATGGAGTACAACAAGGGCAACGCGACGGCCGGCCTGCTCTCCAAGCAGGGCCTGCTCACCGATCTGACCGCCGAGGCGGCCAAGCGCGGCTGGGACAAGAAGCTCAGCGCGGGCGTGCGCACCACCAGCCAGTACGACGCCGAGGGCGTGATGGGCTCCGGCAAGTGGTACGGAGTGCCCAACTACGCCGAGTACGCGATGGTTTATTACAACAAGGACCTGTTCCGGAAGTACGGGATCGCCGAGCCGAAGACGTTCGACGACCTCACCGCGGCGATGGCCGAGTTCGCCGCGCACAAGATCACGCCGCTGGCGAACGCGGGCTCCGAGTACATGGCCCAGCAGTACCTCTACCAGCTCGCGCTCTCCAAGGCCGACCGCTCGTGGGTCGACAGCTACGAGCTGTACAAGGGCAAGGTCGACTTCCACGACAGCGCCTGGACGTACGCGGCCGACACCTTCGCCGACTGGGTGAAGAAGGGCTACATCGCCAAGACGTCCTCCGGGACGACCGCCGAGCAGGCCGGGGTCTCCTTCATCCAGGGCAAGTCGCCGATCCTGTTCTCCGGCAGCTGGTGGTACGGCCGCTTCCAGTCCGAGGCCAAGTTCGACTGGGGCAGCTTCCTGTGGCCCGGCTCGGACCTCAACCTCGGCTCCGGCGGCAACCTCTGGGTGGTCCCGAAGAACTCCGCGAACAAGGAGCTGGCCTACGACTTCATCGACATCACCATGTCGAAGAAGATCCAGAACCTGCTCGGCAACAAGGGCGGGGTCCCGGTGGCCGCCGACCCGAGCGCCGTCACCGACCCCAAGTCCAAGCAGCTCATCGCCGACTTCAACACCCTCAGCGACCGTGACGGCCTGGCCTTCTACCCCGACTGGCCGGTCGCCGGCTTCTACGACACCCTCGTCTCCGAGACCCAGAAGCTGATCACGGGCAGCGAGAAACCGGACGCCTATCTGAGCAACCTCCAGTCGGCGTACGACAAGGGCTCCAAGTGACGGTCGCCTTCGAGGGGCGGCGCACCACGCACCACGGGCGCCGCCCTGGCCCCACCGACCGCCCGCGCCGGGCCCGGGACTCCTACGCCCTGTTCCTGCTGCCCGGCGCCCTCGCGTTCCTCGCCGTCGTGATCGTCCCCTTCCTGATGAACACCGGCATCGGCTTCACCGACTGGCAGGGCGTGGGCAGCCCGCACTGGTCCGGCCTCGCCAACTACCGCGAGCTGCTGCACGACGCGGAGTTCTGGGCGTCGTTCCGGCACAGCCTCTTCATGGTCGTCGCGATGGCGGCGCTCCCCACCGCCCTCGGACTGGTCCTGGCCGCCGCCCTGTTCGACTACGTCGGCAAGCACTTCGGCAGCCGGACCGCGGCCGTCCTGCGCGCCTGCTTCTACCTCCCCCAGGTGCTGCCGGTCGCGGTCGCCGGAATCGTCTGGAGCTGGATCCTCGCCCCGGACAACGGCTCCCTGAACGCCCTGCTGAAGGCGGTCGGGCTGGGCGGCTGGCAGCAGGACTGGCTCGGCGACCCCGACCTCGCCCTGTACACCGTGATGGGCGTGCTGGTCTGGGTGCAGATCGGCTTCCCGCTGGTCGTCTTCATGGCCGGGCTCGGCCGCGTCGACCCCCAGCTGTACGAGGCGGCCGAGCTGGACGGCGCCGGCTGGTGGCGCCGCTTCTGGCACATCACGCTGCCGCAGATCCGCCCCGAGGTGTACGTCGTCCTGACCTGGTGCACGATCGCCGCGCTCAAGGTCTTCGGCGCGGTGTACGTGCTGACCAAGGGCGGCCCGGGCGGCGCCACCGACGTCCCGTCCTACTTCTCCTTCACCACGTTCTTCGAGAAGACCCAGGTCGGCTACGGCGCGGCGATCTCCACGGTGCTCACCGTGATCATCCTGGCCCTGTCCCTGATCGGACTGAGGCTGCAGAGCCGCACGGAGGACACATGACCGCCCTGCGCCGCTACCCCGTCCTCCTCGCCCTCTGCCTCGCCGCCCTCTTCATGGTCGTCCCGTTCCTGATCGTGGCGGTCAACGCGGTCAAGTCCCCGGCGGAGTACTCCCGAAACGGTCCGCTGAGCCTGCCGCACGGCCTCTACCTCGACGGGCTGGAGAGCTTCTGGCAGCGCGTCGACTACAGCCGGAAGCTGGTCAACTCGGCCGTCATCAGCGGCTCGGTGGCCCTGCTCGCCACCGTGCTCTCCGTCCTCAACGCGTACGCGATCGGCATCGGCCGGATCCGGGGCCGCACCTGGGTGCTCGCGTTCTTCGTCCTCGCCAACATGCTCCCGCAGGAGGCGCTGGTCTACCCGCTCTACTACCTGAGCAAGCAGGCGGGTCTGTACGACACCCGGCTCAGCGTGATCATCGTGTTCACGGTGATCCAGTCGGCGTTCGGGACGTACCTGCTCTCCTCGGTCCTCGGCGGGTTCCCGCGCGAGATCCTGGAGGCGGCCCGGATCGACGGCGCGAACAAGTGGCAGATCCTGGTCCGGATCGTCGTCCCGGTCAGCCGTCCGACCCTCGGCGTGCTGCTGGTCTTCTTCTTCATCTGGACCTGGAACGAGTTCCTGCTCCCGCTGGTCATGCTGATCTCCAACGACAACCAGACGGTGTCCGTCGCCCTCGGCGTCCTCCAGGGCCAGCGCCTGATGGACGCCACGATGACCAACGCGGCCGCCCTGCTCGGCGTCCTCCCGGCCATCGTCTTCTTCCTCGTCTTCCAGCGCACGCTCACCCGGGGCATCGCCGTGGGCGCCGTCAAGTAGGAGGTACGTGAGTGAAGTTCACCGACGGCTACTGGCTGCTCCGCGAGGGCGTCAGCGCGGCCCACCCGGTCGAGGTCCTCGACGTCACGGCCGAGGAGGGCGCGCTGGAGATCCACGCGCCGACCCAGCCCATCCGCCACCGGGGCGACCTGCTGAAGGGACCGGTCGTGACGATCAGCGCGCACACGCCGATGCCCGACGTCATCGGCGTCACCTTCACCCACTTCGAGGGCGAGCGGCCCCGCGGCCCGCGGTTCGAGCTGCACAAGGCCGACTTCGCCTCCCAGGTGTCGTACGACGACGAGTACGCGACCCTGACCTCCGGGTCGCTGACGCTCAGGCTGAGCCGGACCGCGCCCTGGCTACTCGACTTCCGCTCCGGCGGCCGCACCCTGACCTCCAGCGGGCCCAAGGGCATGGGCATCATGCGGGACACCCGCACCGGCGCCCACTACCTGCGCGAGCAACTCGGCCTCGGCGTCGGCACCTCGGTCTACGGTCTCGGCGAGCGGTTCGGCCCGCTCGTCAAGAACGGCCAGGTCGTGGACGTCTGGAACGCCGACGGCGGCACGGCCACCGAACAGGCCTACAAGAACGTGCCGTTCTACCTCACCGACGCGGGCTACGGCGTCTTCGTCGACCATCCGGGGAAGGTGTCGTTCGAGGTCGGCTCGGAGGCGGTGTCCCGGGTCCAGTTCAGCGTGGAGTCCCAGCAGCTGACGTACTACGTCATCCACGGGCCGACCCCGAAGGACATCCTGCGCAAGTACACGGCCCTGACCGGCCGCCCGGCCCTCCCGCCCGCCTGGTCCTTCGGCCTGTGGCTGTCGACGTCCTTCACGACGTCGTACGACGAGAAGACGGTGACCTCGTTCATCGACGGCATGCGGGAGCGCGAACTGCCGCTCTCCGTCTTCCACTTCGACTGCTTCTGGATGCGGGAGTTCAACTGGTGCGACTTCCGCTGGGACCCGCGGGTCTTCCCGGACCCGGAGGGGATGCTGGGGCGGCTGCACGAGCGCGGGCTTCGGGTGTGCGTGTGGATCAACCCGTACATCGCCCAGCGCTCCCCGCTGTTCGCCGAGGGCAAGGCGCTGGGACACCTGCTGCGCCGGCCGGACGGCAGCGTGTGGCAGTGGGACCTGTGGCAGCCGGGGATGGCGCTGGTGGACTTCACGTCGGCGGCGGCGCGCGACTGGTACGCGGCCAAGCTGGAGGCCGTGCTCGCCCAGGGCGTCGACTGCTTCAAGACCGACTTCGGGGAGCGGGTCCCGGTGGACGTGGCCTGGTCCGACGGCTCGGACCCGGAGCGGATGCACAACTACTACACCTACCTGTACAACCGGACCGTCTTCGAGGTGCTGCGCAAGCACCGCGGCGAGGGCGAGGCGGTGGTCTTCGCCCGGTCCGCGACGACCGGCAGCCAGAAGTTCCCGGTGCACTGGGGCGGCGACTGCGAGGCCACCTACGAGTCGATGGCCGAGTCGCTGCGCGGCGGCCTCTCGCTGGGCCTGTCGGGCTTCGGCTACTGGAGCCACGACATCGGCGGCTTCGAGGGCACCCCGACACCGGCGCTGTTCAAGCGGTGGCTGGCCTTCGGGCTGCTGTCCTCGCACAGCAGGCTGCACGGCTCCTCCTCGTACCGGGTGCCGTGGCTGTTCGACGAGGAGTCCGTGGCGGTGCTGCGGCACTTCACCCGGCTGAAGCTGAGCCTGATGCCGTACCTGTACGAGGCCGCGCGCACCGCTTCCGCCCAGGGGGTGCCGATGATGCGGGCGATGGTGCTGGAGTTCCCGGACGACCCGGGGTGCGCGCATCTGGAGCGGCAGTACATGGTGGGGTCGGATCTGCTGGTGGCGCCGGTCTTCGACGACGAGGGAGAGGTGTCGTACTACTGCCCCGAGGGGGTCTGGACCCACTTCCTGACCGGGCGCACGGTCACCGGCCCCCGCTGGGCCCGCGAGCGCCACGACTTCCTGAGCGTGCCGCTGCTGGTGCGGCCCGGGTCCGTGATCCCGGTGGGCGCGGTGGCGGACCGGCCCGACTACGACCACGCCGACGGGGTCACCCTGCGGGTGTTCGGCCTGGAGCGGGGCGGGCAGGTCACGGTCCCGGTCGGGGACGTCACCTTCACGGTCGTGCGCGAGGGCGACACCCTGCGGGCCTCGTGCGGTGACCCGGCGGCGCCGTGGAGCCTGGCGGCCGGGGAGCGGACGGCGCGCGCGGACGCCGGCACCGGGTTCCTCTGCCTGGAGCTGGGCTGATGGTGAAGATCACGGACGTGGCGCGGCACGCGGGGGTCTCCCCCAGCACGGTGTCCTACGCGCTCAGCGGCAAGCGCCCGATCTCGGACGAGACCCGGCGCCGTATCCAGGCGTCCATCCGCGAGCTGGGCTACCGTCCGCACGCCGGCGCCCGCGCCCTGGCCAGCAGCCGCTCCAACGTCCTCGCCCTGGTGGTCCCGCTGCGCACCGGCATCCATGTGCCGGTGGTGATGCAGTTCGCGGTGTCGGTGGTGACGACGGCGCGCCGCTACGACCACGACGTGCTGCTGCTGACCCAGGAGGAGGGCGAGGAGGGGCTGCACCGGGTCGCCGACACGGCACTGGTGGACGCCCTGATCGTGATGGACGTCCAGCTCCACGACCCCCGGCTGCCGCTGCTGCGGGCGCTGGAACGGCCGTCGGTGCTGATCGGCTTCCCGGCCGCCGCCGAGGGCCTGACCTGTGTCGACCTGGACTTCAGGGCAGCGGGCGAGCTGTGTGTGGAGCGGCTGGCGGGGCTGGGGCACCGGGTGGTGGCGCTGGTCGGCTCGCCGCCCGAGGTGTACGTCCGGGAGACCGCGTTCGCCCAGCGGGTCGTCCAGGGCTTCACGGCCGCCGCGGACCGCAACGCGATGGCGTCCTCCGTCCACCCGTGCGAGGCGACCCCGGCGGCGGCCCGCCGGATCGCCGAGCAGCTGCTGCGCGAGCAACCGGCGTTGACGGGGGTCGTCGTCCACAACGAGGCGGTCCTGGAGCCGTTGATCGACGCCTTCGAGCAACTCGGCCTGCGTGTGCCCACCGACCTCTCGGTCACCGCGATCTGCCCCGGCGAACTGGCGGCGGGGCTCCGGGTCCCGGTGACCTCGGTGGCCCTGCCGGCCGCGGAGCTCGGCGAACGGGCGGCGGAGCTGCTGATGCGGAAGCTGGACGGCGACGGCGAGGTGCCGGACGCGACCCTGCTCGCGCCCCGGCTGACCGAACGCGAGAGCACGGCTCCCCGGCCGGCGTGAGGGCGCCGGCCGGCGGGGCATGACGAAGGCCCCGGTGCTCTTGCCGAGCGCCGGGGCCTTCGCCCACATGGGATTGAGGAGCGGGGCTCCTCTGATCGTGGAGATGGCGGGAATCGAACCCGCGTCCAACGGTGCGGAACCAGGGCTTCTCCGTGTGCAGTTCGCTGTGATTTTCTCAGCCCCGGCGATCACGCGAACAAGTCGCCGACGGGCTCAGTCACTGTTAGATTTCCCTCTTCACCCCGTGACCGGGATCAAGGTTTAGTCCCCTAGCTGATGCCAGGATCCGGGTCGGGAACAGCCCCGGGCTGACACTCCCGTATAGGAGGCTCGCTGTCGCTACCTGAGATCAGGCAGCGAGGGCGAAGGCCTGCTGGGAGGAATCGCGCTTGGAAGTGGCGATTATTGTTTTCGGCCTGTGGTTTACGAGATCATGGCCGCTTTCTCGACACGCTTCCCCTGCCTCGACATCCGCTGTCGAAACCGATCATCCCCATGTTGACTTTTCAATCTTCACACCGGCTTCCCCCGGTGTTGGTGCCATCGTACGTGACCGACGCACGCCGGTGCCACTACATTCCCGCGTCCCTAGACACCCCGCTGCCTGCGCTTGGCCGCCGCGATCGCGCGCCCGGCCTCCCGGGTGTCCTGCTGCTCACGCAGGGTCTGCCGCTTGTCGTACTCCTTCTTGCCGCGCGCGAGCGCGATCTCGGCCTTGGCGCGGCCGTCCTTGAAGTACAGGGCGAGGGGCACGATCGTGTGACCCGTCTCCTGGGCCTTGACCTCCAGCTTGTCGATCTCCTCCCGGTGCAGCAGCAGCTTGCGCTTGCGGCGCACCGAGTGGTTGGTCCAGGTGCCCTGGCTGTACTCCGGGATGTGGGCGTTGTGCAGCCACGCCTCGTTCCCGTCGATCTGCACGAAGCCGTCGACCAGCGAGGCCCGGCCCTGACGCAGCGACTTCACCTCGGTGCCGGACAGCACCAGGCCGGCCTCGAAGGTGTCGATGATCGCGTAGTCGTGCCGCGCCTTCTTGTTCTGCGCGACGATCTTGCGCTTGCCGCCCTTCTCGCCGTCCCTGGCTTTGGCGGCCGTCCCCTGCTGCTTCTGCTGGGACTCTTTCGGTACGTACATTCCCTTGGCCATAGTGCCCTCCATTTTCGCACTACGGAGGGGGTGTGAGGGAAGCGGATTAGCAGGCGGTCACGACGGGTCGCCCAGACCGCTGAGGACCGTCTCGGCCCGCTCCAGCGCGCCGGTGCCCACCTCCAGGTCGGGGGTGATGCCCCGCCCGTCGACGGTGTGCCCGGAGGGGGTGCGGTAGTGGCCGACGGTGAGCTCGGCGACCGAGCCGTCGGGCAGCCGGGTCGGCATCTGGACGGAGCCCTTGCCGAAGGTGCGGGAGCCGAGGACGACCGCGCGGCCGCGGTCCTGGAGGGCGCCGGTGAGCATCTCGGCCGCGCTCATGGTGCCGCCGTCGACCAGCGCGACCAGGGGTCTTTCGGTGTCGCCGCCGGCTTCGGCGTGCAGGGCGCGCTGGGCGCCGTCGACGTCGTAGGTGGCGACCAGGCCGCCGTCGAGGAAGGCGGAGGCGGCGGTGACGGCCTCGCTGACCAGTCCCCCGGAGTTGCCGCGCAGGTCGAGGACGATCCCGGTGCCGGCGGGGGCCTGGCGGACCGCGGTGCGCACGACGTCGCCCGACCCCTTGGTGAAGGCGGAGATCCTGATGACGGTGATGCCGTCGGGCAGTTTGCGGACGGCCACCGAGTCGGTGGACAGCAGCGCCCGGCGGACCGTCTCGCTCCACGCGCGCGTGCCGCGCTGGAGGCCGAGGGTGACGGTCGTCCCGGCGCGGGCGTCGGTGGCGTCGCCGCGCAGTAACGAGACGACGTCGGTGACGGGCCGCCCGTCCACGTCCTCGCCGTCCACGCTGCGCAGCCGGTCGCCCTTGCGCACCCCCGCGGCGGCGGCCGGCGACCCGGTCTGCACCCTGGTCACCTCGATCCGCCCGTCCCGCTCGCGCCGGGCCCACAGCCCGACGCCGGTGTACTGGCCGTCGAGCGCCTCCTCGAACTCCTGGTACTCGCCCTCGGAGTAGACGGCCGCCCAGCGGTCCCCGCTGCGGCTGACGGCGCGTTCAGCGGCCTCCATGGGGGACTTGCCGTCGGCCATCGCCTCGGCGGCGGCCTTCGCGACGTCCTCGTGCCCGGTGGCCGAACGGGCCGTCCCGTGCGGGCTCTTCCGGTCGGTCCGCCCGGGGTCGGGGAACGCGCCGGTGGCCGCGCCGGTCACCAGGAGTCCTGCGAACACCAACGTCAGAGCCGCCGCCCGGCGAACCCGGCGGGGCTGACAGAACAGCTCTCGGCCTGACATGCCGGTGAGTCTAGGACAACGAAAAGGGCCGCACGGGCGGTTGCCCGTACGGCCCTCTTGGCATGCGTCACACCTTCAGGTACTTGCGCAGCGCGAAGAAAGCGGCCAGCGCCGGCATCAGGAGGCTCGTCGCGAGGATGAGCGGGAGCTTCGCCAACACGGCGTCCCACCCGATGAAGTTGATCAGGTTCAGCTTCTCGGAGAGGGCCAGGCCGTGGTCGATGATGAAGTAGCGGGCGATCACCAGGAATCCGCAGGCGACCGTGCCGCCGATCAGACCGGCGACGGCGGCCTCGGCGATGAACGGGGCCTGGATGTAGAAGCCCGAGGCGCCGACCAGGCGCATGATGCCGGTCTCGCGCCGGCGGCTGAACGCCGATACGCGCACGGTGTTGACGATCAGCATCAGCGCGACGACCAGCATCAGCGCCATCACGCTCCGGGCCGCCCAGTTCATGCCGTTGAGCAGACCGAAGAGGTTGTCGAGGATGCCCTTCTGGTCCTGCACGGACTGGACCCCGTCACGGCCGTCGAAGGCCGTCGCGACCACCTGGTACTTCTGCGGGTCCTTGAGCTTGATCCGGTACGACTCCTGCATCTGGTCCGGCGTGAGGGAGTCGGCCAGCGGCGAGTCGCCGAACTGCTCCTTGTAGTGCTTGTACGCCTGGTCCTGGGACTCGTACGTGACCTTCTCGACCACCGACATCTTGCCGAGGTCGGTCTTGATCTGCTTCTTCTGGTCCTCGGTGACCGCGCCCTTGGCGCAGTTGGGGTCGGACTCGGCGTCGCTCTTGTTGCAGAGGAAGATCGAGACGTTGACCTTGTCGTACCAGTAGCCCTTCATGGTGTTGACCTGGTCGCTCATGAGGAGCGAGCCACCGAAGAGCGCCAGGGACAGGGCGACCGAGACGACGACCGCGAAGGTCATCGTCAGATTGCGGCGGAGACCGACACCGATCTCCGACAGTACGAACTGGGCGCGCATGGCGTCGGGTTATGCCTTTCCGTGGACGTCTGCGGGGTCGATGGCGTTCAGTGCTGGTAGCCGTAGACGCCGCGGGCCTGGTCGCGTACGAGGCGGCCCTGCTCCAACTCGATGACGCGCTTGCGCATCTGGTCCACGATGTTCTGGTCGTGCGTGGCCATCAGTACGGTCGTGCCCGTCCGGTTGATCCGGTCGAGCAGCTTCATGATGCCGACGGAGGTCTGCGGGTCGAGGTTTCCGGTCGGCTCGTCCGCGATCAGCAGCTTGGGCCGGTTCACGAAGGCGCGCGCGATGGCCACGCGCTGCTGCTCACCGCCGGACAACTCGCCGGGCATCCGGTCCTCCTTGCCGCCGAGGCCGACGAGGTCGAGCACCTGGGGCACGGACTTGCGGATCTCGCCCTTGGACTTGCCGATGACCTCCTGCGCGAAGGCCACGTTCTCCGCCACCGTCTTGTTCGGCAGCAGTCGGAAGTCCTGGAAGACGGTCCCCAGCTGGCGGCGCATCTGCGGCACCTTCCAGTTGGAGAGGCGTGCGAGGTCCTTGCCCAGGACGTGCACCTGGCCGTGGCTGGTCCGCTCCTCGCGGAGGACCAGCCTCAGGAAGGTGGACTTTCCGGAGCCGGAGGACCCCACGAGGAAGACGAACTCGCCCTTCTCCACTTCCAGGGACACATCCCTGAGTGCGGGGCGGGTCTGCTTGGGGTAGACCTTGGAGACATTGTCGAATCGGATCACGGATGCACCACGGGTCGCCGGGGGTAGATGAGCGTGACCATACGCGAACCGGGCGAGGAAGCGCAGGCGCCGGTCACGGTTGAGTGAGGCTTGTGCGGTTTTATTCCGGGCAGGTGTGCCCCGGGAGCCCGCGCGGGGCCGAGGTCCGCGGACGGCCGCGCCCTTTCCCGGGGAACCTGGCACAGTGGGAGGGGAACGTTCTCGTTCCGCGGAGCGTTGTCTTGGTAATGGCCGGTGCAAGGAGGGCGAGCACATGACGTACGACCGGTTGGTGTGCGCGAACTGTGCGGCGCCCGTGAACGAGGGCCGGTGCCATGTGTGCCGCGCCAGCCGCGAGCGTCTTCAGCAGGAGAGCTTCCTCGGCGGTCTGAACCCGATGGCGCTGATCGGCCTGCTGGCGGTGCTGATCGCCGCGGTGGCGCTGCTGGCGCACCAGACCGCGTAGCGAACCTCACACCGGGGCACCCGACGGCGCCCCTCCCGAGCGGACGAAGGGCCCGGAGCGACTGCTCCGGGCCCTTCGCGGTATGTCGTGCACCACGCTCCGTGCGTGCGTGGTCGCCTGCCGTCAGGCGACGGCGCCGCCCCGGCCGGCCATGAGGCGCGGCAGGATGCGGAAGCCGATACCGCCGGCGATCATCGTGGCGGCACCGACGATCAGGAAGGCCGTCTGCCCGGCACCGGTCTCGGCGAGCTCGTCGCCGCCACCCTGGGCCTGGGTGTTGTCCGAGCTGGTGTCGGTGAGGGCGGAGGTACCCGCCTCCTGCGCGGAGGTGCCCGAGTTGCCGTCGGTGTCGGTGTTGCTGTTGCCGCCCGTGCTGCCCCCGCTGCCGCTGGAGCCGGTGCTGCCGTCGGTCGGGGTGTCGGTGGTGGGCTCGTCCGTCGGCTCGGTGGGCTCGTCGGTCGGCTGGGTGGGCTCGTCGGTCGGCTCGGTCGACTCGGTCGGCTCCTCGGAGGGCTCGTCGGTCGCCGTCTCGGTCGGCTCGGCCGAGGCCGTCGGGATCTCGGTCGGGTCGTCCGACGGGTCGTCGTCGGTGCTGACGGTGGCCGTGAGACCGCTCTCGTCGGCCTCGACGCCGATGGAGAGAGCGGAGGCCGCGCCGGCGGCCGTCAGCGAGGCGCCGGCGGCGATCACGGCACCGGCGGCTATCCGCGCGATACGGATCCGCGTCTTCTTGGTCATCTGGTTGCTACCCCCAGTAGCTGATAGTCATGGAGCGGCGCATGGGGCAGACCGTGATCGACGGGGGCGGTCAAGGCAGTTCCAAGTCCCCCCGGTTCACATGCGCCCCAGAGATACGCATGCCACGCTTCACCCTTCCCATTTTTCAAGGCATCGTCAAGGCCGTTGCGTACGCGATGTCCAGTTGCGGGGCGAATGCCGGGAGTTGAAGTGTGTGAGTGTGACGTAAAACCCAGACAAACGAGAACTGCCGCCTCGGGGGCGGCAGTTCCGGATGGTGCGGCCCATCATGGGCAAGTCGACAAAACTACTTCTCCTGCTGCTTGCGCCAGCGAATTCCGGCCTCCAGGAAGCCGTCGATCTCGCCATTGAAGACGGCCTCGGGGTTGCCGACCTCGTGCTCGGTGCGCAGGTCCTTGACCATCTGGTACGGGTGCAGCACGTACGACCGCATCTGGTTGCCCCAGGAGTTGCCGCCGTCGCCCTTGAGGGCGTCCATCTTGGCCTGCTCCTCTTGGCGGCGCCGCTCCAGCAGCTTGGCCTGGAGGACGTTCATCGCGGTCGCCTTGTTCTGGATCTGCGAGCGCTCGTTCTGGCAGGAGACGACGATGCCGGTGGGGATGTGGGTGAGCCGCACCGCGGAGTCGGTGGTGTTCACGCCCTGGCCGCCGGGGCCGGAGGACCGGTAGACGTCCACCCGCAGCTCGGACTCGTCGATCTCGATGTGGTCGGTCTGCTCGACCACGGGGAGCACCTCGACACCGGCGAAGGAGGTCTGGCGGCGGCCCTGGTTGTCGTAGGGCGAGATCCGCACCAGCCGGTGGGTGCCCTGCTCCACGGAGAGGGTGCCGTAGGCGTACGGCACCTGCACGGCGAAGGTGGTCGACTTGATGCCGGCCTCTTCCGCGTACGACGTCTCGTAGACCTCGGTCTTGTAGCCGTGCTGCTCCGCCCAGCGCAGGTACATGCGCTGGAGCTTCTCGGCGAAGTCGGCGGCGTCGACGCCACCGGCCTCGGCGCGGATGTTCACGAGCGCCTCGCGGGCGTCGTACTCACCGCTGAGCAGCGTCCGGACCTCCATCTCGTCCAGCGCCTTCCGGACGGCCGTGAGCTCGGACTCGGCCTCGGCCAGGGTGTCCGGGTCGTCCTCCTCCTGGGCCATCTCGAAGAGCACGGCAAGATCGTCGATCCGCCCGCGCAGCGCCTCGGCCTTCCTGACCTCGGCCTGCAGGTGGCTCAGCTTGCTGGTGATCTTCTGCGCCTCGTCCGGGTTGTCCCACAGGGACGGCGCGGCCGCCTGCTCCTCGAGCACGGCGACATCTGCCCTCAGCTTGTCGAGGTCCAGAACGGCCTCGATCGACTCCATGGTCGAGGAGAGGGACTTGAGCTCTTCGGAAACATCGACGACTGCCACGCCTCCAGCGTAACGGCTCGCTCAGCCGGCGGACGCCTGCCCACCCACCCCGGGGACGGGACCGCGGTCAGGGGGTGGAGGTGCTGTGGGTGTCCTGGGGCGGCGCGTCGTCGCCGGACGTGGCGAACCAGGCGCCTATGCCCACCGCCGCGGCCACCGCGGCGCCCGCCACCGCGAACGTCACCCGGCGGCGCCGGGCCGCCGCCCGGTTGCGGGCCGAGCCCGGCCTCGGGGCGCCCGTCGCCCTCGGCACCCGTGCCGTGCCCCGCGCCCCGCCCGCCAGCTCGTCCGCGCCCGGCACCCGCATCGACGTGTGCGTGTCCCGGTTGGAGTCCGGCTTCGCGCCCGGCACCAGGGAGACGGCGCCCCGGCGCCGTACCCGCTGCTCCTCCGCCGCCGGGGCGGCCGCAGGGGCCTCCGTCTCGTCCGGCGCCGCGCCGTCCTCGGCGTCCGGCTCGTCGACGTCCAGCGCCGGCATGCCCGCCAGCGTCGGCAGCTGCTCGCGCAGCCTCGCCGCCAGCTCGGACGCCCGCAGCCGGGAGGCCGGCGCCTTGGCCAGGCACTGGACGAGCAGCTGCCAGAGCTCCTCGGGGATGCCCGGCAGCGGGACGACCGTCTCCGTGACGTGGCGGCGCAGCACCGCGCCCGGGTGGCCGCCGCCGAAGGGGGTGAAGCCCGCCAGCAGCTCGTACAGGACGGTCGCGAGCGCGTAGATGTCCACGGAGGCGCGGGGCGGCAGGCCCTCCACGATCTCCGGTGCCAGGTAGTCCGGCGTACCGATGATCTTCGTCGCGCGGGTCCGCTTCGGGGAGTCGATCAGCTTCGCGACGCCGAAGTCGGTCAGCAGGGCGGGGTGGGAGCCGCCGGGGCCCAGCGGGCCCTGCATGTCCAGGAGGACGTTCTCGGGCTTGACGTCCCGGTGCACGACGCCCGCCGCGTGCGCCGCCGCCAGTCCGTCCGCGACGTCCGCGACGATCGCGACGGCCGACTCGGGCGCCAGCCGCCGCTCCCGGTCCAGACGGGTGCGCAGATCGGTGCCCCGGACCAGGTCCATGACGAGCGCGAGGTCGTTGCCGTCGACGACGAGGTCACGGACGGAGACGACGTTGGGGTGCTCCAGGCCCAGCAGCGCGGTGCGCTCCTGGACGAACCGGCCCACCAGTTCCTCGTCGGACGCGAGATCCTCGCGCAGCAGCTTGATGGCGACGGGCCCCTCCGGCCCCTCGCCCAGCCACACCGTGCCGGCGCTGCCCCGTCCCAGGATCTGGTTGGCGGTGTACCGGCTGCCGATCTTCCGTGCCAAGACTGCTCCTACCGACGCGTGTTGCCGACAAAAGTACGCGTCCGATGAGCCAACCTTCACCACGGAGGCGGAAATCACCCGCCAGATGTCGACAAGTCCCCAAACTCGCGGTCAGTTTCCGCTGCCCGAACCGTTGCCCAGGTCCGAGATCCAGCCGCTGACCGTGCTCACCATGTCGCTCAGCTGGTGCCAGTAGCCCTTGCCCTGGCCCACCCAGGTGTGCAGCGGGGTCAGGTCCCAGATCAGCCAGCCCGCGACGAACAGGACGACGACCATGAACAGGCAGCCCTTGAGGCAGCCCAGCCCGGGGATCTTCATCGGGTTGGCGCTGCGCTGCCGCGGCTCGCGCGGGGCCCGCTGCGGCTCCGCCGGCGGCGCGTGGCGCTGCGGCTGCTGCCGGGGCTGCTGCTGGGGCGCCGGCGCGTACTGCTGGGGCCGGCCGTACCCGCCCTGCTGACCGCCCTGGCCGCCCTGCCCGCGCGGCTGGGGACGGCGTACGGGCTGCTGCTGGGGCGCCTGGCGGGGCTGCTGCGGCTGCTGCTGCGGGCGGGCCGCCTGGCGCTGCGGGCGGCGGCGCAGCGGGTCCTCGTTCGGGTCGAGGTACTGGACCTGGGTCTGCTCGTTGCGGTCGCGGGCCGCGCGCAGCTGGGTCTGCCAGGGGTGCGGCTGCTCGGGCTGCGGGCCGCCCGGCTGCCCCTGGGGCATCGGCGGCATGACGGCCGTCGGGTCGGCGGCGCCGGTGCTCGGCAGCACGGCGGTCGGGTCGGCGGCGCCCACCGGGCCGCCGGTGTGCGGCAGGACGCTGGTCGCGGCGTTCGGATCGTACGCCCCCATCGGCGAGCCGGCCGCCGGCGCGCCGGTGTTCGGCAGCACCTGGGTCGGGTCGGCGGCCCCGGGCGCGCCCGGTACGGCGGCGGGCGCCGGGTCGGGGGCGAGCAGCGCGCCGACGCCCTCGGCCGCGGCGATCTGCGCGGAGTTCGCGTGCACGCCGACGCCCTCGGCGACGACGCGCAGGCCCCGCGCGAGGTTCTCGGCGCTGGGCCGGTCCGCGGGGTTCTTGCGCAGGCAGCGCTCTATGACCGTCCACAGCGGGTCGGGGACGGTCGAGGGGCGGCGCGGCTCGGCGCTGAGGTGCTGGTGGAGGACCTCCAGGGCGCTGCCGCCGGAGAACGGCGGACGGCCGGTGACCAGCTCGTAGAGCAGGATGCCGGCGCCGTAGACGTCGACCGCGGAGGTCTGCGGGCGGCCCTCGGCGGACTCCGGGGCGATGTACGCGGGCGTGCCGACGAACTCGTGGGTGCGGGTCAGACCAGGGGAGTCGGCGAGGCGGGCGATGCCGAAGTCGGTCAGCAGCGGGTGCATCTGGCCGTTGTGGTGCGCGAGCAGCACGTTGGCGGGCTTGAGGTCCCGGTGCACCACGCCGTCGGCGTGGCTGGCGGCGAGCGCGTCGGCGACCTGGGCGGTGAGCAGCGCGGCGGCGACGGGCGTGAAGGGGCCGTTCTCACGCAGGTAGCGGTGCAGGTCGGGGCCGTCGACCAGGTCCATGACCAGGGCCAGCAGATCGCCCTCGACGACCAGGTCGCGGACCCGGACGATGTTCGGGTGGGTCAGCCGGAGCAGGACGGAGCGCTCCCGGAGGAAGCGCATCACGACGTCGGCGTCGCTCGCCAGCTCCTCCTTGAGGACCTTGATCGCGACGGTCTCACCGGGCTGGCCGGGCACGGCTGCCTCGGCGCCCGCGGTCTCCCGCTGGCGGGCACGCCAGACGGTACCGGTGGCGCCGCGTCCGAGCGGCTCCTCCAGGAGGTACTTGCTGCCTACCGGCCGCACGTCATGCGCTCCCTAAGCTGCTTGCTGGTGTCTCCGACCCTGATGTCCGACCCACTGTAGTGCCGTGGCACCCGGGGCCGGGTGTCGTCCGGCTGTGCCTTCCCCTGCCCGGCAGGCAGCCGACAAGCGTTCCGGACGTATCCCCATACGTTGGCGTTCCCGCACGCGTTCGATGGAAAGACGCTCGCTTCGGTCCACCGGTTGCCGGAGCCGGACGTGACCGATCTCAAGTGATCGTCCACGCGCCACCGGTCAGGCACTTTTGGGGGCAGAGCCGACCAATCAAGATCACTTACCATCGGGTCGTGGGCGCGTTGTCGGTGGCAGGTGCGAGGATGCGTGCGACAGCTGAACTGGCCGACGCGCTAGTGGTGGTGGGGGGAAGTCCGCGCCCGCGCAGAAGGGACCGCTGACGGCGATGCAGATCCGGCTGACCGTCGTAGACCCGCTGGGCCCTGCCGCGCAGCGGGGCCGGGCCGTGAGCCGCGACGTGCTGGTGACGGCGCCGGTGGGCACGGACCTCGCCGCGGTGGCCTCCGCGCTGTCCGCCGCGGTCACCGGCGACGGCACCCTGGGCGGCCGGGAGCAGAGCGGCGCCCCCGTCGTGCTGTACGCCGGGGCGGAGCGGCTGGACGCCCGGCGCCGCGTCCTCGGCGAGCCCCCGCTGGTCGACGGCGCCGTGCTGTCCCTGGGCGCGCCCGCGGCCCCCGAGCCGCATCCCGAGCTGGACGACGCCCCGACCCAGCTGCACGTGGTCGCCGGGCCGGACGCGGGCGGGGTGCACCTGCTGCACGGCGGCCAGATCACCATCGGCCGCTCCGCCGACGCCGACGTCCCGCTCGACGACCCGGACGTGTCCCGGCTGCACTGCGCGGTCACCGTCGCCGCCGACGGCCGCGTCTCGGTCGCCGACCTGAACTCCACCAACGGCACCGCCCTGGACGGCACCCGCGTCACCGACCGTCCGGTCCGCCTCACCGCGGGCGCCCTGCTGCGCATCGGGGAATCGGCCCTCAGGCTTACGCCGTCCGGGGGGCCGGGGGCCCGGGTGGGCACGGCCCCCGACGGCGAGGGGTGCGTGCGGGTGCTGGCCGACGGCGAGGAGCCGCAGGGCGGCTACGGCGACGCCCCGGCGGCCGCCGCGCCCACCGACGGCGGTCCGGCCGGCCGCACCCGGCACTCCTACGGCACCGCGGGCTGGGCGGACCCGGGCGGGACGCCCGGCGACCGGCGGCCCGGCCGGTCCGAGCCGCCGGTCGTGCCCGCGCAGGGGGACGCGCCGCGGATCGAGAGCCACCGCAGTGCGGGGACGGCCGCCGGGATGCCCGGCCCGCGCGGCGGCTCCGGCGACACCCACGCCGGCCGCTCCGGAGTCCTCGGCACCCCGGGCACCGCCCCGAACCACAAGAACCCCCGCCCCGGCTCGGCAGACCCCGCCTCCACCGGCCGCGGAGCGACAGGGCAGGGCGGCACGGGGTACGGCTCCACGGACCCCGGCACCACCGCACACGGAACGACGGGGTACGGCCCGACAGGCCACGGCTCCACCGCGCACGGCTCGACCGGGCCCGGAGCGACGGGGTACGGCTCCACGGACCCCGGCGCCGGCGCGCGCGAGACGACCGGGTACGGCTCGACCGGCCCCGGAACGACGGGGTACGGCTCCACGGAACCCGGCGCCACCGCGCACGGAGCCACGGGGTACGGCTCCACGCGGCCAGGCTCCCCCACGCACGGCCCGGCCGCCCACGACTCCACGTCCCACGGCTCCTCGTCCCACGGCTCCCCCGCGTCCGGCGCCACCGCTCACGGCTCCACCGCGCCCGGTTCCGCGGCCCCGGGGTCCGCCGCTCGTGGGCCGGCGGCCTCTCGCGCGGACGCGGCGCGTCAGGCCCCGTCCGGGGCGGCCCCGGCGGGCCACCCGGCCGGCGACGCCTCCTCCGCGCACCTCGACGACCCGGCCGCCCCCGCGGCCCGGCGCAAGGGCACCCCGCTGCGCGGCACCGAGGCGCCCGCCCTGCCCGGCGCCCGCAGGCGCGGCGGGATCGGCGCCTGGGCCCGGCGGCTGGCCGGCGGACGCGGTGAGCCCCTGTCCGCCGCCGACGGCGAGACCACGGCACAGGACGGCGGCCCGGCCGAGGCCGACCCGCCCGCCCAGCCCGAGACCTGGCCCGACCCCGCCGCCCTGCTGCTCACCGCGCTCGGCCCCGGCCCCCGCCTCTGGGAGCGCGGCCCCGGCCACCCCGAGGCGCTCACGGTCCGCCTCGGTACGGCGGACCGCCCGACACCCGACGGCTCGGGTCTGCTCCCCGCCGTCCCGGTCACCGCGGGCCTGCGCGAGGCCGGCGCCCTGGGCCTCGCGGGCCCGCGCACCCGCCTCGCCGGGCTCGCCCGCGCGGTCCTCGCCCAGCTGGCCGCACTGCACTCGCCCGACCTGCTGGAGATCGTCCTGATCAGCGCCGACCGGGCGCGCCCCCTGGAGGAGCGCACCGCGGAGTGGTCCTGGCTCGGCTGGCTCCCGCACGTCCGCCCCGGGCACGGCCAGGACTGCCGCCTCCTGCTGGCCTACGACCGCGAGCAGGCGGCGGCCCGGGTGGAGGAGCTGCTGCGCAGGGTCGAGGACCTGGCGGCGCCCCGCAGACCGGCCACCCCGTCCGACCGGCCCGCCCTGACCGGCACGGCGGACGTCCCGCCCCCGGAGGACTCCCACCGCCCGTCCTGGGCGCGCGGCGACCTCGGTGCCGCGGGCGACGGCGGCTTCCCGGGCCCGTACTCGGTCGTCGTCGTGGACGGCGACCCCGGCGGCTCCGCGCTGCGCGACGCGGTGGCCCGGCTGGCCGTCGCCGGCCCGCGGGCCGGCGTCCATGTCGTCTGCCTGGCGGAGACCGCGCCCCTGTCCCCCGCCGGACCGGTCGAGGAGACCTACGAGCAGGCGTGCGCGGTGACCCCGACGTTCCGGGAGTGCGGGGCGGTGGCCCTGCTCGGCGGGGACGTGGCGACGGCGCTGCACCTCATGCGGGTCTCCACCGGCCCGGTCGGCCCCGGCACCCTCGCCTCGGTGGACGCGGTCTCGCCCGCCTGGGCCGAACGGTTCGCGAGGGCGCTGGCCCCGCTGCGTCCCGACGGCCCGGCCGCCGACCGGCACGCGCGCGTGGCCGCCCCGCTCCCCCAGTCCGCCCGGCTGCTGGACGAGCTGGGGCTGGCCCGCGCCACCCCGGCCTCGCTGATGGCCCGCTGGGCGGACGCGGCCGACGACGCCGAGTCGCTGGGCGGCCGGGCCCGGGCGGTGCTCGGCGCCGGACCGCGCGGCCCGCTCACCGCCGACCTGGCCGCCGAGGGACCGCATCTGCTGATCGAGGGCCCCTCCGGCGCAGGCCGTACGGAGCTGCTGCGGGCGATGGTCGCCTCGCTGGCCTCCGCCGAGCGCCCCGACCGGCTCGGGATGGTGCTGGTCGACGGCCGGGACGGCGTCGGCACCGGCGCCGGGCACGCCGAGGGCCTGCGGGTCTGCACGGACATACCGCACGTCACGACCCACCTGACCGCGAACGACCCGGTCCGGATGCGGGAGTTCGCGCAGTCGCTGAGCGCCGAGCTGAAGCGGCGGGCCGAGCTGCTGGGCCGCTCCGACTTCACCGACTGGCACGCTCAGCGGGAGATCTCGGGCCGTATCGTCCCCCAGCGCGGCCGGGGCACCGCCGCTGGTGCCGGGGACATAGAGGCCCCGCCGAGCTCGACGCTCCGGCTGCGCCCGTCGGGCGGCGCCGCGGCCCGGGCCCGCGCCGAGACGCCTCCGCCCCCGCCGCTGCCCCGGCTGGTGGTCGTGGTCGACGACCTCGACGCCCTGGTCTCCCCGGCGCTCGGTTCGCCGGGCCGCCCGGCCGCCGGGTCCGTGATGCGGGCGCTGGAGGCGGTGGCCAAGGAGGGCGAGCGGCTCGGCGTGCACCTGATCGCGGCGTCCGGCACCGGCGGCCGTACGGCGGAGACGGAACCCGCCCGGCAGGCCACCCTGCGCGTCACCCTGGACGCCCCGGCCAGCGGCCCCGACGAACCGGCCCCGGGCCGCGGCCGGCTGGTCACGCCGGACGGCCGCGGCACCGCGTTCCAGGCGGGCCGGGTCACGGGCCGCATCCCCCGCACCGCGACCCAGCGCCCGACGGTCGTGGCGCTCGACTGGCACCGCATGGGCGACCCCCCGGCCCGCCGTCCGGTCCGCGAACTGGGCAACGGCCCGACGGACCTGGCCCTGCTGGCGAGCGCGGTGGAGCGGGCGGCCCGCGAGGTCTCGGCGGCGGAGGTCCCCTCGCTGCTGTGACCGGCCGCCCCGGGGTCCGGCCGGTCCCCCGCCGGCCGGCGTTCTTCGATCACGAGGTGATCACGATCCCCGGCGCTGACCTGTCGGCCTACTTGCCGGGTGCCCGGTGCCCGCGTAGACCGGAGCGCACGGGACAGAGTTCTGACGTTCAATGAGGAACGACGAACGGGGAAGTGATGCGCGTCATGAGCAACACCATCCGGACACACAGGGCCCCCACCACACTCGCCGCGCTGCTCGCGGGAGCCCTCGCGCTCACCGCCTGCTCGGGGGGCGGCGACAAGAAGTCCGGCGGCGACAGCAGCACCGGCACCACCGGGACGAGCAGCCTGACCCTCCCGAAGCTGAACGGAACCACCCTGGAGGTGGCGGCCGTCTGGACGGGCCAGGAGCAGAAGAACTTCAAGCAGGTGCTCGCGGAGTTCGAGAGGCGCACCGGCGCGAAGGTCACCTTCGTGCCCGCGCAGGATCCGATCATCAACTTCCTCGGCTCGAAGATCGCGGGCGGCCAGCCGCCGGACATCGCGCTGCTGCCCCAGCCCGGCGCGATCAAGCAGGCGGTGCAGAAGGGCTGGGCCAAGCCGCTGAGCGCCGACACGGTCAAGGAAGTGCAGAAGAACTACGCGCAGGGCTGGCAGGACATCGGCAAGGTCGGCGGCAAGCAGTACGGCGTCTACTACAAGGCCGCCAACAAGTCGCTGATCTGGTACAACGCCAAGGTCTTCGAGAACGCGGGCGCCACCGAGCCCAAGACCTGGCAGGAGCTGCTGACGACGGCGCAGGCGGTCTACGACTCGGGTGTCACGCCGTTCTCGGTGGGCGGCGCGGACGGCTGGACCCTGACCGACTGGTTCGAGAACGTCTACCTCTCCCAGGCGGGCCCGGAGAAGTACGACCAGCTCGCCCAGCACAGGATCAAGTGGACCGACCCGTCCGTGAAGCAGGCGCTGACGACGCTCGCCCAGATCTGGGGCAAGAAGGGGTACGTCGCGGGCGACGCGGCCGGCGCGTTGCAGACGGAGTTCCCGGCCTCGGTCACCCAGACCTTCACCGGCGGCGAACAGCCGAAGGCGGCCATGGTCTACGAGGGCGACTTCGTGCAGGTCAACATCGGCGAGACCAAGGCGAAGGTGGGCACGGACGCCAAGGTGTTCCCGTTCCCGGCGGTGGGCTCGACCGCGCCCGTGGTCTCCGGCGGTGACGCGGCGGTCGTCTTCAAGGACTCCAAGGGCGCCCAGGCGCTGGCGAAGTTCCTGGCCTCCCCGGACGCGGCGACGATCCAGGCGAAGCTCGGCGGCTACCTCTCGCCGAACAAGAGCGTGCCGGACTCCGCGTACCCGAACGAGGTGCAGCGCAAGATCGCCCAGGCCCTGATCGCCTCCGGCGACGACTTCCGCTTCGACATGTCCGACCAGGCCCCGCAGGCCTTCGGCGGCACCCCGGGCAAGGGCGAGTGGAAGGACCTCCAGGACTTCCTGCAGAACCCGAAGGACGTCGCGGGCACCCAGGCGAAGCTGGAGAAGGACGCGGCGGCCGCCTACGGCAGCGGAAGCTGACCCGGCGATGTCATCACCCGGTACGGCGGGGGCCGCCGAGGCCCCCGCCGCTCCCCGTCGCCGCAGGAGCGTGACCGGCACCCGCAGGTCCGTGGTGGCGCTCTTCCTCCTGCCCGCCCTGGTGCTGCTCGGCGCGCTCGTGGTCTACCCGATCGGGTACTCGCTGGTCCGCAGCTTCTCCAACGCCTCCGGCGACGGTTTCGCCGGCTTCGACAACTACAAGGCGATCTTCACGGACGACGGCATCCGCACCGCCCTGAAGAACAACGTCATCTGGGTGGTGTTCGCCCCGACGGTCTCCACCGCGCTCGGCCTGATCTTCGCGGTGCTGACCGAACGGGTGCGCTGGGGAACGGCGTTCAAGCTGGTCGTCTTCATGCCGATGGCGATCTCGATGCTGGCCGCCGGCATCATCTTCCGGCTCGTCTACGACCAGGACCCGGACAAGGGCGTCGCCAACGCGGTCTGGGTCGGCGTCCACGACACCTTCGCCCGGTCCTCCGCGTTCCCGAACGCCCACCCGGGCCGCGAGTCGCCCCTCGAACCCGACCAGGGCGGCTTCATCACCACGGCCGCCGTCCACACCGGGCAGACCGTCCT
The DNA here is from genome assembly GCF_055583825.1 of Streptomyces sp. NPDC104367. NCBI lineage: Bacteria > Bacillati > Actinomycetota > Actinomycetes > Kitasatosporales > Streptomycetaceae > Streptomyces > Streptomyces sp. NPDC104367. Next base: position 48,832 of record NZ_JBVJND010000008.1, on the reverse strand, counting down.
CCTGCCCCTCGTCGGGGTCGCCCCCGACCAGATGCCGGACGGCGCGAAGAGCGCCGTGACGGCCCGGCCCGACCCGGGGAAGGTCACCGGCACCACGTGGCAGGACTTCACCCGCGGCAAGGGCGTCGGCAAGCTCGGCAGCCCCGACCCGTCGGAGCTCGGTTACGACGGGATGCGGATCGAGGCGGTGAGGAACGGCGAGGTGGTCGCGTCGGCCGAGGCGGCGGCGGACGGCACCTTCACCCTCCCCGCGGCCGCCGACGGGGCCCGGCTCCGGCTGCCCGCGAGCAACTTCAGGCAGCCCTACAGCGGCGTCGACTGGCTCGGCCCGACGCTGGTCACCCCGGCCGTCATCGGGTCGTACGTCTGGATGTGGGCGGGCTTCGCGATGGTCCTGATCGCGGCCGGGCTGGCGGGTGTGCCCCGGGAACTCCTGGAGGCGGCGCGGGTCGACGGCGCGACCGAGTGGCAGGTGTTCCGCAAGGTCACCGTGCCGCTGCTGGCACCGGTCCTCGCGGTGGTCACCGTCACCCTGATGATCAACGTGCTCAAGGTCTTCGACCTGGTGTACATCATCGCGCCCGGTTCCTCGCAGGACGACGCGAACGTGCTCGCCCTGGAGCTGTACCGCAAGGGCTTCTCGGAGGGGCAGCCGGGCATCGCCAGCGCCATCGCGGTGTTCCTGCTGCTCCTGGTGATCCCCGTGATGTGGTTCAACGTCCGTCGGCTGCGGCGGGAGGAGCGGCGATGAGCTGGGTACTGGAGAAGCTCAACAGCGGTCTGGTGCGGTTCTTCCTGATCGTCGTCGCCCTGTTCTGGCTGGTGCCGACGCTCGGACTGCTCGTCTCCTCGCTGCGCTCGCCGGAGGACATGAGCGCGAGCGGCTGGTGGACCGTCCTCGGCAAGCCGTCCCAGCTCACCTTCGAGAGCTACACGAAGCTCCTGGAGAACGGCGACATCACCCACTCCCTCTGGAACACGGTCCTGATCACCGTCCCGGCGACGGTCCTGGTGGTGGTCATCGGGGCGCTGGCCGGTTACGCGTTCGCGTGGATGGAGTTCCCGGGCCGCGACTGGTGGTTCCTGGTCGTGGTCAGCCTGCTGGTCGTGCCGGTCCAGGTGGCGCTGATCCCGATCGCCGAACTCTTCGGGAAGATCGGCCTGTTCGGCACGGTCCTCGGGGTGGTCCTCTTCCACGTCGGCTTCGGGCTGCCGTTCGCGGTGTTCCTGCTGCGGAACTTCTTCGCGGAGATCCCGCGGGAGCTGCTGGAGGCGGCTCGGCTCGACGGCGCCGGTGAACTGCGGCTGTTCACGCGGGTGGTGATGCCGCTCGGCGGACCGGCCATCGCGAGCCTGGGCATCTTCCAGTTCCTGTGGGTGTGGAACGACATGCTGGTCGCGCTGGTGTTCACCAAGTCCGGGACGCAGCCGATCACGGTCGCGCTCCAGACCCAGGTACGCCAGTTCGGCAACAACGTGGACGTCCTGGCCCCCGGCGCGTTCATCTCGATGGTCGTCCCGCTGGCCGTCTTCTTCGCGTTCCAGCGGCAGTTCGTGACCGGGGTGATGGCGGGCGCGGTCAAGTGACCGCGCCCGTGCGCGGAACGTGACCCGCATGACGTACGGAACCGTAACCAAATCACTCCATTGGCCGTTCCCGGGCAGAACGCCCGCGCCGAGCGACCCATGGATGCCCCTTGCCCAGGTTCAGTGTCATTGTCCCCGCGTACGAGGTCCAGGCGTATCTTCCCGAGTGCCTGGACTCGGTGCTCTCCCAGTCGTACCCCGACCTCGAACTGATCGCGGTGGACGACCGCTCGCCGGACGCCTGCGGCACGATCATCGACGAGTACGCGGCCCGTGACGCGCGGGTCCGGCCCGTGCACCTGGCGGAGAACCGGGGCCTGGGCGGCGCCCGCAACGCGGGCACGACGCTGGCGCGCGGCGACTACCTGGTCTTCCTGGACGGCGACGACACCCTCACACCGGACGCGCTGCGGGCGGTCGCGGACCGGATCAAGGAGACCGGCGAGCCGGACATCCTGGTGTACGACTACGCGCGCACGTTCTGGAACGGCCGGGCCGAGCGCAACAAGCAGGCCGCGCAGCTGACCGAGCAGGGTCCGGCGCCGTTCCGGCTGGAGGACCGGGCCGGTCTGCTGCGGGTGCTGATGGTGGCCTGGAACAAGGCGTACCGGCGGGAGTTCGTCGAGGAGAACGGCTTCGCCTTCCCGCCCGGCTACTACGAGGACACCCCCTGGACCTACCCGGTGCTGATGACCGCCGGGTCGATCGCCACCCTCGACCGGGTCTGTGTGCACTACCGGCAGCGGCGGCGGGGCAGCATCCTGTCCACCACCAGCCGCAAGCACTTCGACATCTTCGAACAGTACGACCGGGTCTTCGCGTTCATCGAGGAGCGGCCCGCGCTGGCCCGCTGGCGGCCGGTGCTGTTCCGCCGGATGACCGACCACTTCTCGACGGTGTTCACCAAGCGGGACCGGCTGCCCCGGGGCAGCCGCGCCGAGTTCCTGCGCAGGGCCCGTGCCCACTGCCGCCGGCACCGCGCCCGGGGCGGCCCGGTCCCGTGGCGCACCCGGCTGCGCCACGGTCTGGTCCACCACGGCCTGCACCGCACCTACCGCGGCCTCCAGCTGGCGGTGTCGGTCCGCCGCCGCGCGCTCAAGGCGGCCGTCAAGTCCGTCCGGGGCCTGCGCTCGGGCCTCCTCCAGCTGCACTACCGCGTCCAGCTGCGGCTCCCGCTGCGCGCCGACCGCGCGGTCTTCGCCGCCTACTGGAACCGCGGTCACGGCTGCAACCCGGGCGCGCTGGAGGAGGCGTTCCGCAGCCACGCCCCGCACATCCGCACCGCCTGGATCGCCCGCCCGGAGCACCAGCACACGATCCCGCCGGGCCCGCGCCGGCTGCGTCCGGGCAGCTTCGCCTACTGGACGGCGCTGGCCCGCTCCAAGTACCTGGTGAACAACGTCAACTTCGACCGCAGGCTGCGCAAGCGCCCCGGCCAGGTGTTCGTGCAGACCCAGCACGGCACCCCGCTCAAGCACATGGGCCTGGACCTCCAGGAGCACCCGGCGGCGGCCGGTGACACGGACTTCGGGGAACTCCTCGCGGGGGTCGACAAGTGGGACTACCTGCTGTCCGCCAACCGGCACACCACCCTCACCTGGGAGCGCGTCTACCCCGGCCGCTACACGACCCTCGCCTACGGGTACCCGCGCAACGACGTCTTCCAGCAGGCCACCCCGGCCGACGTGACCCGGATCCGCGCCTCGCTCGGCATCCCGGAGAACACCGTCGCACTCCTGTACGCGCCCACCCACCGCGACTACCGGCGCACCCAGCGGCCCCTGCTCGACCTGGAGCGGATCGTGCGCCGCCTCGGCCCGCGCTTCGTGATCCTGGCCCGCGCCCACTACTGGCACGACGGCCCGCTCGGGACGGGCTCCAGGGTGATCGACGTCAGCGGCCACCCGGGCGTGGAGGCGCTCTGCCTCGCCTCGGACGCGCTGATCACCGACTACTCGTCGATCATGTTCGACTACGCCAACCTCGACCGCCCGATCGTCGTGCACACCGAGGACTGGGACGCCTACCACGCGGCCCGCGGCACCTACTTCGACCTGCGGGCCGCCCCGCCGGGCGCGGTGGCCCGCACCGAGGACGAACTGATCGACGTCTTCGCCTCCGGCCGCTGGCGCGGCTCCCGCTCCGCCCAGCTGCGCGCCGTGTTCCGCGAGCGGTTCTGCGGGTACGACGACGGGCGCGCCGCCGAGCGGGTCGTGCGGCACGTGGTGCTCGGCGAGCCGGCCGGGCTGCCGCCGGTGGTCCCGCTGGGCGAACGGCACCCCGTTCCCTCGGCCGCGGCAGGGCCGGCCGACTCCCCGCCGGCCACCGTTCCGCAACCTTCCGGCCATCTGCCCGTCACCGAGAGCCGCTGACCGCCGTTTGCCTTCCAGGGAGTTCCTCCATGCCCCCCAACACCTCGCGGCCCACTCCGTCCCGGCCGTCCACCTGGCGGCCGGCGGGGCGGCCGGGCCGCGTGCACACCTGAGAAAGAGCAGCATGCCCCGCTTCAGCATCATCGTCCCCTCCCACGGGGTCGCCGGCCGGCTGTCCCAGGCGCTGGACTCGGTCCTGGCCCAGTCCTTCGGCGACCTGGAGCTGATCCCGGTCTGCGACGCGCCCGACGCCCCGGCCGCCTCGGTCGCCGCCGGCCACGCCCGGCGGGACCCCCGGGTGACCCCGGTGCACTCGCCGCCCTCCGCCGGGCTGAGCGGGGCCCGCAACACCGGGCTGCGGGCGGCGAACGGCACGTACCTCCTCTTCCTGGACGGCGACGACGTACTGGCCCCGGGTGCGCTGGCGCTGCTCGACGCACGGCTGGCGGAGACCGGCGACGTGGACGTGCTGTACTTCGGGCACGAGCGGACGCCCTGGTGGGAGGGCGAGCCCAGCACCCCGGCCGGCCCCCTGCTGGCGGGCGCCCCGCAGGGTGCCTTCGCCCCGGCCGAGGCACCCGGGCTGACCGGGGTGGCCCTGCCCGCGTGGAGCGCCGCCTACCGCCGTGCCTTCGTCACCGACCAGGGGCTGCTCTTCCCCGACGGCCCCTTCACGGACGTCGGCTGGGGCGGCCTGACCACCGTCGCCGCCGCGCGGATCGCCGTGCTGCGCCCGGTGGTCGTACGGCACCGGCTGCGCCGGCAGGGCAGCCGGCCGAACCTTCCCGGGCCGCACCAGCACGGACTCCTCGACCAGGTGGAGCTGGTGCTGCGGGCGGCCGCCGGGCTGCCGGGCGACCGGGCGCGGCCGCTGTTCGAGCAGCTCTTCGGGCCGGTGCTGAAGACGGCGTCCCGCCCGGAGCGGCTGCCGTCCGGGCACCGGGCGTTCTTCCGGCGGGCCGGGCGGCTGCACCGCGCGCACCGGCCGGCCGGGTTCCGGATGCCGGGCGGCAGCCTCGGCGTCCAGCACCGGCTCCTGGCGGCGGGCGCCTACACCGCGTTCCGGGCGCTGCGCGGCGCCAACCGGGTGGCCGTGCGGGCGGCCGAACGGCTGCCCCGCCCGCGCATGCCGCTCACCCGGCTGCGCTACGCCCTCGCCCTGCGCCGCCCGCTGGACCGCAACCTCGCCGTGTACTGCGCCTACTGGGGGCGCGGCTACACCTGCAACCCGGCCGCGATCCACGCCGCCGCCCGCCAGCTCGCCCCGCACATCCGCTCGGTGTTCCTGGTCGAGGCCGGCCAGGAACACACCGTGCCCGAGGACGTCGAGTACGCGGTGATCGGCAGCCACCGCTATTGGGAGGTGCTGGCCCGCGCCAAGTACCTCGTCAACAACGCCAACTTCGCCGAGGGGGTCGTCAAGCGGCCCGGCAGCGTGCACCTCCAGACCCAGCACGGCACCCCGCTGAAGAAGATGGGCGTCGACCAGTCGACGTACCCGGTGGTCGCCGCGCAGACCGGCAGCTTCACCAAGCTGCTGGGCCGTGTCGACCGCTGGGACTTCAACCTCTCGTCCAACCGGCACTCCACCCAGATGTGGGAGCGCGCCTTCCCCGGCTCGTACGAGGCGCTGGAGTACGGCTATCCGCGCAACGACATCTACTACGCGGCCTCCGCCCACGACGTGGTCCGCGCCCGCCGTCTGCTGGGCGTCCCGGACGGCAGCAGGGCGGTCCTGTACGCGCCGACCCACCGCGACCACCACACCGGCTTCGAGCCCGGCCTCGACCTGGAGGCGTTCTGCGAGGCGGCCGGCGAGGACGTCGTCGTACTCCTGCGCGCGCACTACTTCTACGACCGGGGCCGGCCCGCGGGCGGCGGCCGGGTCATCGACGTCACCGCGCACCGCTCCGCCGAGGAGGTGTGCCTCGCGGCGGACGCGCTGATCACCGACTACTCGTCCATCATGTTCGACTACGCCAACCTCGACCGGCCGATCGTCGTGTACGCCGACGACTGGGACGTCTACCGGCAGACCCGGGGCGTCTACTTCGACCTGATGGCCGAGCCGCCCGGCCCGGTCGCCCGCACCCCGGAGGAACTGGCCCGGATCTTCCGCGACGGCTCCTACGCGGGCCGGGAGTCCAGGCGGCTGCGGACCGCGTTCCGCACCCGCTTCTGCCAGTTCGACGACGGGCTGGCCGCCGAGCGGGTGGTACGGCGGGTGTTCCTGGGCCGTCCGCCCGAGGAGATCCCGGCGGTGATCCCGCTCGCGGAGCGGCTGCCCGCCCCGGCCGCGACCCTGGTGAGGAGCTGAGCGTGCCCCGGTTCAGTCTGATCGTGCCCTGTTTCAAGGTGCAGGGCTTCCTGCGCGAGTGCCTGGACTCGGTGCTGGAGCAGTCCTTCGACGACATCGAGGTGATCGCGGTCGACGACCGCTCCCCGGACGGCTGCGGGGAGATCCTCGACGAGTACGCGGCCCGCGACCCGCGGGTGCGGGTGCTGCACCTCCCGGAGAACGTCGGCCTGGGCCGCGCCCGCAACGCCGGACTCCCCTACGCCTCGGGCGACTTCCTCCTCTTCCTCGACAGCGACGACACCCTCGTCCCGGGCGCGCTGCGCGCGATCGCCGACCGGCTGGCGGAGAGCGGCGACCCGGACGTGCTGGTCTTCGACTACGCCCGCACCTACTGGTGGGGCGGGACCCGGCGCAACGCGCTCGCCGAGGTCCTCGGCACCACCCCGGAGGTGTTCACCGCGGCCGGACACCCCGAGATCCTGGACCTGCTGATGGTGGTCTGGAACAAGGTGTACCGGCGGGACTTCGTGACGGCGAACGGCTTCCGGTTCCCGCCGGGCTACTACGAGGACACCCCCTGGACGTTCCCGGTCATGCTGAGCGCGGACCGGATCGCCACGCTCGACCGGATCTGCCTGAACTACCGCCAGCGCCGCCAGGGCAACATCCTGTCCACCACCAGCCGCAAGCACTTCGACATCCACGACCAGTACAGGCGGGTCTTCGCGTTCGTCGACTCCCGCCCGGAGCTGGACGGCTGGCGCCCCTACCTGCACCGCAAGATGGGCGAGCACTGCCTGGACATCCTCGCCAAACCGGACCGGCTGCCGCCCGCAGCCAGGGGCGAGTTCTTCCGGCGCACGGCGGAGCTGTACCGGGCGCTGCGCCCCGAGGGTGCCGTCCTGGGGGTGCTGGGCGGCCCCTACCCGGTGTACCTGCTGCGGCGGCAGGCCGCGCGGGCCGGCCGGGAGGGCGGACGGCAGGCGCTCAGGGTGCGCCGGGCCGCGGGAGCCCGGGCCCGGCGGACGCTGACCGGGCTGCGCGGGACGCGCCGGCCGGACGAGAACCTGGTCCTGTACTCGGCCTCCTCGCACCAGGGGCTGCTGGGCGACCCGGCGGCCGTCTACCGCAAGGCCCGGGAGATCGCCCCGGGGCTGCGCGGGGTGTGGGTGGTGCGGGACGCGGAGGTGGCGGCGGGGCTGCCCGCGGACGTGGAGCACGTGCTGCTGGACTCGCCGCGGTACCTGCGGCTCGCCGCCCGCGCGAAGTTCTTCGTCAACGACGTCAACTGGCCCGGGAGCCTGGTCAAACGGCCCGGCAGCGTGCACATCCACACCCACCAGGGCACCCCGCTCGGGTACCTGGGCGCGGACCTGCTGGACAAGCCCGGCGCCCGGCTCGGCTTCGACGTGCCGCAGATGCTGCGCCGGGCCGACCGCTGGGACCACAGCCTGGTCGCCAACCGCCACTCCGAGCTGGTCTGGGAGCGGGCCTACCCCTGCCACTTCGCCTCGGCCCGCACCGGCAGCCCGCGCAACGACGTGCTCGTCGCGGGCGGCCGGACGGACTTCCGGGCCCGGTACGGCATCCCGGCCGACCACACCGTCGTGCTGTACGCCCCGGCCCGCCGCGACTACGTCCGGGGCGGCCACGTCGAACGGATCGATCCGGCCCGGTTCGCCGCCGACCTCGGGGCGGGCCACACGCTGGTGGTCCGGCTGCATCCCGCCCTGGCGGCCGGTCCCGCCCGCGGCACCGGCCTCGCGGAACTGCACCGGCGCGGGATCGTGGTCGACGCGACCGGCGAGCCGCACGTCGAGGAGGTCATGCTGGCCTCGGACGTCCTGGTCACCGACTACTCGTCCGTCATGTTCGACTACGCCAACCTCGACCGGCCGATCGTCGTGCACGCCGACGACTGGCCGTCGTACACCGCGAGCCGGGGCGCCTATCTCGACATCACCGCCGAGGCGCCGGGCCATGTGTCCCGTTCCTACCGGGAGCTGGCGCGGCTGTTCGCCTCGGGCGGCTGGCGGGACCAGGAGTCGGCACGGCTGCGGGCCGGCTTCCGGTCCCGGTTCTGCGAGTTCGACGACGGACGGGCCGCCGAACGGGTCGTACGGACCCTGCTCCTGGGCGAGCCGGCGTCCCTGCCGGGCCTGGTTCCCGGGCCGGCCGGCACCCGCGACCTGCTGGCGTCGACATGAGCGGCGGGACGGCCACGGCCGCCGCGACCGTGCCCGCAGCGCGTGCCCGGGTGCTGGTGCTGCTGCTGGCCGCCGTGTTCGCGGTGTGCCAGCTGGCCGCCGTCACCGGCCGGGACACTCCCGACTCCGAGAACTACGTGTCGTACGCGCTGACGCTCGGCGGGGCCGGCAAGCGGCAGGCGGCGGCCGAGACCGTCGACTGGGCGTGCGCGGGCAGGGCCTCGCTGGCGGAGCGCGCGCAGGGTGTGGACGTGCTGCGCTTCCATGCGCCGAGCCCGTCGGCGCGGGTGTTCGCCCAGTGCCGTTCGGCCGAACTGCGGCGGGTGGAACGGCGGTTGGCGGCCGGGCAGACGGACGGCCACATCGTGCCCTTCGTCGGCCCCCGGCTGCGGGCGATCTTCGAGGTGCGGCCGGGCTACCCGGTGTTCCTGCTCCCCTTCGTCACCGTGTTCGGAGTGACGTGGGGGGTGTGGCTGGCGAGCGTGCTGGTCGCGGCCGGGGGCGGGGCGCTGGTCTTCCTGGTCCTGCGGACGCTGTCGGTGCCGGTGCCGCTCGCGCTGACCGGGCAGGCCCTGTACTACGTGCTGCCGGTGGGCACGACCGCGATGCGGCCGATGACCGAGGGCCTGATGCTGGCGCTGACCCTGACGGCGGTGTGGGGCTGCGCGCTGGCCCTGGACCGGCGGCCGCGGGCGGGCACGGCGCTGGTGGCGGGCGCGCTGCTCGCGCTGTTCGCCGTGAAGCACTCCCAGGCGCTGTTCCTGGGCGGCTGCCTGGCCGCCGCGGGGGCGGTGGTCGCGCTGTGGCGGCACCGGCGGGGCCGGGCGCCCGGCCGCGGGGCGGCGGCGGTCGCGGTCGCGGGGTGCGTGGCGGTCGTCGGCACGCTGCTGCTGGCCCGGCTGCTGCGCTACCCGTCCGAGGCGGAGAGCATGCAGGACCTGCTGACCGGCCACTACACCCGTCCCGACCGGGTCCGTCCCTGGCGCGAGTTCCTCCATCTGGAGCTGGGCTTCTGGGTGGAGTGGCTGCGCCGGCAGCTGACGGAGCCGCTGTTCCTCGGCGCGCTGGCGGCCGGGGCGGCGGGCGCGGTGCGCCGGCCGGCCTTCGGGGTCTTCCTGCTGGCCGCGGCGGCCACCGGCGTCCTCACCCAGGCCGGGCACCCCGACATCAACATCTGGGGCGCCCGTCTGATCGTGCTGGCATGGCTGCTGCCGGTGGTGGGGACACCACTGCTGCTCGAACCGCTGCTGCGCCGGGGGACGGAGGCGCCGGTGCCGGCCCAGGCGGCTCCCCGGACGGTGGGCGCCGGACGGTGACGGCCGGACGATGACGGCCGGACGGTGACGGCCGGACGGTGACGGCCGGACGGTGACGGCCGGACGCCGGCGGGTTCACTCGATCAGGTGCGGTGCGGCAAGGTCGTGGTGGCGGACGGGAAGACTCGGCAAATGGTCCGCCCCCTCCGTTCCCGCCGGTGAGCGCCGGCACCCTGGTCCGGCCCGCCGGGCGCGGCTCCACCGCCCTGCGCGGCGGCCGCGTCCGGCGGTTCACCCCGTACCAGGTCTTCGGCCTGCTGTTCTGGCTGCTGATGACGCTGGCGTACTGGCGGGTGCCGCCGTGCTGCGAGGCCGGGCAGCACGCGGCGGCGGTGGAAGGGCTGCTGCGGACGGGGCTGCGGGGCCCGGCGGGCGCCGCCGTCTCCCCCTACGTCCTCGCGCAGGGCGCCCTGGCCCGGTTGACCGGGCTGACCGGCTGGCAGGTGCTGCGGGTGTGCGGCCCGCTGAACCTGCTGGTGCTGCTGACCGGCCTCGGCCGTCTGGTGCGGGTGCTGACCCCGCGCCCCTGGGCACCGGTGCTGGCGCTGGCCTTCACGGCCGTCCTGTGGGGCACGGCACCGGGCCCGGGCACCGGCTCGGTCGCGCTGCTCCCCCTGACGGGCAGCCTCGGCTACCCGTCCGCGTGCGCCCTCGGCCTGGCCCTCTGGGCCTGGGCCCTGACCGGCACCCGGGCCAGCGATCCGCGCCGGGTGCGCTACGTCGGCCCGAGCGGACTGCGCGGCCTGTCCGGGTACGCGGCGCTCGGGGTGCTGTACGGCGTGGTGGCGCTGGTCGACCCGGTGACCGGGGTGGGCGCGACGGCCGGGGCGGTGGCCTTCGCGGCGGGCCGGCAGCGGGGGTGGCGGGGCGCGGTGTGGGGGCGCTGGGCCCTGCTGTGCGCGGTGGCCGCCGCGCTGGTCGTCCTCGGACCGCACGCGCGCGTGCTGCAGCAGCCGTACGGGGTGACGCCCGGCCGGTGCTGGCTCGCGCTGTCGCTGGGGGTGCCGGCGCTGTGGCTGCGGGCCCGCGGGGCGGCCGGGCGCGCCGTCGGCAAGACCGCGGCCGTGCTCGCCGCCTGGCGCGATCCGCTCGTACTGCTGTTCGCCCTGGAGTGCCTGGCGATGGCGTACGGCCGTCTCGGCGGGCTGCTCGGCCCGGCCCTGCTGGCACCGCAGTGCGCGCTGGCGGTGGAGCTGGCGGCGGCGCGCCCCTGGCCGCTTCGGCGGCGGGTGCTGGGCTGGGCCGCGGCCTGCGGGGCCTGCCTGGGTTTCCTGACCGCGCAGGCCGGGGCGGTCGTACCGCGCTCGGTGGACCCGGTGGGCTTCGCGCAGCCGCCGCGCTGGCCCTCGTACGACTGGGCGGCCCGGCACATCGGCCCGGGCGAGCCGGTGCGCACGGACGCCTACTACGCCGTCCGCCTGCTGCCCGGCTACGGCATCGAACTGAGCGACGGCCGCGACGGGCACGACCACCGCTCCCGGGCGCGCTGGCTGCTGCTGACGCGGCGCGAGCGGCTGCCCGGGGAGGCGGTGGTCGTGGACTGGAGCCGGCGCACGGGGGAGGTGCTGGCGCGGCTCACCCGGACGGGGGACACGCCCCCGGCGGTCCGGACTACTCGATGACGAGGTCGACCGGGATGTTGCCCTTGGTGGCCTTGGAGTAGGGGCAGAAGGCGTGGGCCTGGTGGACGAGCTTCTCGCCGGTCTCGCCGGCGAGGTTCTCCGGGAGTTCGACGCGCAGGGTGACCTTGAGCGCGAAGCCGCCGTCGGTCTCGTCCTTGCCTATGCCGACCTCGGCGGTCACGGAGATCTCACCGGTGTCGACCTTGGCCTGGCGGCCGATGGCGCCCAGGGCGCTGGCGAAACAGGCGGCGTAACCGGCGGCGAAGAGCTGCTCGGGGTTGGTGCCCTGGCCGTTGCCGCCCAGCGCGGGCGGGAACGCCAGCGTGAGGTCCAGCTGCCCGTCCGAGCTGACCGCCCGTCCCTCCCGGCCGGTGGCGGTGGCGGCTGCGGTGTAGAGCGCGTCCATGGAAGACCATCCCTCTCGGAGTCCGTTGTGCCGGCGGCCCCGTTCCGGCCGCCCCACGGCCATAAGTAGAGCACACAATTAAATTGCGCACAACTAAATGGCTCGCAAGCGCTACGCTCGGTCCATGACCGCGACGACCCCGACCCCCGCCCCCGGGCCAGAGTGGCTCCGCCTGGACCGCCAGATCTGCTTCTCCCTGCACGCCGCGTCCCGCGCCTTCAACGGCGTCTACCGCGTGATCCTCAAGGACCTCGGGCTCACCTACCCGCAGTACCTGGTGATGCTGGTGCTGTGGGAACAGGGCGACCTGCCGGTCAAGAAGCTCGGCGAGCACCTGCGCCTGGACTCCGGCACCCTCTCCCCGCTCCTCAAGCGCCTGGAGGCGGCGGGCCTGGTGCGCCGCGAGCGCAGCGCCCGCGACGAGCGCTCGGTGGAGGTCCGGCTGACCGCGGAGGGGGACGCGCTGCGGGAGCGGGCGCTGGAGGTGCCGCGCCGGATCGTGGCGGCGACGGGTTTCGAGGTGGACGAGATCCGCGAGCTGAAGGAACGCCTGGACCGGCTGACGGGGACGCTGGACGCGGCGGCCCTGGAGGAGGGGTCCCGCTAGACCGGCCGCTGCGCCGGGTCCGCCGGACACCCGGCGGACCCGCCCGGCCGGCTAGAGCGCGCCCTCGCCCCGGACCGGCCGGACGTACAGCCGCAGCGCGACCCCGTCGACGACCAGCTCCTGGCGGAGCACGAACTGCTGGTTCAGCACGGCGGCCTTCGCCCGCTCCGTCGACAGCCGTGGCCGGTACCCGCTCACCAGCGCGTACTTCTCCACCACCGCCCACACCTCGTCGGCCCCCGCCAGCCGCCGCCGCAGGGTCCCCGCGCCCACCTCACGCCCGTACAGCGTCCCCGAGGCGGGCCCCGGCTCGGCCAGCGCCACGTCCCGCACGCCCTTGAAGCCCTCCGGGTACGCGAGCTCGGTGCCGCGCGCGTGGGCCGGCAGGAACAGGACCGGGTCGCCGGGCCGCAGCACCCGCGCCGCGGCCCGGGCGACCGCGCCGAGGTCGTCGGGCCGGGTGCCCGGCAGCCGGTCCTGGCGCAGCAGCGGCACCTGGTGGGTGAAGGCGAGGACGACCGCCAGCACCCCGGCCAGGGTCAGCGCGGGCGACCTCGGTGCCGTCGCCGTGCCGTGGGACCAGAGGCGGCCGAGGACCCCGGCGACCCGGTCCGCCCCGAGCGCGGCGAGCAGCGGCGCCCCGGCGAGCGCGTACAGCACATAGCGGTCGACGTACAGCGGAGTGAGCTGGGAGGCCAGCATCAGCGCCAGCGGCGGCAGCACCGCGAGCGGCAGGGCGACCGCCGCGAGGGTCACCTCGCCGCGCCGGCCCACCAGCCGGGCCAGCCCCAGCAGGGCGAGCGCCAGGCAGACCCAGTACACCCCGTCACTCGGCCCGAGGTACTGGCGCAGCAGCTCCTGCGCGGTCTCCGTGTCCGGCTCCCGCAACCACGCCACCTGGGCCGACTGCGCGTGCGAGACGACGACCATCGGCAGCAGCGACAGCGCCACGCCCCCGGCCGCGCAGCCCCACCCCCGCCACACCCTTGCCGACGAACGGGCCAGCGCGAGAGTTCCCGCGTGCGCCAGCAGCAGGAGCACCGCGAACTCGTGCAGCCAGCAGGTGAGTCCGAGGACGGCGGCGTACCACGCCCAGGCCCGCCGGCCGCCCTCCCGCGCCGCCCGGACGAAGAGCAGCGTGGCGCCGGTCGCGCCGGCGGCGACCAGGGCGTAGGAGCGGCCCTCCTGCGCGTAGTGGCCGACCAGGGGCGTGACCGCGTACAGCAGTCCGGCCCACAGACCCACGCGCGGCCGGGCGAGCCGGGCGCCGAGCGCGGCGACCAGGCCCGCGGTGACGGCCGCCGCGCACAGCGAGGGCAGCCGCAGGACGACCTCGCCGGGCCGGCCGGGATCGGCGGCCAGGACGAGGTGCATCAGCAGGTAGTACAGGCCGTGCACCGCGTCGACGCCGTGCAGCAGGTGCCAGATCTGCGGCACCGTGCGCCGGGCGACCTGGTAGGTGACGGCCTCGTCGCGCCACATGCCGCCGCGGTCCAGCCGCCAGAGCCCGACCGCGAGCATGACCGCGGCCGGGACGGCCACGACGGCGACGCGGCGGGCGCGGTGCGCCGGCCGGCCCGGCGGAGTCGGCCGGACGGCGTCCGTCGCTCGCGTTGTACGCGTTGTTCGCGTTGCTTGCGGATGTGCCCTTACAAGAGGCCCGATGCTCACCACGGCCCGATCTTTTGCGATTAGCCAACCTTTGCCGGGTATTGACGGCGTATCGGCATGGATACACCATCCGGGCGGCTTACGCTCGCCGTTGATGAATCGCCGCCCGTACTTCCCGGTCCCCCGCGTCCCGTTCGCCCCGTCCGTTCGACTCCCGCGCCTCCTGTGTCTCGCCGCCCTCTGGATCGCCACGCGCGCGCTGATGCTCTGGCTCCTCGCCCACAACAACGAGCGACTCCTGGGACACGGAGCGGTCGCGCGCGAAGTCTGGCGGCTGTACTTCCACTGGTACGGCGTGCTGTCGCACGGCGCGTTCCCGGCGCACGACACGTTGTGGCAGTACCCGCCGGGCGCCGGCGCGGTGCTGCTCGCGCCGGGGCTGGTGCCGGGGCTCAGCTACTTCCGGGCGTTCGTGGCGCTCACCCTGGCCGCCGACGCGCTGGTCACGGCGGCGCTCGCGCGCGCGGGCAGCCGCCGCGGCCGCACCCTGCTGGGCGCGACGGTGTGGACCGGCGGCCTCCCGCTCCTGCTGCACCTCCCGCTCGCCCGCTACGACGTGGAGGTCACCGCCTTCGCCGTGCTCTCCCTGCTGGCGCTGTCGCGCTCCACGCGCGCGTGCGGGGCGCTCGCGGCGCTGGGCGCGCTGGTGAAGGTGTGGCCGGCGCTGGTGCTGCTGGGCGTCCCGCGCGGCCGTCCGACCCGTTCGGCGTGGCTCACCGCGGCCCTGACCGGCGCGGTGACCCTCGCCGGGTTCCTGCTGTCCTTCCGCGCCCCGCTGGCCTTCCTGCGCCAGCAGGGCGGCCGGGGCGTGCAGATCGAGTCGCTCGGCGGCACCGCGCTCAGCCTCGCGCGGCACGCCGGCTGGCGGGGGACGACCCGCTACCGGTACGGCGCCATCGAACTCGTCGGCCCGCACGTGCACGCCGTGGCGACCGCCTCCCTCGCGCTCACCGCGGCGGCCCTCGCGCTCCTGGTGCTGTGGCGGGTACGGGCGCGACGCTGGACCGAGGCCACCCCGTACGACGCGGCGCTGAGCGCGGTGCTGCTGTTCACCGTCACCAGCCGGGTGATCAGCCCGCAGTACATGATCTGGCTGCTCGGTCTGGCCGCCGTCTGCCTGACCTCACGGCAGACCACCCAGCGCCCGGCCGCCGCCCTGGTCGTCACGGCCACGGCGGTCAGCGCCGTGGTCTATCCCACGTTCTACGGCGAGGTCGTCGGCTGCACCTGGACGGGCTGCCTGCTGATGCTGGCCCGCAACGGCCTGCTGGTCACCGCCACCGTGCTGTCGTTCACCCGCCTGTGGCGCGCCACGCGCCGGCCGCACACCACCCCGCGCACCCCCTCGGTCACGGGGAGCCACCTCGCCCGTCCTCGTTTGTCAGCGGCACCTGTTTCACTGAAAGGTGACTGACGGACACCACGGGCCAACTGACGAGGGGACGGCCACTCATGACCTGGCTGATCACCGGCGGCGCCGGTTACATCGGGGCGCATGTCGTACGTGCGATGGCGGAGGCGGGCGAGCGGACGGTGGTGTACGACGACCTGTCCACCGGCATCGCCGAGCGTCTGCCGCAGGACGTACCGCTGGTGTCCGGCTCCGTGCTGGACGGCGGGCGCGTCGCGCGCGTGCTGGCCGAGCACGAGGTGACCGGGGTGGTCCACCTGGCGGCGAAGAAGCAGGTGGGCGAGTCGGTGCAGCTCCCGCTGCACTACTACCACGAGAACGTCGAGGGCCTGCGGGTGCTGCTGGAGGAGGTGACGCGGGCCCGGGTCGCGTCGTTCGTGTTCTCCTCCTCCGCCGCCGTCTACGGCATGCCGGACGTCGACCTGGTGACGGAGCAGACGCCGTGCGTACCGATGTCGCCGTACGGCGAGACGAAGCTGGCGGGTGAGTGGCTGGTGCGCGCGACGGGCCGGGCGACGGGCCTGTCGACGGCCTCGCTGCGCTACTTCAACGTGGCGGGCGCGGCCGGCCCCGAGCTGGCCGACGTGGGCGTCTCCAACATCGTCCCCATGGTCTTCGAACGGCTCACCCGCGGCATGCCGCCGCAGATCTTCGGCGACGACTACCCGACGCCGGACGGCACCTGCGTCCGCGACTACATCCACGTGGCGGACCTGGCCGACGCCCACGTGGCCGCGGCCCGCGCCCTGGAGGCCTCGCCGGGCCGCGACCTGACCCTCAACGTCGGGCGCGGGGAGGGCGTCTCGGTCCGCGAGATGATCGACCGCGTCAACGCCGTCACCGGCTACGGCCTCCCCCCGGCCGTCGCCCCCCGCCGCCCCGGCGACCCGTCCCGTGTCGTCGCCTCCGCCGACCGCCTCGCGACGGAACTCGGCTGGAAGGCCAGGCACGATGTCCAGGACATGATCACCTCGGCCTGGGAGGGCTGGCTGCGCCTGCACCCGGAGGCGGCGAGGAACTGACCGCCCCGGACCCGCCCCGCACCGCGGGACACCGCCGCGGGCGCCTTGGGGCGCTCGGGACACCGCCACGGCGCCCCAGGGCGCCGCGAAGATCCACTGAAGCGCCCTATTCCCCTTCCCCGCGCGCACCGCGGCGGGCCTGCCGGACCTCCTCCGAGAGGGCCCAGGCGTCGGCGACCGGGCCCATGTGGGTGAGTTTGTCGGGGTTGAGGACGAGGCGGATCGCCTGGACCCGGCCGTCGAGGATGTCGAGGGAGAGGGCCTGGAGGATCCGGCCGTCGCGGTCGCGGAAGACGGCGCCCGGCTGCCCGTTGACCTCGTGCCGCTCGCAGGTGACCTCGATCCGGGGCAGCACCGGGAAGACGGCGGCCAGGAGCCGGGCCACGTTCGGGGCGCCGGCGACCGTGCGGGCCAGCCGCGGGGCCTTGCCGCCGCCGTCGCCGACCAGCGACACGTCGGCGGCGAGCAGGTCCTGGAGACCGGCCAGGTCGCCCGCGTGGAGTGCTTCGAAGAAGCGGGAGGCCAGCGCGTCGCGCTCCGTGCGGTCCGCCTCGAAGCGGGGGCGGCCCTCGGCCATGTGGCGCCGGGCCCGCACCGCCAGCTGGCGGCAGGCGGACTCCGAGCGGCCCACCGCCGAGGCGATCTCGGGAAAGCCGAAGTCGAACACCTCGCGGAGCACGAAGACGGCCCGCTCCAGCGGGCTGAGCCGCTCTAGGAGCAGCAGCGCCGCCATCGACACCGAGTCGGCCAGCTCGGCCGACCGGGCCGGGTCCTGGTAGGGGTCGGCGAGCAGCGGCTCGGGGAACCACGGGCCGACGTAGGCCTCGCGCCGGACGCGGGCCGAGCGCAGTACGTCGATCGAGATCCGGGTCACCGCGGCCGACAGGAACGCCTTGGGCGACCTGACCTCCGCCGTCGACCCCTCGTAGCGCAGCCAGGTCTCCTGGACCGCGTCCTCGGCCTCGCTCACGCTGCCCAGGATCCGGTAGGCGATCGAGAACAGCAGGGGCCGCAGCTCCTGGAACTCCTCGGTCCTGTTCATGTCCGCTCCCCCATGTCGCCCGTGCCGTCCGTGTACCCAGCGTCGCCCGTGTCGCCCCGTGCCGTCCGTGTACCCGGCGTTCCCCATACCCCTGACCGTCCCCTCCGGCACCCCTGGGCCCACGGCTCAGAAGGACCCGGGTCCGAACCGGCCGACCGCGACGACCAGCGCGAGCACCAGGTAGACCAGGTTCAGCGCCACGAACGCCCGCTCGCCGCGCCGGCCGTGGGTGATCATCGCGCCGACCATCAGCAGGATCCAGCAGACGGCGGTCACCGGCACCAGTACCGGAGCGACGCCGACGACGGCGGGCAGCACCAGGCCGGCCGCGGCGAGGAGTTCCAGGACGCCGAGCGCCTTCACGAAGCCGTCGCCGGCCTCACCGGTCCAGCCGCCGCCGTGCGCAGCGGCCAGCTTCTCCCTCGGCACGAACGTCTTGGTGACGCCGCCGGTCAGGGCCACCGCCGCGAGCAGTCCGGCGGCGATCCACAGGGCGAGGTTCATCGTCCACTCCTCGGTAGGGGATGCGTGCACCCCCTACGACGAGACGGCGGTCCCGCCTGTGACATCACCCGCCAGGAGGTTCACCGGAGCGCCTTCAGCGCCTCCGCCGTCCCCCGGGCCAGCGATCCCAGGTACCCCTTCGGCAGCTTCGGGGAACGGATCACCACCGAGCGCCAGTACAGCGGCCCGGAGATCAGGTCCATGGCCAGGTCCTCGTCGAGGTTCGCGGCGAGTTCACCGCGCTGCCGCGCCGCCTCGATGATCTTGCTGGCGACGCCCTCCTGGCCCTCCCGGAGCGTCTTCTGCACGGCCTCGGCCATCTCCGGGTTGCGGGCCGCCTCGGCCTGGAGGTCCGGGATGATCTGCGAGGCGACCGGGTGCCGCAGCGCGCGCGAGGTGACCTCGTACAGCAGCCGCAGGTCGCCCTCCAGGGAACCGGTGTCGGGGACCGGCAGGCCCATCACGGCGAGGGCGGAGACGACGTCGAGGACCAGGTGCAGCTTGGAGCGCCAGCGGCGGTAGACGGCGGTCTTGCCGACACCCGCACGCCGGGCGATGCCCTCGATGGACATCCTGGCGTAGCCGACCGCCGCGAGCTCCTCGAAGACGGCGGCCCGGATGGCCTCGGTCACGTCCTCACGCAGGACGGCGGCCCCGGCGGGGGCTCGTCGGCGCGGACGCGTCTGGGACTCCTCGGCGTTCGTCGTCATGCTCCCAGCATAGGGGCGTAACGACGAAACGGTTGCGTCCCGACGAATCACCACCCATCACCACCCGATCGCCGCAGCCGGGCCGCGCTGAACGGGTGTCCGGCCGCCGCCGTACCGAACACGTGCCCCACGGCTCCCCCGGTTCCCCCTCCGCAACGAATCGGTAGCGCCCCGACGTCGGAAGTGTCACGGCACACATCCATCCGTCACGACGAAACGGTTGCGTTCCGACGCCCACTCCGCCTACGCTCCCGTTGCGACGATACGGTCCCGTTCCGACGTAAGAAAACGTGAAGAGAAGCGTAAGCAAACATCGGATGACGGGCCCGGCGCCCAGCCGGACGCCGCACCCCCACCCCCCGAGTGAAAGCAGCGGATGTGACCCAGGTTCTCCACACACCGCCTTCGGCTCCGGTCACGGCCGAGGACGACCTCGCGGCACTCGCCGCCCGGCACGGACTCTCGGTCAGCGGCGCCCGTCCCTCCCTGCCGCAGTACGTCCGCCAGCTGTGGGCGCGGCGCCACTTCATCACCGCCTTCGCCACCGCCAAGCTCACCGCCCAGTACGCCCAGGCGAAGCTCGGCCAGGTCTGGCAGATCATGACCCCGCTGCTGAACGCCGCGGTGTACTACTTCATCTTCGGCGTGCTGCTGGACACCAAGAAGGGCGTGCCGGACTACATCCCGTTCCTGGTCACGGGCGTGTTCATCTGGACGTTCACCTCCAGCTCGATCATGACCGGCACCCGTGCCATCGCCGGCAACCTCGGTCTCGTCCGCGCCCTGCACTTCCCGCGGGCCGCGCTGCCGATCTCCTTCTGCCTCCAGCAGCTCCAGCAGCTGCTGTTCTCGATGTGCGCGCTGATCGTCATCCTGCTCTGCTTCGGGGTGCCGGTCGCGGCCTCCTGGCTGCTGGCCGTCCCGGCGCTGATCCTTCAGTTCACCTTCAACACCGGCATGTCGCTGATCATGGCCCGCTGGGGCGCCAAGACACCGGACATCTCCCAGCTGATGCCGTTCGTGCTGCGCACCTGGATGTACATCTCCGGCGTCATGTGGAGCATCGACAAGCTGACCGGCAAGCACCAGGACCTGCCGGGCTGGGTCGCGCCGGTGCTCAAGGCCAACCCGGCCGCGGTCTACATCGACCTGATGCGCTACTCCATGATCGACAGCTTCCACGCCGCCCAGCTCCCGCCCCACGTGTGGATCATCGCGACCGGCTGGGCCGTCGTCGTCGGCGGCGGCGGCTTCATCTACTTCTGGAAGGCTGAGGAGACGTACGGCCGTGGCTGAGAACGTGAGCGACACCCGCATCCCCACCGTCGTCGCCGACCGCGTCGACATCGTCTACCGGGTCAACGGGACCGGCGCCGGACGCGGCTCCGCCACCGCCGCCCTCAACCGGATGCTGCGCGGCAAGAAGCGGGCCGAGAACGCGGCGGGCGTCCGCAAGGTGCACGCGGTCAGGAACGTCTCCTTCGTCGCCTACAAGGGTGAGGCGATCGGACTCATCGGGACCAACGGCTCCGGCAAGTCCACGCTGCTGAAGGCCGTCGCCGGCCTGCTCCCGGTGGAGAACGGCGCCATCTACACCGACGGCCAGCCCTCTCTCCTCGGCGTCAACGCGGCCCTGATGGGCGACCTGACCGGCGAGAAGAACGTCTACCTCGGCGGCCTCGCCATGGGCATGTCCCGCGAGGAGATCAAGGAGCGCTACCAGGACATCGTCGACTTCTCCGGCATCAACGAGAAGGGCGACTTCATCACCCTCCCGATGCGGACGTACTCCTCCGGCATGGGCGCCCGGCTGCGCTTCTCCATCGCCGCCGCCAAGGACCACGACGTCCTGCTCATCGACGAGGCCCTGGCCACCGGCGACGCGTCCTTCCGGATGCGGTCCGAGGAGCGCATCCGCGAACTGCGCCAGCACGCGGGCACGGTCTTCCTGGTCAGCCACAACAACAAGTCCATCCGCGACACCTGCGAGCGGGTGCTGTGGCTGGAGCGCGGGGTGCTGCGCATGGACGGGCCGACCGAGGACGTCCTCGCGGAGTACGAGGCCTTCACCGGCGACAGGTCCGACAAGGCGAAGCCCAAGCCGAAGCCCAAGCCGAAGGTCGTCGCCCAGCCCTCCTGACCGGCCGCCCCGGGTCGACCAGGCCGACCCGGCCCCACACGGATCCACCACCACGAGCCGCGCCGTCCCTGCACGGCGCGGCTCGCGTCCGTCACCGCGCGCCCGGTAGGCATCGGTAAGAAAAAGAACGCCCCGGGCCGGCACCGGCCCGGGGCGTTCTTCACGCGCTACGGCTACGAATGCGTCCGCAGCAGCGTGCGCATCGTCCGCATGGCCACCGACAGGTTGGCCAGGTCGAAGGAGTCCGAACCGCGGATCTCCTCCAGGGTGGCCCGGGCCCGGCCGAGGATGGCCGCGTTCTTCTGCTCCCACGCCTGGTAGCGCTGCTCGGGGGTCGAGCTGCCGTTGCCGACGGCGAGCACGTCCGCGGTGAGCATCGCGTGGGCCGCGTACAGGTCCTCGCGGATGGAGGCGCGGGCCATCGACTGCCAGCGGTCGGCCCGCGGGAGCTCGATGATGCGGTCCATCAGCTGGGCGATGCCGAGGCGGTCGGCGAGGTCGTAGTAGACGTCGGCGACGTCCAGCGGCTCCTTGCCCATCCGGTCGGCCACCGACACGATGTCCAGCGCCGGGAAGGCGGAGGAGAAGCCGGCCACCCGGGTCGCCAGCTCGTCCGGGACACCGGCCGCGGACAGCTCGTCGTACACGTGCTGGTACCACTCCAGGTCCGCGCCGCGCAGCAGCTTGGGCAGCTGCTGCCAGACCTGCTCGACCCGCTCCGAGAAGAACTCGACGGTCTCGGCCAGCTCCAGCGGCTGCGGACGGTTGTTGAGCAGCCAGCGGGTGCCGCGCTCGACCAGGCGGCGCGAGTGCAGCCGGATCCGGGTCTGGACGGCCGCGCCGGCCTTGTTGTCCAGCTCCTCGACCGCGTCCCACACCGAGGCGGACCGGAAGATCGCGCGGGCCACGGTCTGCGCCCGGACGATCTCCTCCAGGGAGGCCCCGGTCTCCTCGCGCAGCCGGTGCAGATACGTCGTACCGCCCGTGTTGACCGTGTCGTTGACCAGGACGGTGGTCGTGATCTCCCGGCGCAGCGGGTGGCCGGCGAGCGCGTCGGAGAACCGCTCGCGCAGGGCCGTCGGGAAGTACGCGTGCAGCAGGCTGCTCAGGTACGGGTCGTCCGGCAGGGTGGTGGCCAGCAGTTCGTCGGCGACCGTGATCTTCGTGTAGGCCAGCAGGACGGCCGTCTCGGGACCGGTCAGGCCGTGCCCCGCGTTGATGCGCTCGCGGATCTGGCGGTCGGTGGGCAGGAACTCCAGCGCCCGGTCGAGGTGGCCCTCGCGCACCAGGTGGCGCAGGAAGCGCTGCTGGGCGTGGAGCATGTCCTCGGACTGGGCGAGCGCGTTGGCGATCGCCACGTTCTGCGCGTAGTTGTTGCGCAGCACCAGGGCACCGACCTCGTCGGTCATCTCGGCGAGCAGCTTGTTGCGCTGCTTGACCGTCATGTCGCCGTCCGCGACCACGCCGTTGAGCAGGATCTTGATGTTCACCTCGTGGTCGGAGGTGTCCACGCCGGCGCTGTTGTCGATGGCGTCGGTGTTGATCTTGCCGCCCTGGCGGGCGAACTCGATCCGGCCGAGCTGGGTCAGGCCCAGGTTGCCGCCCTCGCCGACGACCTTGACGCGCAGGTCGGCGCCGTCGACGCGGATGGCGTCGTTGGCCTTGTCGCCGACGTCCGCGTTCGACTCGGCGGACGACTTGACGTAGGTGCCGATGCCGCCGTTCCACAGCAGGTCGACCGGTGCCGCGAGGATCGCCTTCATCAGGTCGGCCGGGGTCACCTTGGCGACCCTCTCCTCGATGCCGAGGGCCTCGCGGATGTGGCTGTTGACCGGGATGGACTTGGCGCTGCGCGGGAAGATCCCGCCGCCCGCCGAGAGCAGGTCCGTGTCGTAGTCGCCCCAGCTGGAGCGGGGCAGGTCGAACAGGCGGCGGCGCTCGGCGTAGGAGGTGGCCGCGTCCGGGTTCGGGTCGATGAAGATGTGCCGGTGGTCGAAGGCGGCGACCAGGCGGATGTGCTCGCTGAGCAGCATGCCGTTGCCGAACACGTCACCGGACATGTCGCCGATGCCGACGACCGTGAAGTCCTCGGTCTGGGTGTCGACGCCCAGCTCCCGGAAGTGCCGCTTCACGGACTCCCAGGCGCCGCGGGCGGTGATGCCCATGCCCTTGTGGTCGTAGCCCGCGCTGCCGCCGGAGGCGAAGGCGTCGCCGAGCCAGAAGTTGTAGCTGCCGGCGACCTCGTTGGCGATGTCGGAGAACGTCGCCGTGCCCTTGTCCGCGGCGACCACCAGGTAGGTGTCGTCCTCGTCGTGCCGGACCACGTCCTGCGGCGGCACGACCTCGCCGGCCACCATGTTGTCGGTGATGTCGAGCAGCGCCGAGATGAACGTCCGGTAGCTGGCGATGCCCTCGGCCAGCCACGCGTCCCGGTCCACGGTCGGGTCCGGCAGCTGCTTGGCGACGAAGCCGCCCTTGGCGCCGACCGGCACGATGACGGTGTTCTTCACCATCTGCGCCTTGACCAGGCCGAGGATCTCGGTACGGAAGTCCTCGCGCCGGTCGGACCAGCGCAGACCGCCGCGCGCGACCTTGCCGAACCGCAGGTGCACGCCCTCGACACGCGGCGAGTACACCCAGATCTCGAACGCCGGGCGGGGCGCCGGCAGGTCGGGGATGGCCTGCGGGTCGAACTTCATGGAGACGTAGGTGTGCGGCTTGCCGCCGGCCGTCTCCTGGAAGAAGTTGGTGCGCAGCGTCGCCTTGATGACGGTCAGGAAGGAGCGCAGGATGCGGTCCTCGTCGAGCGAGGCGACCTGGTCGAGCGCCGCGTCCAGCTCTTCGAGCAGGGCGTCGGTGATCTCCAGGCCGGCCTTCTGCCGGTCCGGCGACATCCGCGCCTCGAACAGGGAGACCAGCAGCCGCGTGGTGTGGACGTTGTTGCGGAGGGTGGTCTCCATGTAGTCCTGGCTGAACGTGGAACCGGCCTGCCGCAGGTACTTGGCGTACGCGCGCAGCACCATCGCCTGCCGCCAGCTCAGCCCGGCGCTCAGCACCAGCGCGTTGAAGCCGTCGTTCTCGGCCAGGCCGGTCCAGGTCGCCGAGAACGCGTCCTGGAACCGCTCGCGGCCGTCGTCGCCCAGGTAGTCGCCGCTGCCGGCGCCGGACGCCTTCGGCATCCGCAGCCCGAAGTCGTAGATCCACGCGGTCGTCCGGTCCGCGCAGCGCAGTTCGTACGGCCGCTCGTCGATGACCTCGACGCCGAGCCGGTTGAGGACCGGCAGCACGGCCGACAGGGAGATCGCCGCGCCCTTGCGGTAGATCTTGAAGCGGCGCTCGCCGGGGGCGGCGCCCACCGGCTCGTAGAGGCTGAGCGCGAAGTCGTTGCCCGCCTCCTCGGTGAGCCGCTCCAGGTGGACGAGGTCGGCGACCGCCGCGCGCGGGGTGTGGTCGGCCTTGTAGCCCTCGGGGAAGGAGCTGGTGTACTTGCGCAGCAGCTCGGCCGCGCGCTCCTCGCCGCACTCGGCGTTGAGCGCCTCGGCGAAGGCGTCCGCCCACGAGCGGGCCGCCTCGACCAGGCGGGCCTCGATGCGGTCCTTGTCGGTGTCGGACAGCTCGGGCAGCTCGGTGCCCTGCGGGACCCGGACCACGAAGTGCAGCCGGGACAGGATCGACTCGGTGTTCCAGGCCGTGAAGTCGACGCTGGTGCCGCCGAGTTCCTCCTTCAGGATGTCGATGATCCGCAGCCGGACGCCGGTGGTGTAGCGGTCGCGGGGCAGGTAGACGAGGGCCGAGTAGTAGCGGCCGTACTCGTCCTGGCGCAGGTAGAGGCGGAGCCGGCGGCGTTCCTGGAGGTAGAGGACGCTGGTGACGATCGACTCCAGCTCGGGGACCGGGGTCTGGAACAGCTCGTCGCGCGGGTAGGTCTCCATGATCTGGAGCAGGTCGCGGCCGTCGTGGCTGTTGGGCGAGAACCCGGCGCGGTCCAGGACTGCGTCGACCTTGCGGCGGATGACGGGCACCCGGCGCACCGACTCGGTGTAGGCGGCGGACGAGAACAGGCCGAGGAAGCGCCGCTCACCGACCACGTTGCCGTCCGCGTCGAACTTCTTGACGCCGATGTAGTCGAGGTACGACGGCCGGTGCACGGTGGACCGGCTGTTCGCCTTGGTCAGGACGAGGAGCTTGTGCTCACGGGCCTTGGCGCGGGCGTCGGCGGGGAGCCGCTCGAAGGAGGGGCTGACCGGGTGGCGCTCGTCGACGGCGTGGTGCGGGTCGGAGCGCAGGATGCCGAGGCCGGTGCCGGGCACGGCGGCCAGCGAGTCGTCCTCGCGCAGCTGGTACTCGCGGAAGCCGAGGAAGGTGAAGTGGTCGGCGGCCAGCCAGCGCAGCAGCTCGCGGGCCTCGTCGACCTCGGGGCGCGACAGGTCGCCGGGGACCGGCTCGTCGGCGAGGCCCTCGCCGATCCGGACGGCGGCCTCCCGCATCTTCTCCCAGTCCTCTACGGCCTCACGGACGTCGGACAGGACGCGCAGCAGGTCGGCGGTGATCTGCTTGAGGTCGGAGCGGTCGGTCTCGCGGTCGATCTCGACGTGGATCCAGGACTCGATGTGCGTGTCGTGGGGCAGTTCCGCGCCGGGGGCCGGGGTGGGCAGCACCTCGAGGAGCTTGCCGGTGAGGTCGCGGCGGACGACGAACTGGGGGTGGATCACGACGTGGATGCCGCGTCCCTGCCGGGTCAGCTCGTTGGTGACCGAGTCGACGAGGAAGGGCATGTCGTCGGTGACGACCTCCACCACGGTGTGGCTGCAGGTCCACCCGTTCTCCTCGACGGTCGGGGTGTGCACCCGGACGTTGGCGGTGCCCTGCGGGCGGGTCTCGGCGAGACGGTAGTGCGAGACGGCGGCGCCGAAGACGTCGACCGGGTCGCGGTCGGTGAGGTCCTCCGGCGCGGTGTGCAGGTAGTAGCGCTGGAGGAACGCGAACACGGACTCCTGGTCCGCCTCCCCCGCCGTCCCAGTCGGTAGGTGCCCCCCTGCCGGGCTGTTCTCAGCTACCCGGGCGGCCCGATCGAGCAGCTCGGCCTTGGCTTCGTCCAGCTTGGTCTGCATTGTCCTCTGGCTCCTGTCGCGCGCCATTGCGTGACGTAGAAGGAAGTACGGGATCTTCCCCCTGCGGCTCGACGCCACGGCCGGGGTGTCCGGTCGTCTTCGACGCTATGCCGCAAGGTGAGATGAGCGGGGGGTATTCGGCCATTCTCGACGCGCCCCGAGGGTGTGACGTCGCTCTCGGCGTCACCGCTGCCAGGGCTTTCTTCGATGCCCTCCGCCCGAGAAGACCAGCGACCGCCGCCCGGTCACGGAGGTGCTCCGTGCTCACCGGGCGCAGGGCAGGGGCGACGGCGCCCCCGCGAACTATCGCGCTGATCACGCCACCAGGCTATCGCTCCCGAAGGGGGGGCCGTCATGAGCCGTATGTGTACAAAACAGGGGGTGGAACTTTGACACTCTGCACAGGGACGACGGCACCGCCACCACTCCCGCCGCCGCCCCCGTACCGCCGTCCACCCGGCCGGCGGTACCTCTGCCGGCGATGTGGCGTCCGTGGCGGCGGGGCTCAGGCGGCCAGCCGCTGTGCTTCCTCGACGGCCTCCGCCAGGGAGTCCACCACGGGTACGCCGGCCTCCTCCAGGCTCGCCCGGCCGTGCGAGCCGCCGGTGTAGAGCACCGCCTTGGCCCCCGCCGCCCGCGCGGCCACCGCGTCGTCCGCCGCGTCCCCGATCACCACGGTCCGCCCCGGCTCCACGCCGGTCAGCGTCCGCAGGTGCCGCACCATGTGCTCGGCCTTGCTGCCCCCGGACGGCCCGACCCGCCCGTCGACCCGGACGAAGTGCGGCTCGATTCCGAACCCCCTTACCAGCGGCACGAGTTCGTCGTGGACGTACATGCTCAGCAGCGACTGGCTGCACCCCTGTGAACGCCACCCGGCCAGCAGCTCGGCCGCCCCGTCGGTCAGCCCGCACCGGCCCCGGTGCTCGGCGTAGTACCGGTGGAAGATGACGTCCATGGCCTCCCACTCGGCCTGGGTGGGCACCCGGCCCATCAGCCGCTCGTAGAATCTCGGCACCGGCACGCAGTACAGCGCGCGGTACTGCTCCAGCGTGATCGGTGCCAGGCCCAGCTCGGCCGAGGCCGCGTTCGTCGCCCCGATGATCGCCTCGTTGTCGTGGAACAGCGTCCCGTTCCAGTCCCAGACGATGTGCGCGTTTTCGTGCTTCCCCATGCCAAAACGCTACCCGCCGCCGCCGACAATCAAGTCAGCCGGGACATCACCGCAGGTCACAGCGGCCACCGGGGTGTGCGGGGGCCTGTCGGAGGAACCTGCCGGGGGCAGTCGAGAGGGTCAGCCGAGCCCGACCAGGTTCGGGATCTCCTGCGTGGCGTACCAGAGCAGTTCGTGGTCCTCGGCCCCGTCCACGACGAACTGCGCGTCGTCGTCCCCGCCGTCCGCCGCGGCCAGCGCCCCGGCCGCCGCGGTCACGTCCTCCTCAGCGTCGTCGGAGTCGACGTGCACCGAGGCCGCCCTGGCCAGCGCCACCGTCCCGGTCACCCGGACCTCGCCGAGCGCGGCCGGGTCGAGCCCGCGGTCCGGGTCGGCAGAGGCCGTGCCGTCGGGTACGTCCACGGCCACCACGACCCGGCGGCGCTGCGCGCCCGGGTCGGCCGCCAGCCGCCGCAGGGAGCCCAGCGCGGCCCGGTTGAGCGCCGCGTACTCCAGTTCCTCTATGTCGTCGGAGAGGTACCACTCGCGCAGCGCGGGCGTCACGGCGTACGCGACGAACGGGCCGGTCCCCAGCTCGCCCGTCCGGTGCGCCTCGGCGAGTCCGGGGAGGGTCAGGGGGACGTAGACGCGCATGGCTGGCAGCTCTTTCCTGGACGCTTCCGGAGGGCCTACAGGATACGTGCGGGCGTCCCCTTTCGGGTCCCGGGCGGTGACGTCGGGGGCGTCCACCCGGCGCCCCCGGATTCACCCGGTGCCGCCGCCCGCCCAGGCGGATTCCGGTCCCCCCGACCACTCGGATAGGTGAACTCTCCTGGGCCTCGACACGGACCGCCGTCGCCTTGCCGCCGTCACCGCCGCCCCCGTACAAGATCCCCAACCGCAAGTTACCGCCCGGTACCCGCCGGGCCCGCCGAACGGGGACCCCCATGAACAAGGTCATGACCAGGACCGCCCAGCTCCGCCCGAGCGCCCGCCCGCCCGGCCGCCGCGACTCCCGCCGCCCCGGCGCGCCCACGTCCCGCAGGCCGCTCGCGCCTCCGGCGTCGCCGACGGGCCCCCGGCCCACCGACCTCTTCGCGGAGCGCCTGCTGGCCGTCCTGAGCGGCCGCCGACCGGTCCACTGGATGCTCCGGCACACGGCGGGCGCCGCCTACGACGACCTCGCCCGCCTCGCCGAACGCGGCCCCCTGCGCACACGCGGCACCGACCCGGTCGTCCGCGACATCGGCTACTACGTCCCCCGCGCCGGCGCCCTGGAGGTCTTCGCCCGCATCGCCGCGGGCGAACAGCTCCGCGCCATGGCCTTCCGCCTCGAACAGGGCCCCGACCTCCGCTGGCGCTGCACCGCGGTGGAACTGGGCGCCCCCCGCAGCCCCCAGACCCCCTGACGGGCCCACCAAGCAGGCCAGGCGGCCCTCAGACCGACTGACCGAGCCGCCCCGCCGCTCAAACCGGCCCCAGGCCGTAGGTCCAAGCCCGGGCCTACGGCCTGGGTCGTGCCCCCGGTCGGGGAGACCTCGGGGCCGGAGCGTCGTGTGGCGGTGAGGTGGGGTGGGGTCGGTGGGCGAGACATGCCAGCCGCTTCCGACGCCCCGCCAGCGTCGTGTGGCGGTGGGGTCGGTGGGCGGAGCGGGGCGGTGGGGTGGGGTCGGTGGGCGGAAGCCGCAGGGCCGGCCCGCCTCCGTCTTCGGGGGTGGCCGGCCCTGCGGTTGCCGTGTTCGTGCCGCCGTCACTTCCGGCGGCGGCGGCTGCCCTTCGCCTGCTTGCGGCGCTCGGCGCGGGTGAGGCCGTCGGCCTCGGAGCGGGCCGGCTCCTCGTCGTCGTACATGAAGTCGCCCTCGACCAGGCCGCCCTCGCCGTCGACGGTGGCCGCGGAGAAGTGCATGCCCCGGCGCTGCGGCGCCTCCAGGCCCTTGGCCCGGATCTCGGGACGGGACCCCGCCTGGGCCGGCACCGCGTCCTGGACGCCCTCCACGGGCTCCTCGGTGTCCTCGACCGGGACCTCCTCGACCTGCTGCTCGACCTGGACCTCCAGGTTGAACAGGTAGCCGACGGACTCCTCCTTGATGCCGTCCATCATCGCGGTGAACATGTCGAAGCCCTCGCGCTGGTACTCGACCAGCGGGTCCTTCTGGGCCATCGCGCGCAGGCCGATGCCCTCCTGGAGGTAGTCCATCTCGTAGAGGTGCTCGCGCCACTTGCGGTCCAGGACCGACAGCACGACCCGGCGCTCCAGCTCACGCATGATCTCGGAGCCGAGCTGCGTCTCGCGCGACTCGTACTGCTCGTGGACGTCGTCCTTGATGGACTCGGAGATGTACTCGGCGGTCAGGCCCGCGCGGTCGCCGGCCGCCTCCTCCAGCTCGTCGATGGTGACCTTGACCGGGTAGAGCTGCTTGAACGCGCCCCACAGACGGTCGAGGTCCCAGTCCTCCGGGAAGCCCTCGGCGGTCTCCGCGCCGACGTAGGCGTCGATCGTGTCGTCCATGAAGTGGTGGATCTGCTCCTGGAGGTCCTCGCCCTCCAGGACGCGGCGGCGCTCGCCGTAGATGACCTCGCGCTGGCGGTTGAGCACCTCGTCGTACTTCAGGACGTTCTTGCGCGTCTCGAAGTTCTGCTGCTCCACCTGCGACTGCGCGGAGGCGATCGCGCGGGTGACCATCTTGTTCTCGATCGGCACGTCGTCCGGCACGTTCGCCATGGACATCACGCGCTCGACCATCTGGGCCTTGAACAGGCGCATCAGGTCGTCGCCGAGGGAGAGGTAGAAACGGGACTCACCGGGGTCGCCCTGACGGCCGGAACGGCCGCGCAGCTGGTTGTCGATCCGGCGCGACTCGTGCCGCTCGGTGCCGAGGACGTAGAGCCCGCCGAGGTCCTTGACCTCCTCGAACTCCGCCTTGACCGCCTGCTGGGCCTTCTCCAGGGCGGCCGGCAGCGCGTGCGCCCACTCCTCGATGTGCTCCTCGGGGTCGAGGCCGCGCTGGCGCAGCTCCGCCTCGGCGAGGTCCTCGGGGTTGCCGCCGAGCTTGATGTCCGTACCACGGCCGGCCATGTTGGTGGCCACCGTCACAGCGCCCCGGCGGCCGGCCTGCGCGACGATCGACGCCTCGCGCTCGTGGTGCTTGGCGTTGAGCACCTCGTGCTGGATACCGCGCTTGGAGAGCTGCTGCGAGAGGTACTCCGACTTCTCGACGGAGGTCGTGCCGACCAGGATCGGCTGGCCCTTCTCGTGCTTCTCCGCGATGTCGTCGACGACCGCCTCGAACTTGGCGACCTCGGTGCGGTAGATCAGGTCCGACTGGTCCTTGCGGACCATCGGCCTGTTCGTCGGGATCGGGACCACGCCGAGCTTGTAGATCTGGTGGAACTCGGCGGCCTCGGTCATGGCCGTACCGGTCATGCCGGACAGGCCGGGCTGTTCCTTGCCGTTGTGGTCGTGGCGCTTGTAGAGGCGGAAGAAGTTCTGGAGGGTGATCGTGGCGAGCGTCTGGTTCTCGTCCTTGATGTCCACCCCTTCCTTCGCCTCGATCGCCTGGTGCATGCCCTCGTTGTAGCGGCGGCCGGCGAGGATACGGCCGGTGTGCTCGTCGACGATCATGACCTCGCCGTCGAGGACGACGTAGTCCTTGTCCTTCTTGAAGAGCTCCTTCGCCTTGATGGCGTTGTTCAGGTAGCCCACCAGAGGCGTGTTCACCGACTCGTAGAGGTTGTCGATGCCCAGCCAGTCCTCGACCTTGGAGACACCGGCCTCGTGGATGGCGACGGTGCGCTTCTTCTCGTCGACGTCGTAGTCGCCGGTCTCCTCCTGGCCCTTGAGCGGGTTGCCCACCTCGCCCTTCTTCAGGCGCAGGACCAGCTTGGCGAAGTCGCCGTACCACTTGGTGGCCTGGTCGGCCGGGCCGGAGATGATCAGCGGCGTACGGGCCTCGTCGACCAGGATGGAGTCGACCTCGTCGACGATGGCGAAGTTGTGGCCGCGCTGGACGAGCTCGTCCTGGGCCCACGCCATGTTGTCGCGCAGGTAGTCGAAACCGAACTCGTTGTTCGTGCCGTACGTGATGTCGGCCGAGTACTGCTCGCGACGCTGGGCCGGGGTCATGTTGGCGAGGATGCAGCCGACCTCGAGGCCCAGGAACTTGTGGACGCGGCCCATCATCTCGGAGTCGCGCTCGGCCAGGTAGTCGTTGACCGTGATGAGGTGGACGCCCTTGCCGGCCAGCGCGTTGAGGTACGCGGGCAGGGTGCCGACGAGGGTCTTGCCCTCACCGGTCTTCATCTCGGCGACGTAGCCGAGGTGGAGGGCGGCGCCACCCATGATCTGCACGTCGTAGTGACGCTGGCCGAGGACGCGCTTGGCGGCCTCGCGGACGGTCGCGAACGCCTCGGGGAGCAGGTCGTCGAGGGTCTCGCCGTCTTCGTAGCGCTGCTTGTACTCATCGGTGAGGGCCCGCAGCTCGGCGTCGGAGAGGTCGACGAAGTCCTCTTCGATGGAGTTGACCTGGTCCGCGATGCGGTGCAGCTTGCGCAGGATCTTGCCTTCGCCTGCACGCATGATCTTCGAGAGGACGGACACGGGGGTTTGTCTCCTTGCCGGTCGGGCCTGGGACGGTCGGTTTCCATTTGACGTACTGAGCAACGGCCATCGTATGCGAGGACACGGCCGCCCCGGGAGGCCTGTCGACCCCAGGACCCTCCGCCTCTTTCCCGGGGGCTCCGGGAGCCTGTCGCTTCACACGGGACAACGGCCGGGGCCCGCGGATAGTGCCGCACCGGACCGAGGAATTGCGCGAAATGTGATCACGCGCTCACGGAACGCGAATCCGATGGCGTGTCCGGGGCCCGGCCGAGCAGAATCGGCCGATGGAACCCGTCACGCTCACCACCCCCCGTCTCCTGCTGCGCACGGTCGGCCCGCAGGACACCGAAGCGGTGTACGCGGCCGCCCAGGATCCCGACATCCAGCGCTGGACGACGATTCCCTCGCCCTACCTCCCGGAGCACGCCCGCAGTTTCACCGAGCAGGTGGTACCGGACGGCTGGCTGGAGGGCTCGATGTTCACCTTCGGCGTCTTCGTGCCCGCGGGCGCGCTGGCCGGCATGCTCGCCCTGACCATGCGCTCGCTGGGCGCGGCCGAGGTCGGCTTCTGGACCGCCAAGGAGCACCGCGGCCACGGCTACACCGCCGAGGCCACCCTCGCGGCCGCCCACTGGGCCTTCACCCGGATGTCGATCGACCGCGTCGAATGGCGTGCCGAGGTCGGCAACCACGCCTCCCGCGCGGTCGCCGAGCACGCCGGTTTCACCGTCGAGGGCACCCTGCGCTCCTGCCTCAACAACAAGGGCGTACGACGCGACTGCTGGGTGGGCTCGCTGCTCCCCTCGGACCTGGGCCTGCCCTCGGCCGCGCCCTATCTGCCGGCCCCCTCGCAGGAATGAGTCCGCAGCTCACGCCGGACTGTCAGTGGCACCGTCTATCGTCCCGGCCATGACGACCCTGCCGCGCCCCACCACCGCCCTCTCGGCGGACGAAGCCCGCCGCATCGCCCTGCGGGCACAAGGCTTCCTCGGCGCCCCCGACCGCCGTTCGGGTGTCCGCGGTGTGCTCCGCCACCTCGGCGCGGTCCAGCTCGACACCATCTCGGTCCTCGCCCGCTCCCACGAGCTCATCCCGTACGCCCGCCTCGGCTCGGTCGGCCGCAGGACCGTCGAGGCCGCCTACTGGGAGGACACCCACGCCTTCGAGTACTGGTCGCACGCGGCCTGCATCCTCCCCATCGAGGAGTGGCCGCACTTCGCGTTCCGCCGCCGGGCCTACCGCGGCCGCCCGCACTGGGGCCACGAACTCCCCGAGGGCGTCTACGACCAGGTCATCAAGCAGCTGCGCACCGAAGGACCGCTGACCGCGACGGAGTTGGGCGGCGCGAAGAAGACCAGCGAGTGGTGGGACTGGTCCGGCACCAAGGTCGCCGTGGAGCGCGCGCTGATGTACGGCGAGGTGGTGTGCGTGCAGCGGCGCGGCTGGAAGCGGGTGTACGACCTCGCCGAGCGCGCGGTCCCGGCCGAACTGCTGCACGACGAGCTGGACGACGCCGAGTGCCTGCGCCGCCTGGTCGCTCTGGCCGGGCAGTCGCTGGGGGTGGGCACGCGCGCGGACATCGCCGACTACCACCGGCTCAAGGGCGAGCAGGTCGACGCGGTGATCGCCGACTCGGGCCTGGTCCCGGTGGAGGTGGAGGGCTGGTCGAAACCGGCCTGGGCGGACCCCGCGGCCCTGGCCGCGCCCCCGCGCGGGCGGCACCGCACGACCCTGCTGTCGCCCTTCGACTCCCTGATCTGGGACCGGGCGCGCACCGAGCGGATCTTCGGTTTCACCCACCGCCTGGAGGCCTACGTCCCGAAGCCGAAGCGGGTGCACGGCTACTTCGCGATGCCGGTGCTGGCCGGCGGGCGTCTGGTGGGGCGGGTGGACCCGGCGCGCGAGGCCGGCGGGGTCCTGGTGGCCCGGCAGGTCACCCTGGACGGTCCGAAGGCGGTCCCGGCGGTGGCGGAGGCACTGGTCGAGGCGGCGAGCTGGGTGGACTGCATGACGGTCCGGGTGGAGCGGGTGGACGCCCCCGAGCTGCGCGAGCCCCTCGTCCGGGAGGTGACCCGCGCCCTGATCGCCGCGCTGCGCTGACCGGGGTCAGCGGATCTCCAGGATCTTCTCCCGCATCGCGTAGACCACCGCCTCCATCCTGGAGTGCAGCTGGAGCTTCTCCAGGATGTTGCGCACGTGGTTCTTCACGGTGTTCTCGGAGATGAACAGCTCCTTCGCGATATCGCGGTTGTTCATCCCCGTCGCGACGAGTTTCAGCACTTCGAGCTCGCGGTCGGTGAGCCGCGGCGCCGGCACCAGCCGGCGCTCGTCGGTGCGCTGGATCATCGACTTGAACTCGGTGAGGAGTTTCGACGCCATGGACGGGCTGATCTGCGACTGCCCGTCGGCGACCGCGCGAATGGCGGTGGCCACCTCGTCGGTCGAGATCTCCTTGAGGAGGTATCCGGTCGCGCCCGCCTTGATCGCGTCGTAGAGGTCGGCCTCCTCGTCGCTGATCGTCAGCATGATGATCTTCGCGCTGGGCGCGACCTCCTTGATGGAGGTGCAGGCCTCGATACCGCCGCGCTTGGGCATGCGGACGTCCATCAGCACGATGTCGGGCAGCAGGTCGGCGGCCTTGTCCACGGCCTCGGCGCCGTCGCCCGCCTCCCCGACGACCTGGATGTCCTCCTCGGCCGCCAGCACGATCTCCAGACCGCGGCGGAAGAGGGCATGGTCGTCCACGACCAGGACTCTGATCGGCTCCGCGCGTGAGGTGCCGCCCGCGTCCGGGCCCATGCCGACGACGCCGCCGTCGGCGTCCCCGTGTCGCATCGGTCCGAAGCTGTCCGCCATCGTTCCTCCCCCTGAAGGCTGTGGCCTGTGGTCCTGTGCCATCGCCAACCCAAGGCAGCGGCCCACCGGTTGGGCCGGTGAGGCCATGATTCCATGCCCGGACGACACCGCGGTGACAGAGTGGGGCGCGAAGTGGTCGCACACCGGTGCCCCTGGGGGCGCACACACGCTTCCAGGGGCACGGGCTCAGCCGTCTGCCGACCGGGTCAGCCGCCCAGCGTGCCTCCCGCCGCGGGCGGTTGCGCCGGGGTGGCGACCATCGGGTCCGTGTTGAGGTGGATCACGCCGTAGTCGTACGCGTGCCGCCGGTAGACGACACTCGGCTCCTTGGTCTCGGAGTCGACGAACAGGTAGAAGTCGTGTCCGACCAGTTCCATCTCGTAGAGGGCCTGGTCGAGGCTCATCGGGGCGGCGACGTGCGTCTTCTCGCGGACGACGAGGGGGCCTTCGCCCTGGACCTCCAGGGAGCCCATCTTCTTGGTGGGGACCGCGTCCATGTCGTCGGCGTGGACGGGGGTGCCGTTCACGTCGAGCGTCGCCGCGCCGGGCACGTGGTCGGGGACCTCGGCGGCCGAGATCCGCCGCGCGCCGCGTCGCGAGTACCGCTTGTCGTGCTGCTTGCGCAGCCGCGCGTCCAGCTTCTCCGCCGCCAGGTCGAGTGCCGCGTACGGGTCACTGGCCGCTGCCTCCGCCCGGATCACCGGACCGCGGGAGCGGAGCGTGATCTCCACTCGGTCGCAACGGTCGGCCTGTCGGGGGTTGGGCTCCTTGGACACCTCGACGTCGAGGCTGATCACCTTGCCGTCGAGCTTCTGGATCTTCTCCAGCTTCAGCTTCTCGGCCACGTGCTTGCGGAACCGCTCGGGCACCTCGGTCTTGCGGCCCTTGACGACGATGTCCACGCAGAACTCCGTTCCCGGATCGCTCCGCTCCACAGGCGGAGCATCTCCCTTTTGCACACCCGACTCCGGTGATCCCCGGAGCCTCGGACTCGGTGACTTCACCTCCTCCTCCCCCATGGGCGAGATCTGCACCCCAGCACCGTGATGATTGCGGAAAACCCGCGCCACGGCATTCGGATATGGGAGGTATGGCCTGCGGCTTTCCCTCACAACCGAACATATCTCGCCTGGACGGATGTCGTCACCCTCTACTGATGCGTACCTCCATTCAGGTGAATTGACCCTGTCACTAGCTGCAACGACGCAACTTCACGGTCAGTTCCGGTTCTTTTCGAAAGAATCCGGCGTGGCAGCGACCACGGCCGCACGGATCGGCCACGTGAGAGCGCTCGCCTCGACGATTCCCGCCGCGTCCCGTGTCCACTTCGCCTGTCGTTCCCTCGCTCCGGCCGTCCGTTCCTCCCTTCCTTCCCAGGCATCGCGCCGATACACAGCCCCTGTTCCGGCTGCCCCCGTTCCGGCTGCCGCCGTCCCGGGCCGCGCGGCCCCCGTCGCCTCCCGTACCGCACGCGCCGCCTCCGCCAGCGAGGCGCCCGTGGTGACGAGGTCGTCGACGAGGACGACCCGGCCACCGGCGAGCAGCGGGACACCGGCCTCCGTCACCTCCAGCGCGCCCGCGAGATTGGCCAGCCGCTCGCGCGAGTTGAGCCCCGTCTGGTCGGCCACCGCCCGCCGCTGCCGCAGCACCGGCACTACCCGGGCCGGCGTGCCGCCGCGCCGCAGCCCGGCGGCCGCCGCGAGAGCCGTCCGCCGCACCGGATCGTGTCCCCGCGCCCGCACCGCCCAGGGCGCGGACGGCACCGGGACGAGCAGCACAGGCGTGCCGGCCCGCCCGCCGCCGTCCCCGCCGCCGTCCAGCAGCCCGGCCCGCACCGCGCCCGCCAGAGCCGCGCCCAGGGCCCCGGTGAGCGCCAGCGCGCCGCGCTCCTTGTGACCGAGGAGAGCCGCCCGCACCTCGTCCGCGTACGGCGCCGCCGCGTACACCGCCGGCAGCCCCGGCGGCTCCGGCACCGGCCGCACCCGGCGCGGTACGGCCCCGCTCAGGGCGGCACGGCACTCGGCACAGAGCACCGTGCGAGGCGTCCCGCAGCCTCCGCACTCGGCCGGGAGCACCAGGTCGGTGAGGTCCTGCCACCACCCCCGCATGCGCCCACTGTGCCAACGCCCGACCGGACCGGCCACCCCTGTGGAGAACCGCCTGTGGACAACTCCGGCCACCCCGCACCGCGCATCACCCACATGGATGAAGCAGCCGACGCCCCAGCGGAGAACAGCGCCCGGGGAGCGGTTGCCGCGAGAACGGCCGCCCGGAGCGCGGCCGCCCGCGGAACCGCCGCGCTCAGCCCGGGTAGACCGGCGCGGAGCCGTCCTTGATCACCTTCTGCCACTGCGCCCCGGACGGCAGCCGGACGATCCCGTCGTCCTGCGAGTCGGCGACCAGCGGCACCCGGTCGTCCTCGGACGCGGCGATCGCCAGCACACCGGTCAGGGCGGCCGGCGCCGGTCCGTCCGGCGTGGAGCCGTCGACCTGGACGTACCGCGTCTGCTGCACCCCGCCCTGCTCGCGCCCGACCACCACCAGCCGGCTGTCCCCGGCCCAGGACATCGCGGTGACCTCCTCGGAGCCGGGCGTGGCGGAACGCAGTTCGAGGACCGAGACCTCCTGCTGGTCGTCGGACCTGGTGCGCTCGATCCGCCCGACGAGCAGCGACTGCTTGCCGTCCTTCTCCACGACGAGGGCGATCCGCACCCCGTCGGCGGCGACCCGCACGTCCTCGACGCGGCCGTTCAGCTCGGGGATCTGCACGGCCAGCGGCTCGCCCACGCCCTGCGCCAGCATGTACAGCTGCGGCTTGTCGGGGTCGCGGTCGGCCACCCACAGATCGCCGCGGGCGTCCCAGCTCGGGGCCGTCAGACGGTCGGCGTCACTCGCGCCGTGACTGGTCAGCACGGCGTCGCCGAGCGCGCCGTCCGACGCGAGCGAGGTGACGTACAGCGACTTGCCGTCGCTGCCGACCCCGGCCGCGGTGCGCTCGTCGCGGGCGACCGCCACCGACCGCAGCGCCTTGGTGCCCGCGCCGAAGGGGCCGGGTACGGCGACCGCGCTGGTGCCGGTGCCGGTGGTCGTCATCCGGACCAGCCGGTGCTTGCTGTCGAGGAAGTACAGGTAGTCGGGCCGCTTGTCGGAGGCACGCCAGGCGGTCGTCACGGCCTGGTCCTCGTCGACGTCGCACATCCGGGTGCCGTTGACGGACTGCAGGGCGACCGAGTCCACCGTGGGGGTCAGGTTCCGCAGCGTGAACAGCAGCTGGGTCGCCATCTCGTTGCACCTGCTCAGGCCGATCCTGGAGGCCTTGAGGTTCAGCGGCACGGTGAGCCGGTTCTGGTCGTCGGGGGTCAGCCCGGACACGCCCTTCCGCAGCGCCGCGCCGGTCG
The DNA here is from genome assembly GCF_055583825.1 of Streptomyces sp. NPDC104367. NCBI lineage: Bacteria > Bacillati > Actinomycetota > Actinomycetes > Kitasatosporales > Streptomycetaceae > Streptomyces > Streptomyces sp. NPDC104367. The sequence goes on along the minus strand of NZ_JBVJND010000008.1, from coordinate 10,801 downwards.
GGAAGCTCGACCGCACCACCGGGCCGAGCCAGGCGGTGGGGCCGTTGAGCAGCGAACGCACCAGCTGCGTGGTCGGGTCCACCCGGCTGCGCACGAACACCGGATCGGCGACCGCGACCGGCTGCCCGGTCTCCCCGGCCGAGGTGCCCGAGGCGAAGTAGTACTTGTCGACGGACGTGTAGTTGCGCTGGAAGTCCGACTTTCCCATCACGACGCCCTGGGGCAGCGAGTCGATCCGCCACTGCCCGCTCTTGTCGTCCTTCGTCAGGTGCACCGTCCGGCGGTACGACCCGTCCGCGGGCGTGTACGCCTGCTCCGCGTCGACGGTCGCCTCCCGGCTGCCCTGGAGCGAGTAGGTGATGCTGTCCGTGTCCTCGCGGCCGGCCGGGCGCGGGTCCGTCTGGATGCTCGGCCCGTTCGACAGCACCGTGGCCTGCGACTCGGGCCGCCAGGTCTTCGCGGCGGCCGTGGTCAGGTACTTGCGCGCCGTGTCGTAGTTCGGATCGTCGCTGGTCAGCGCCTCCAGGAAGCCCTGCACGATCTCCGTGGCCGAGGCGTCCTGCTGCGGCGGCATGGCGAAGACCCGCACCTGCGTGTCCTGCCGCGGCGTGGACTCGACGTCCCGCATGTCGCCGCTGTCCGGCATGGAGGCGCAGCCCGTCAGCAGGACGGCCCCGCAGGCGGCGAACGCCACCGCGCGCACCGGTCTGCGCCGGGCGCTCCCCTCGCGGTCAGCGCCCACGAAATGCCTCCCCTGGCTTGTTCGACTCCTCCGGCCCGGCGACGCTCCCGTCGTTCGCCGTGCCGGTCTCGGGCGTGCTCTCCTGGCGCCGTGCGCCCCCGGTGGGCCGGGGCACCACGCGCGCGCCGTTGCCGGGCAGCGCGGTCGGATCGGCGGTCGGGGTCGCGGCGGGCAGCCGCTGCGTCATCGGGGCCAGCGACGACGTCTGGCCGCCGGGCTGCACCGGGACGGTCGCCCGCTTGCCCTCGCCGCCACTGGGCAGACCGGCGCCGTCGAGCCCCCGGTTGCGCCGGGAGTCCTTGGGCTCCAGGGGTATCGGCGAGCCCCGCAACGGCTCGTCCGCGGTCCTCGGCAGCGTCAGCCGGAACTGCGAGCCGCCGCCCGGCTCCCCCCACGCCTGGAGCCAGCCGCCGTGCAGCCGCGCGTCCTCCAGGGCGATCGACAGCCCCAGTCCCGTACCGCCGGTGGTACGCGCGCGTGCCGGGTCCGCCCGCCAGAAGCGGCTGAAGACCCGGGTCGCCTCGCCGGGCTTGAGCCCGACCCCGTAGTCGCGCACCGCGACCGCGACCGCGCCGCCGGCCGACGCCAGCTTGACGACGACGTCCTTGCCCTCGCCGTGCTCCACGGCGTTGACGACCAGGTTGCGCAGCACCCGCTCCAGGCGCCGGGCGTCCGCCTCGGCGACCACGGGCTGCAGATCGCCGACCACGCGTATGTGCGTGCCCTTGCGCTCCGCGAGCGGCTCGGCCCCGCTGACCACCCGCCGCACGACCTCCCTGAGGTCTATCGGCTCGGCCTCCAGCGCCGCCGCGCCCGCGTCGAAGCGGCTGATCTCCAGCAGGTCGGCGAGCAGCGACTCGAACCGGTCCAGCTGGTCGGCGAGGAGTTCCGCGGACCGCGCGGTGATCGGGTCGAAGTCCTCGCGGGCCTCGTGGATGACGTCGGCCGCCATCCGCACGGTCGTCAGCGGCGTGCGCAGCTCGTGCGAGACGTCGGACACGAACCGGCGCTGCATCCGCGACAGGTCCTCCAGCTGCTGGATCTTGAGCTGGAGGTTCTGCGCCATCTTGTTGAAGGCCTCGCCCAGACGCGCGATGTCGTCCTCGCCGGTGACCTTCATCCGCTCCTGGAGCCGCCCCGCCGACAGCCGCTCGGCGATCCCGGCCGCCATCCGCACGGGCGTGACGACCTGCCGTACGACGAGCCAGGCGATGGCCCCGAGGAGTACGACGACGAACAGGCCGGCGGTCGCCAGCGTGCCCTTGACCAGGCTCAGGGACTTCTCCTCCTGCGTGAGCGGGAAGAGGTAGTACAGCTCGTACGGGTCGTTGTTCGGGTCGTTGACCTGCTTGCCGATGACGAGCGCGGGCTGCGACTCCTTGTCGCTGTCCTTGTAGATGATCCGGGTGTAGCTCTGCGCGGCCGTCGTGCTGCCGTTGATCCGGGTGCGCAGGTCGTCGGGGACGCTGGCCGTCGGGTCGACCTGGCCGGAGGCACGCGGGCCTCGGCCGCCGCCGCTGTTGTTGTCGCCCGCGGGCAGCGTCACCACGTCGAAGGCGCCCTGGCCACCGCTGGACAGGGACTCCACGAGGTCGCTCATCCACGAGGTGAGGTTCTGCGACAGCCGCCCGTCCGCCGTCTCGGTGGTGTCACCGGTGCCGCTCGCGGCCTCGTCGGCCTTCTGCTTGGCCACGGCGAACCCGCCGGTGGCCTGGCTCTGCGAGGCCTTCACCTTCGCGTCCAGCAGGCCGTTGCGCACCTGCCCGATGACGACGAAGCCGAGCAGCAGTACGACGCCCAGCGACATCAGCAGGGTCGTGACGACGACCTTGAGCTGGATGTTGCGCCGCCACAGCCGCATGACCGGCAGCAGCGGCCGCCGCACCCAGCGCACGAACAGGCGCAGCACCGGGCTGCCCTGGACGCCGCCCTGGAGCAGACCGCCCTCGAAGAGCAGCCGCCAGCCCGAACCGGGCCTCTTCCCGCCGACAGGCCGCTCCGGACGGTCCCCGGACCGGCCGGGGGCCGAAGCGGCACTGTCACCGGACATGTCAGCTGGGTCCGGCCTTGTATCCGACACCACGGACGGTCACCACGATCTCCGGCCGCTCCGGGTCCTTCTCGACCTTGGAGCGCAGCCGCTGGACGTGAACGTTGACGAGACGGGTGTCCGCCGCGTGCCGGTAGCCCCAGACCTGCTCCAGGAGCACCTCACGCGTGAACACCTGCCACGGCTTGCGGGCGAGCGCGACCAGCAGGTCGAACTCCAGCGGGGTCAGCGCGATCGACTGCCCGTCCCGCTTCACCGAATGCCCGGCCACGTCGATGACCAGGTCACCTATGGCGAGCTGCTCCGGCGCCGGCTCCTCCGACCTCCGCAGCCTGGCCCGGATCCGGGCCACCAGCTCCTTCGGCTTGAACGGCTTCACGATGTAGTCGTCGGCGCCCGACTCCAGGCCCACGACCACGTCGACGGTGTCGCTCTTCGCCGTGAGCATCACGATCGGCACCCCGGACTCCGCCCTGATCAGGCGGCACACCTCGATACCGTCCCGGCCGGGCAGCATCAGGTCCAGCAGCACCAGGTCGGGCTTGGTCTCCCGGAAAGCGGCCAGCGCCTTGTCACCGTCGGCTACGAAAGACGGCTCAAAACCTTCACCACGCAGCACGATGCCGAGCATCTCGGCCAGTGCGGTGTCGTCGTCGACGACAAGGACTCGTCCCTTCATAAACGACATCATCCCATTCTCATAACAGTGAAGGTGGCGCAGGTGATCAGGCTCACCGGCCTGTGACCTTAGTCGTACCGGACGGTCACTGTCTGCCCCGTCCTCCGACATTGACGCCGGTGAGGGCAGTCCGCCGCGCCGAACGGAGCCCAGGGGGACGCTCGGACACCCGGCGGACACGCTGCGTCACCGACGTGGCCCGGCCTGCGGAACCTGCGAAGCCTGCGGCGCCCGCGGACCTCAGCCGGTGACCGCCCGGCGCGACCTGGCGCACAGCTCGGCGAGGGCCTCGGCCGTGACCGGCGAGACGACACCCTCCTCGGTGACGATCGCCGTCACCAGCTCGGGCGGCGTCACGTCGAACGCCGGGTTGTAGGCCTGGGTTCCCAGCGGTGCCACCGGAACCCCGCTCCCCGCTCCCGCAGCCTGCGGCGCCGCGATCTCGGTCACCTCGTACCCCGGGCGCTGCTCCACCTCGATGGACGCCCCGTCCGGTGTCTGCGGATCCACCGTCGTCACCGGCGCCACCACGACGAACGGCACATGGTGGTACCGCGCGAGCACCGCGAGCGGATAGCTGCCCACCTTGTTCGCCACCGACCCGTCGGCCGCGATCCGGTCCGCCCCGATCAGCACCGCGTCCACCTCGCCCGCCGCGAACAGCGAACCGGCCGCGTTGTCGGTGAGCAGGGTGTACGCCATACCGCTGCGCGCCGCCTCGTACGCCGTGAGCCGGGCACCCTGCAGCAGCGGACGCGTCTCGTCCACCCAGAGCCGCCTCAGCCGCCCCGCCCGGTGCGCGCGGAGGGCCACCGCGAACGCCGTGCCCTCCCCTCCCGACACCAGCGAACCGGTGTTGCAGTGGGTGAGGATCCGGTGCCCGCCGCCGGGCAGCAGCTCCTCCAGGAGCGCCAGCCCGTGCCCGGCCATCCGGACACTGGCCTCGGCGTCCTCCCGGTGCAGCGCCCGCGCCGCGTCCAGCGCGGCCGCGGCCGCCGCCCGGGTGCCGGTTCCCCCGCCCGCCGCGGCCCGGTAGGCCGCCACGGCCCTGCGCACCCCGACGGACAGGTTCACGGCCGTGGGCCGGGCACCCGCCAGCGCCGTCGCGGCCTCGTCCACGTCGAAGCCCCGCGCGGCGGCGAGCGCGACCCCGTACGCCCCCGCGATCCCGAGCAACGGCGCACCGCGCACCGCGAGCGACCGGATCGCCTCCACCAGCGCCGACGCGTCCGTGCACACCAGCTCGACCTCTTCGGCCGGCAGTCTGGTCTGGTCGAGAAGGACCACCACGGGACCTTCCGGCGGCTCCTCCCATCGCAGGGCAGGTATCCCCGTCGGCCTCTTGTCCTCGCCGGTTTGCGCGTACTGATCAGCCATGCGGTCAGTCTGCCCCGTATCCCGCGGACAATTGAAGGTGCAGCGCCCATACCGCGGCCGGTCACCGGGCGACGGCCCCATGGCACGATGGCAGCCAACCTGCTGCCGCGACCGCGGACGGGCACCGTGAAGGAGCTTCGATGAACGACACTCCGGGCTGGGCCTCGCCCGGATCCGCCCCGTCCGACGGGCGGGAACCCGGCGCGTCCGAACCCGCCGACCGCCCCGTCCCCGCCGAGCAGCCGGGCCCCGACCCGCAGGGCGCCGGCCCGAACTGGTCGAAGGAGCAGCCGCCACCCGGCCAGTGGTCCGCGCCCACCGGCGCCCCGGCACCGGGCCAGGCACCGCCGCCACCGCCCCCCGGCCCCGGCTGGGGCGGCCGGCCCCCCGGCGGGGGCTACGGCGGCCCCGGTGGCCCCGGCGGCTACGGCCCGCCCGGCGGATACGGAGCCTGGGGCGGCGGCTGGGGCGGTCCCCCGCCCGCGGCCAAGCCCGGCGTGATCCCGCTGCGCCCGCTCGGCGTCGGCGAGATCCTCGACGGCGCCGTCTCCACCATGCGCGCCTACTGGCGCACGGTCCTCGGCATCTCGCTGACGGTCGCCGTCGTCACCGAGGTCGCGGTGATCCTGCTCCAGGGCCTCGTCCTGAACGACACCGAGACCACCGACGTCCTCAGCGACCCCAGCGCCACCCTCAGCGAGGTGAGCCGCGCCGCGGGCGAGGTCATGGTCAGCTCGGGCGCCGTCCTGCTGATCACCATGGTCGGCACCATCATCGCCACCGCCCTGCTCACCACCGTCACCAGCCGAGCCGTCCTCGGCCGGTCCGTGACCATCGGCGAGGCCTGGCGCGACGCCCGCCCGCAGGTCGTCAGGCTGTTCGGCCTCATCGTCCTGACCGGGCTGATCGCGTTCGGCGTCCTGCTCGTCGGCGCACTCCCCGGCATCGTCGTCGCGATCGCCGGAGGCCCCGACGACGCCATCGCCGGCCTGCTCGTCCTCGGCATCCTCGCCGCGTTCGTCGTCGCCGTGTGGCTGATGATCCGCTTCTCCCTGGCCTCGCCCGCCCTGATGCTGGAGAAGCAGGGCATCATCAAGTCCCTCGGCCGCTCCGCCAAGCTGGTCCGCGGCTCGTGGTGGCGGGTCTTCGGCATCCAGATCCTGGCCACGATCATCGCCAACATCGTCTCGTCGCTCGCCGTCATCCCCTTCACCGTGCTCGCCGCGCTCCTCGGCGGCGACAGCTTCTCCGGCTTCCTGGAGAACACCAGCGGCGACGTCGGCTGGACGTTCCTCGTCATCAGCGGGATCGGCGCGGTGATCGGCTCCATGCTCACCTTCCCGATCAACGCGGGCGTCACCGTGCTCCTCTACATCGACCAGCGCATCCGCCGCGAGGCCCTCGACCTCGAACTGGCCCGCGCCGCCGGCGTCGAGGACCACGGCACCGCCACCCCCGGCCCCGTCCCGGGGAGCTGACGGGGTGAGCCTGACGGGGGGAGTTCTCACAGCGGTGCCGACGGCCCTGCCGCACACCGCCGCCGAGGCCGTACACGGCCTGCTGCGGGCCCAGGGCACCGGCTTACTGTCGCTGACCGGATCGGGCGACGAACCGCCCGTGACCATCCCACGCGACCCCGCGCGCGAGGCGGCCCGGCGCGAACTGTCCAAGCGGATGTACCACGAGAACGACCCCGGACTGTTCCAGCGCGCCCTGAGCGCCGTCCTGGACTGGGTCGACCGCCTGTTCTCCGCCGCCGCGTCCGCGACACCGGGCGGCACGCTGGGCCTCGTCGCCGTGGTGCTGGCCGTCGTCGCCGTCCTGGCCGCCCTGTGGTGGCGCCTGGGCAGCCCACGCCGGCAGCCCGTCTCCACCCCGGCCCTGTTCGACGACCGCCCCCGCAGCGCCGCCGAACACCGCGCGGCCGCCGAGGCCCACGCCGCCCAGGGCCACTGGAACCAGGCCCTCCAGGAACGCATGCGCGGCATCGTCCGCGCCCTAGAGGAACGCGCCCTGCTCGACGTCCGCCCCGGCCGCACCGCCGACGAGGCCGCCGCCGAGGCGGGCCGCGCCCTGCCCGCGCACACCGACCGGCTGCGCGCCGCGGCCCGGGAGTTCGACGACGTCACGTACGGCGGCCGCAGGGCGACCCGGACGTCGTACGACCGTGTCGCCGAACTCGACCGCGACCTGGAACGCGCCAAGCCGGTCCTGGCCGGCACCGCCCACCACACCCGCCCGGGAGCCGCCGAATGACCACCGGCACCACGCTCCCGGCCGCCCCCACCACCTCCACCGCGCCCACCGGCCGCCAGGTGTGGACCCGCACCCGGGGCATCGTCCTGGCCGCGGTGCTCCTCCTGGCCGGAGCCGTCGCCATCGCCGCCATCCGCTCCGACGCCAGGCACGGCGACCTCGACCCGCGCTCCGCCGACCCGTACGGCAGCCGCGCCGTCGCCGAACTCCTCGCCGACCGGGGCGTGGACACCCGCGTGGTCACCACCCTCTCCGCGGCCCGCGCCGCGGCCGGCCGCGACACCACGCTGCTCGTCGCCGTCCCCGACCTGCTGACCCCGCGCCAGCAGACCCGGCTGCGGGCCTCGACGGCCGGATCGGGCGGCCGCACCGTCCTGGTCGCCGCCGGCAGCTCGTCCGTCGAGCGACTCGTCCCCGGCGTCACCGCCGACCCCGCCACCAGCCTCAGGTCCACGCTCGCCCCGCACTGCGACCTGGCCGAGGCCCGGCGCGCGGGCAGCGCCGACACCGGCGGCATCCGCTACACCACCACCCACCTGAACGCGGACTCCTGCTACCCCAGCCAGCGCCTGGCCACGCTGATCCGCGTCCCGGCCGCCTCCGGAGGCGGCGACACCGTCGTCCTCGGCGCGCCCGACATCCTGCTCAACGACCGTCTCGACGAGCAGGGCAACGCCTCCCTCGCCCTCCAGCTCCTCGGCTCCCGCCCCCATCTGGTCTGGTACCTCCCCTCGCTCTCCGACTCCTCGACCACCGGCACGGACGACCAGCAGAGCCTCTTCGACCTGCTCCCCTCCGGCTGGCTCTGGGGCACGCTCCAGCTCTTCCTGGCCGCGGCCCTCGCCGCCTGCTGGCGGGCGCGCCGCCTCGGCCCGCTCGTGCCCGAGAGACTCCCCGTGGCGATCCGCGCCTCCGAGACCGTCGAAGGCCGCGCCCGCCTCTACCGCAAGGCCAACGCCCGCGACCGCGCGGCCGCCGCGCTCCGCTCCACCGCCCGCACCCGCCTCGCCCCCCTCGTAGGCGTCCCCGTCACCCAGGCGCACGCGCCCGAGGCCCTGCTCCCCGCCCTCTCCGCCCACCTGCACGGCGACGGACAGTCCCTGCACGCCCTGCTCTTCGGGCCGCCACCCGGCGACGACTCGGCCCTCATCGCCCTCACCGACCAACTCGACGCCCTCGAAAGAGAGGTACGCCGTCCATGATGGACCCGACCACTGACAACGCCGGGACCAGCGGGAACCCGGCCGACGCCCGGGCCTCCCTGGAAGCCCTGCGCGCCGAGATCGCCAAAGCCGTGGTCGGCCAGGACCCCGCCGTCACCGGCCTCGTCGTCGCCCTCCTGTGCCGCGGCCACGTCCTGCTCGAAGGGGTCCCGGGAGTCGCCAAGACGCTGCTCGTCCGCACCCTCGCCTCCGCGCTCGAACTGGACACCAAGCGAGTCCAGTTCACCCCCGACCTCATGCCGAGCGACGTCACGGGCTCCCTCGTCTACGACACCCGCACCGCCGAGTTCTCCTTCCAGCCCGGCCCGGTCTTCACCAACCTCCTCCTCGCGGACGAGATCAACCGCACCCCGCCCAAGACCCAGTCGTCCCTCCTCGAAGCCATGGAGGAACGCCAGGTCACGGTCGACGGCACCCCCCGCCCGCTCCCCGAGCCGTTCCTGGTCGCCGCCACCCAGAACCCCGTCGAGTACGAGGGCACCTACCCGCTGCCCGAAGCCCAACTCGACCGCTTCCTGGTCAAACTGACGATCCCGCTCCCCTCCCGCCAGGACGAGATCGACGTCCTCACCCGCCACGCCGAGGGCTTCAACCCGCGCGACCTGCGCGCCGCCGGCGTACGCCCCGTGGCGGGCCCGGCGGACCTCGAAGCCGCCCGCGCGGCGGTCGCCAAGACGACCGTCTCCCCGGAGATCACCGCCTACGTGGTCGACATCTGCCGCGCCACCCGCGAGTCGCCCTCCCTCACCCTCGGCGTCTCCCCGCGCGGCGCGACCGCCCTGCTGGCCACCGCACGCGCCTGGGCCTGGCTGACCGGCCGCGACTACGTGATCCCCGACGACGTCAAGGCCCTCGCCCTGCCCACGCTCCGCCACCGCGTCCAACTCCGGCCCGAGGCCGAGATGGAGGGCGTGACCGCCGACTCGGTCATCAACGCGATCCTCGCCCACGTCCCGGTCCCCCGCTGATGCCCCTCACCGGACGCGCCGCCCTCGTCGCGGCCCTCGGATCGATCCCCATCGGCATCTGGGAACCGAGCTGGACGGGCATCCTCGCCTTCAACGGCCCACTGGCCCTGGCCTGTGCCTGCGACTACGCCCTGGCGGCCCCGGTACGACGCCTCGCGCTGGCCCGCTCCGGTGACACGTCCGCCCGCCTCGGCGAGAGCGCCGACGTGACCCTGACGGTGAGCAACCCGTCCCGGCGCCTCCTCCGAGCCAGGCTCAGGGACGGCTGGCCGCCCAGCAGTTGGCAGCCCGGCACGGAGACCGAGGCCGCACGGCACCGCCTGAGCGTCCCGCCCGGCGAACGCCGACGCGTCACGACCCGGCTGCGTCCCACCCGCCGCGGCGACCGCCAGGCGGACCGCGTCACCATCCGCTCCTACGGTCCCCTGGGCCTGTTCTCCCGCCAGGGCGGCCACCAAGTGCCCTGGACCGTAAGGGTTCTGCCCCCGTTCACCAGCCGGAAGCACCTGCCGTCGAAACTCGCCCGATTGCGTGAACTCGACGGCCGCACCAGCGTCCTGACCCGGGGTGAGGGAACCGAGTTCGACAGCCTGCGCGAGTACGTTCCCGGCGACGACACCCGCTCCATCGACTGGCGCGCGACGGCACGGCAGTCGACGGTCGCCGTCCGCACCTGGCGTCCCGAACGCGACCGGCACATCCTCCTGGTCCTCGACACCGGCCGCACCTCCGCAGGCCGAGTCGGCGACGCCCCGCGCCTGGACGCTTCCATGGACGCGGCGCTCCTCCTCGCGGCGCTCGCGTCACGCGCGGGCGACCGCGTGGACCTGCTCGCCTACGACCGCCGGGTCCGCGCCCTCGTCCAGGGCCGCACCGCGGGCGACATGCTCCCGTCCCTGGTGAACGCGATGGCCACGCTCGAACCCGAGCTCGTCGAAACGGACGCGCGCGGCCTCACGAGCACGGCGCTGCGTACGGCTCCCCGCCGTTCCCTGATCGTCCTGTTCACCACGCTCGACGCGGCCCCGGTCGAGCAGGGCCTGCTTCCGGTGCTCCCGCAACTGACCCAGCGCCACACGGTTCTGCTCGCCTCGGTGGCCGACCCGCACATCGCCCGTATGGCGGCGGCACGCGGCGACACCGACGCGGTGTACGAGGCCGCGGCAGCTGCACAGGCCCAGACCGAACGGCACCGGACCGCGGAGCAACTGCGCCGGCACGGTGTGACGGTCGTGGACGCGACGCCCGACGATCTCGCACCCGCGTTGGCTGACGCTTACCTGGCCCTGAAGGCGGCCGGCCGGCTCTGATTTCCAGGGCAGGCCCGCTCGACGGGCCTGCCGCTTTTCCATGAACAGACCCGTAAACGCAGAAAACCCCCGCATCAAAGATGCGGGGGTTTTCCCAATATTTGTTCGGCGGCGTCCTACTCTCCCACAGGGTCCCCCCTGCAGTACCATCGGCGCTGTGAGGCTTAGCTTCCGGGTTCGGAATGTAACCGGGCGT